>JASHQB010000349.1 GCA_030037775.1 Candidatus Acidiferrales bacterium
GATAATCAGGATGATTGCCACCACGATCAACAACTCAATCAACGAAAAGCCCTTCTGATTCCTCTTCATGTTATCTCCTTAGGAATATCGTCGTACCTTTTTGGAACTTTTTCGCATCCGGCGCTATTACAAAAGGCAGGTAAGAGGCCAATTCTCGCGGTGTTTTTCTTCCCGGTTCCATAGGCGTAGGCTATTGATAAGATGACTATTACGCAATCTGTGAGGCTGACAATCTCGCAGGGAGGGACCTACAAACTACGTACGTAGCTAAAAACGCCAATAAATGGCTCACGGTTTGGCGCAAATCGTCGACCCAAGACGGCACTAGATGCCATATTTCTTCGCGTAATGCCGAAACGACCTGTAGGTCATGTGCAGAAGCTCTGCGGCTCTCACTCGCACACCGCCGGAGCATTCCAGAGCCCCCAGCAAATACGCTCGTTCGAGGTCGCCGATATGTTTCTCGAGGTCCAATCCGCCCTCAGGTATGAGCCGCTTGGGTTGCTCGGGAACCTGCCGCTCCGCGAAATGGTTCTGGTAATACATGATGATTCTTTCCGGCAGACCTTCCAGAGAAATTCTCTTCTCCGCTTCCAGCGCCACCGCTCGCTCGATAGTGTTCTCCAGTTCACGCACATTTCCTGGCCAATCATAAGCCTCCAGCCGCTCCATGGCCTTCGGTTCGATGCCTTCAATCTTCTTGCCCGTGGCGTTGCGAAAGCGCTCTAGAAAGTGCCGCGCCAGCAAGGGAATGTCCTCCCGCCGCTCCCGCAGCGCCGGCAGGTGCACCGGAATCACGCTCAGCCGGTAATACAAATCCTCGCGGAAGCGCCCTTCGGCGATCTCTTTTTCCAGGTCCTTGTTCGTCGCGGCAATCACCCGGACGTCCACGTCCGTTTCCTCCGTGCTTCCGATCGGCCGCACCTTGCCTTCTTGCAGCACGCGGTAGAGCTTCACCTGCATCGTCGGACTCATGTTCCCGATTTCGTCCATGAACAGCGTCCCGCCATCGGCCGCCTGGAACAGCCCGGCGCGATTGTCGTTAGCGCCGGTGAACGCTCCCTTCATGTATCCAAACAGCTCCGACTCCAGCAGCGTCTCCGGAAACGCCCCGCAATTGATGGTGATGAACGGCGCCTTCGCACGCATGCTGTTCTCATGAATGGCCCGCGCCACCAATTCCTTCCCCGTGCCGCTCTCGCCGGTAATCAGCACGCGGCTCGATTGCGGTGCAATCGTTTGAATCAGTTCGAAAATCGCTCGCATCTTCGGACTTGACCCGACGATGTTGTCCAGCCCGGTCAGCCGCCGCAGCTCGCGCCGCAAAATACCCGCCTCTTTCTTGAGCTTCAGGCCCTCCGCTACCTGATGCACCGCTGGCAGCAACTCATCGAGCAGTTTGTCTCCTTTGATCACGTACCGATCGGCGCCAAAGTTCACCGCTTCGATCGCCGTCCCCAGCGTCGGTACTCCCGTGACCAGAATGAACACCGTCGCCGCGCATACTTCCTTCGAATAGCGCAGCAGGTCCACGCCGCTCATATCCGGCATGCGGATGTCCGAGATCACGATGTCATAAATCTGCGATTCTAGCCGCCGCTTCGCCGCCTCGCCGTTGCTCGCCACTTCAACGCGATGCCCTTCCTTCCGGAACGTGATTTCCATTAGTTCGCAGATGGACTTTTCGTCATCTACGACCAGCATGTGTGCCATGGTTCCCTCTCTTCACTCCATGAGAGCCGCTTGCGCTTTTTCGCTGTAACTCGTACTGAAATGCGTCGCCTTCAATCCTGCACCGCCCTGACGCGGCAGTTCCACGATGAATTCCGATCCCCGCCCCTGCTCCGATTCCACGCGGATTCGCCCCGCGTGCGCCTGCACCACTTGATACACGATCGCCAGGCCCAGACCGGTCCCTTTGGGAAAGCCCGACTGGAAAGGCTCAAACAGTTTCGCCGCCTGCCGCGCATCCAGTCCCACGCCAGTGTCACGAATGCCGATGCGCACCCACTCACCATCTGCGTCCAGCTTCACCGTCAACGTGCCGCCGCCGGCCATGGCCCGCAGCGCGTTATTGCAAAGGTTCCAGATCACTTGCTTGATTCGGTCTCGGTCCACGCTCGCCTGGGCGTGCTCCACGGCAAATTGCCTTTCAATCCGGTATTTCCCTGCCGCACCCTGCTGACGCTCGATCAGCGTCAAGGCTTCGTCAATCAGCCCATTCACGTCCGCTTCCGCAAACGAATACGTCTTGTCGCGCGAATAGTCTAAAAAGTCCGTAATGATCTGGTTCAGCCGCTCCGATTCCCGCCCCACGATTTGCACCAGCTTCTTGTCGTCTTCGTCGAGCGGTGCCAGCCGCGCCAGCTCTTTCAGCGCTCCGGTCATGGCCGTCAGCGGCTGCCGGATCTCATGCGCGATGGCCGCGGAGAGCCGTCCGACCGCCGCCATTCGGTTCTTTGTTTCCACTTCGCGCTCGAGTCGCTTCAGTTCTGTCAAATCCTGAAAGCTGAACACATATCCGCTCACATCGTGCCCCGTTTGCAGCGGAGATACCGACACGCCCAAGAAGCGCTTTTCGCCGGTCGGCGTGTGGATCTCCGTTTCCTTCCGCGACGCCATGAACCCCGATTCGGTGTCTGCATCCGTCAGCCAGAATCCTGGCAACACTTCGCGAATCTGCTTCCCCAGAAAGGCCACGCTGGAAATCCCTGCGATATCCCCGCCCGCGCGATTCACCAGCAAAATCTTGCCCTCGAGGTCCGTGGTAATCAGCCCTCCGCGCATCGATTCGATGATGTTTTCGTTGAACGCCTGCAGGTCGCGCAGCTCTTCGCGCTTTTCTTCGAGCTCCACTCCCTTGCTCTTCAGCATATGCGCTAGCAGACTTCCCAGGTACGCCACTGCCAGAAACGCCAGCAAATTGCTCAGTACGCTGAAGGCCAGCACCCGCGGTGTCGGCGTCGTCAGTGACGTGTTCGGGATGACCCCGTATTGCACCAATTCGACTAGCCCGCCAAGCAGCGCAAATGCCCCGCCCGCCACCAGGAACACACTGCGGCGCTCCAGCATCACGCAGGCCATCAAAATCACAACCACGTACAGCGAGATGAAATAGCTCTCGTGCCCGCCCGTCGAATACACCAATCCTGTCACCAGCAGCAGGTCCGCCACAATTTGCAGCGGCGCGTGCCAGCGCGCCTCGGGAATCCATCGCAACAGAATTACGAAGCAGGTCGCCAACAGGTACCAAAGCAGAATTTCCGGAACGAAATACTTCGGTGTCAGCAGAAGCGGTGTGAGCTGGTGCACCGCCAGCACCACCGCCAGCAGGAAGGAAATGACCAGGAACCGCACGCGACCCAGCCATTCCAGCCATTGCGTTGTGTTTTGCGTGAGTTCCATTCCCGATTATCCGTGACGCCCCACCCGCCGCTGGAGTCGGGATCTCAGTTGCGCCCTAAAGAACTGCAAGCCTTGCGGCCTCCGATTCGCTCCGGACCGGAGGCCGCCCTATCCTGACGCCCTGGTCTTCATGCGGCACCTTGACGCTTCGCTTAGGCGCCGCCCCCCGTCGCCAGTTTTCCAATCAGTGAGAACAGCGGCAAGTACATCGATATGACGATGCCGCCGACCACGATTCCCAAGAACATGATCATGACCGGCTCCATCAAGGTCAGCAAATCCTTCACCGCCGCGTCCACTTCGTCCTCGTAAAAGTCCGCAATCTTCTGCAGCATCGCGTCCATCGCACCGGTCTGTTCGCCCACCGCGATCATCTGCGTCACCATCCCCGGAAACACTTCCGTTTCCTTCAGCGGATCCACCAGTGAACGTCCTGCTTCCACCGCCTTCCGCGTCTTTTGAATCGCGCGCTCCACCACCGCGTTGCCTGACGTCTTGGCGGTGATGTCCAGTCCTTCCAGGATCGGCACGCCGCTCGAAATCAGCGTCCCGAGCGTCCGCGTGAATCGCGCCACCGCGATCTTCCGCAGCAACATTCCGATAATCGGAAGCTTCAGCAATCCTGTGTCGATCGCCAGCCGTCCCTGCGGCGTCCCGTACCACACTTTCATCGCGAAGGCGCCGCCGGCGATGAACACCACAATCAGCAACCCATAAATGCTGCCCACGAAATTGCTCAGCCCGATCACGATGCGCGTCGGCAGTGGCAGCGCCGCTCCTAATCCCGCGAACAGGGTCACGAAGATCGGCACCACTTTCCACAGCAGCAGTGCGATCACGCCGCCCGCAATGCTCAGCACTGCCGCCGGGTAAATCATCGCCGACTTCACCGCGCGCTTCAGTTTTACGTTCTTCTCGATGTACGTCGACAGGCGCTGCAGAATGGTGTCCAGAATACCGCCTGTCTCGCCCGCTTCCACCATGTTGTAATAGAGTGGGTCAAAAACCTTTTCGTACTGCTTCATCGAGGACGACAGCGTCGCGCCGCCCTCCACCGACCCGCGCACGCCGGTCAGAATCTTCTGGAATGTTTTGTTCTCCTGCTGCTGCGCGAGAATTTCCAGACACTGCACCAGCGGCAAGCCCGCGTCGATCATCACCGAGAACTGCCGCGTGAACACCGCCAGCTCTTTGTTCTTCACCTTCCCGCCGCCAAAGGACGGAATGGAAAACTCTTTCCCCTTTTCCGACACTTTGCTGACGTTGATCTGCTCTCGACGCAAAGCGGTCTGCAGCTCGCTCTTCGTCGTCGCGGTTCGCTCTCCCGAGACCTTCGTCCCCGCTCGATTCACCCCGGTGTATGTGTAGACCGGCATCTCCGTTGCCTCCTATTTCCTTTTGCCTCGCCCTACCGCCGCGCCGGCGTTTTCCCGGCCATCGAAGGCGAAGTGACTCCGCGATTGATCAGATCCTGCAGCTCATCCGGATTCGATGACCGCAAAAGCGCTGTTTCCATGCTGATGGTCTTCTGGAAATACGCGTTCGCTAAAGACTGATTGAAAGTTTGCATTCCCGTCGTTCCCGTGCCCGTTTGCATGGCCGAATAAATCTGGTGAATTTTGTCTTCGCGAATCAGGTTGCGGATCGCTGCGTTCGGAATCAGGATTTCCATCACCATGGCCCGCCCTCTTCCGTCCACCCGCGGCAAAAGCGATTGGCAAAGAATCCCTTCCAGCACCATCGAGAGCTGCGCGCGCACCTGTGGCTGCTGGTGCGCCGGAAAAACGTCCACGATACGGTTGATCGTCGACACCGCCGAATTCGTGTGCAGCGTCGCGAACGTCAAGTGGCCGGTTTCCGCGATGCGTAGCGCCGACTCGATCGTTTCCAAATCGCGCATTTCGCCGATCAGCACCACGTCCGGGTCTTCGCGCAACGCCGCGCGCAGCGAATTCGAAAACGAGTGCGTGTCCGAGTGCACTTCGCGCTGGTTCACCAGGCACTTCTTGTGGTTGTGCAAAAACTCGATGGGGTCCTCGATCGTGATCATGTGCTCTTCACGTTCGTTGTTGATCTTGTCCAGCATCGCCGCCAGCGTCGTGGACTTTCCCGAGCCCGTCGGCCCCGTCACCAACACCAGCCCGCGCGGCTTGTCGCACAAGCTCCGCACCACCGGAGCCAGTCCCAGCGCGTCGAAACTCTTGATCTCCCATGGAATCGTTCGGAACACCGCCGCGACCGCGCCGCGCTGATGGAAAATGTTTCCCCGAAAACGCGCCAGGCTCTTCAACCCGAACGAAAAGTCCAGTTCCAGGTTTTCCTCCAGTCGGTGCTTCTGCGCGTCCGTCAACACGCTGTACGCCAGCGCCTTGGTGTCCGCCGCGGTCAAGGCCGGCATGTCCAGCGGCCGCAAATGTCCGTTCACGCGCACTCGCGGCGCGCTGTTTGTCGACAAATGCAGGTCGCTTCCGCCCATCTCGATCATCTTCTTCAGCAACTCGCTCAGCGGAATACTCGGCATCTTCTGTGCTCCTTCAGTTTTACAACACCGTTTCGCGCACCACTTCTTCCAGCGTAGTCATTCCCGCCGCCACTTTGATCAGCCCGCTTTTCCGCAGCGT
This sequence comes from Candidatus Acidiferrales bacterium, assembly GCA_030037775.1. Classification (GTDB taxonomy): domain Bacteria; phylum Acidobacteriota; class Terriglobia; order Acidiferrales; family UBA7541; genus DAHUXN01. The sequence goes on from JASHQB010000349.1 coordinate 6,027, forward strand.
GATCATTCCGCCCTCCAGCGCCTTCTTCTTCAACTCCAGCGCCGAAGCGCCCACCAAAATCAGTTCCTTCAGATCGTCGTTCACTTCCATCACTTCGTATAACGCCACCCGCCCCTTGTATCCCGTGTTGTTGCACGTCCCGCAGCCGCGCCCGTGATGTATCACTGTGCTCTTCGCCTCTTCCGGGGTGTAACCAGCATCCACCAGCGCCTGCGGCGTAATCTGCAGCGGCTCCTTGCACTGCGCGCAAACGCGCCGCACCAACCGTTGCGCCGCGATCAGGTTCACCGAAGTCGCCACCAGGAATGGCTCGATTCCCATGTTCATCAACCGGCTGATCGTCGACGGCGCATCGTTGGTGTGCAGTGTCGACAGCACCAAATGGCCCGTCAGCGCCGCTTTCACCGCAATTTCCGCCGTTTCGAAGTCTCGAATTTCGCCGACCAGAATGATGTTGGGGTCTTGTCGCAAAAACGCGCGCAGCGCCGACGCGAAGTTCAGCCCGATCTGCTCCTTCATCTGCACCTGGTTGATTCCCGGCAGCTGGAATTCCACTGGATCTTCCGCGGTCATGATGTTCGTGTCTGGCGTGTTCAACCGTGCCACCGACGAATACAGCGTGTTCGTCTTGCCCGATCCGGTGGGCCCGGTCACCAGCACCATTCCGTACGGCCGCAGAATCGCCTTCAAGAATTTATCCAGCGACTGTTGCTCGAACCCCAATTTCGTCATGTCCAGGCGCAGATTTTCCTTGTCCAACAAGCGCATCACGATTTTTTCGCCGAAGAGCGTCGGCACCGTCGAAACGCGGAAATCCAACTCTTTCTTCTTTCCGTCCTTCTGATACTTGATCATGATGCGGCCGTCTTGCGGCAGCCGCTTCTCGCTGATATCCAATTTCGACATGATCTTGATGCGGCTGGTGATGGCATCCTTCAATTTCAGCGGTGGCGACATCACTGTCTGCATCACGCCGTCGATGCGGAACCGCACGCGATACTCCTTCTCGTAAGGCTCCACGTGGATGTCGCTCGCTCCTCGCTTCACCGCGTCCGTCAGAATCAGGTTCACCAGTTTGATGATCGGTGCTTCTTCCGCCGCTTTTTCCAGCGACGCCAAATCCATGTCCGCTTCTTCTTGCGTCAGCTCCAGCGCCGCGTCGTCGCCGGCAAGGTCCTTCATCACCTTGTCCAGCTCTTCCACGCTCTCCACCGCGCCGTAGAATTTCCCGATGGCCTCCACGATCGCCGTTTCTGAAGCCACCACCGGCTCCACGTTGAAGCCGGTCATGAACTTGATATCGTCCATCGCGAAGACGTTCGTCGGGTCCGTCATCGCGATCGTCAGCGTCGAGCCCACCCGCGAGAGCGGCACAATCTGGTAGCGCACCGCGGTCTCTTGCGGAATCAGCTTGATGACGCTGGGATCCACTTCGTAGAACTTCAAATTGATGGAAGGAACGCCATACTGCCGCGAAAGCACGGCGGTGATGTCTTCGTCGCTCACGATGCCCAGCTTCACCAGGCACGTGCCCAGCCGCCCGCCTTCTCTTTTCTGATACTCGAGCGCCTGCTTCAGCTGATCCTGTGAGATCAGGCTGTCTCGAACCAGTATTTCACCTAAGCGCGACGACATTCACCATGCTCCTGGCGCGCAAGCTTCGCCGTTTTCCTTACAGAAGTCCCAACACTAGCACGCGCTCAACTGGGAATTGCGCTTCCCGTTCCGAGTCGTTCTGTAACAGGAACCTGTACACTCGTACAGGCGCTCCTTCGTGCGCCGCCATTTCTTGACTGGACGCTTCTTGCTCGTTATCGTGCCCGTGCGCGGCGAAGCGCACCTGCGTAATGTCCCAAGAGGTTTTTCGTACGGAAGCTCTCTATCGGAAGGAGACCCCAAGGCATCCTATTTCCATGCCTCAACCCGTCACCACGCCCCCAAATTCCCTGCCATTATATTACCAAACCCTCTTCGACCACCTCGGCCCACAAAACTGGTGGCCTGCCCGTACCCCCTTCGAAGTCATCGTCGGCGCCATCCTCACCCAAAACACCTCTTGGACCAACGTCGAACGCGCCATCGCCAATCTTCGCCGTGAACGCCTTCTGGCTCCGCTCGCCCTCGAACGCGTCTCCACCGCTCGCCTCGCTGCGCTGATCCGCTCCTCTGGCTATTTCCGCCAAAAGGCCAAAAGACTGAAAGCCTTCGTGCGCTTCCTCCGCGCCGAATATTCCGGCTCCCTCACCCGCATGTTCCGCACCCCCACACTCGCACTGCGCGAAAAGCTCCTCGCCGTCCACGGCATTGGCCCGGAAACCGCCGACTCCATCCTTCTTTATGCCGGCCACAAAGATGTCTTCGTCGTCGACGCCTACACCAAGCGCATCTTCTCCCGCCACGGCTTCGTCCCCGAAGACGTGCCCTACGAGGAACTCCGGTCCTTGATTGAATCCGCGCTTCCTCGTGACGTATCGCGTTACAATGAGTTTCATGCGCTGCTCGTCCAGGTCGGGAAGAACTGGTGCCGCCCTCGCGAACCGCGCTGCGCCGGCTGTCCCTTGCACTCCTTTTTACCCTGAGCGCATCATTTGCAAGGGCCTCGGCGAGGCATGGCCATGACTAATACGCATTGGACTCGTCGCCTCTGGCTCGGCTTCGGCGGACTCTTGCTCGCCATGCTGGCCGCCGCCATTTTTACGCTCGGTTCTTTAAACCCCCCGATTCATCCGCGAAGCAGCAACGACTTCATCATTCTGTTTTCTCTCTCCACTTTCAGCTTCATCGCTTTTCTCGTCTTTGGACTCATCCTCGTCCGCAACCTGGTTCGCCTCTGGACCGAGCACCGTGCTGGGATCCTTGGTTCGCGCGTAAAAACCAAAATGGTCCTTGGCGCCATGGGCGTTTCCCTTCTTCCCGTCGTTTTCCTGTTCTTCTTCAGCTATGCGCTTGTCAATCGCACCATGGATATCTGGTTCCCCAAGCCTCTCGAAATCGCCAGCGAACAAAGTCGCGGCCTCGTCGCCGAAATGAGCGCTGCAGAGCACGATCGCCTGGACGCTCTCGCCCGGAGCGTCTCCGACTGGCTCTCCGCTCCGCATAAAAAACACGACCTGCGCCACTATGCCATCCGCTCTGACTCGGAATTCGATGTCGTCTGGATCACAAATAACAACGGCGCGGAGACAATCAGCGTCCCCACCTATCCTCCTGACTCGGCATTCCACCGCGCCCTTACGCTCCCCAGCGGCTCCGAGGTCTGGCAGATTGGCCGCAAACTCTACATTTCCGGCCGCACTCCCTATCAGTCTGGCTCGCTCATGGTGGGTCGCAGCATCCCGAACGATTTTCTCGATCGCCTCAAGAGCATCCAAAACGAAAATCTCACCTACACCACGCAATATCAGAACCTGCGCGTCTTTAAGCGCGAGATTCTTGTCGGCCTCGCGCTCATCACCCTGCTCTTGCTCTTCGCCACCATGTGGGTCGCGCTCTTTCTTTCCAAGCGCGTCACCGTACCCATCCAGGCCCTTGCCAAAGCCACCCAACAAATCTCCCGCGGCAATCTCGATTACCGCATCACCACGCGCGCCCACGACGAGCTCGGCGTCCTCGTCGACTCCTTCAACCAAATGGCCGGCCAGCTCGGCCGCTCGCGCAAGCAGATCGACGACTTCACCAATAGCCTTCAGCAGGCCGTTGAGGAAATCGAGCGCCGCCGCAAGTTGATGGAAACCATCCTCGAAAATATTCCTACCGGTGTCCTTTCGCTCGACGCCGATGGTGCCGTGAATCGCATCAACTCCGCCGCCGTCGCCATGTTCGGCCCGCAAGCCGCCTCGGCCACTTCGCTCGCCGATCTTCTCGGCGGCGACGCGGCCCGCAGCGTTCTCCATCTCATGCGCCGCTCCGCGCGCATGGGCGTCGCTTCACAAGAACTCGAAATTCCTTCCGCTGGGCGCCTGAATCACGCCGCCGTCACCGTCAGCTCGCTCGGCTCCGGCCGCGCCAATTCCGGCTTCGTCGTCGTTATCGATGACGTCACCGAGCTCCTCCGCGCGCAAAAAGCCGCCGCTTGGCAGGAAGTCGCCCAGCGCATCGCCCACGAAATCAAAAATCCCCTCACGCCCATTCAGCTCTCCGCGCAGCGCCTCCTGCGCCATCTCGAACGCTCCGCGCCCTCGCGCCGCCGCGAAGATCGCTCCGACTTGCCCCCGCTCGTTTCCGAGTGTGCTCATCTGATCGAGCGCGAAGTGCAAACCCTCGAATCTCTGGTCAACGAATTCTCGCAATTCGCGCGCTTCCCCGCCGCGCGCCTCGCCCCCACCGACGTCAACGCCATCGCCTCCCAAGCTCTCGACGTTTTCCACGGCCGCCTCGACGGCATCATGTTGCACCGCGATTTCGCCCCCGCGCTCCCCATCGTCAGAGCTGACGCCGAGCTCATCCGCCGCGTCATCATCAATCTGGTCGACAACGCCGCTGAAGCCCTCGAAGGCGCCAAGCTGCGTAGCATCTCCGTCTCGACGCGCCTCGCCAGCAACGGCGAAGCTATCGAAATCGAAGTCGCCGACACGGGCCACGGCATCTCGCCCGAAGACAAAGACAAGCTCTTCCTGCCGCATTTCTCCACGAAAGATCGCGGCACGGGCCTTGGCCTCGCCATCGCCAGCCGCATCATCGCCGAACATCACGGCACGCTTCGCGTCGAAGACAACACACCCTCCGGCGCGCGCTTCTTGATTCGTTTACCCGCCGTCGAAGTCCCCGCCCCGCAGCCCAGCGCCCAATCCTGACCGGGCGCGGCGATCTCATAGGGCCCCAGCGTGTCCACCGTCGTCGGCCTCATTTCACTCCATCCACGAGGTACAGAGTCGACAGCGCTCGGTTGTAGGTGTACGCATAGGATCTCCCGTCCGGCGTGATTCTGAACGTTTCCACACCCGACAGTCCGGCGGTGTCTGACGGAGCCACCGTACGGACCAACTGCCGCTTCCCCGTCGCAAGCTCCAGCCGAAAAACCTCAGACTGAGTTACTTTGTCTTGGTAAACATAGATTGACTTGCCATCGCTCGTCCAACCCGCCCAAATATCCACCGGCAAAAGTCCCCGAACGGGCAGCGGTTGACCGCCGACGACCGGATAAAGACCGCTTCTCCCCGTCGAGTCACGAGCAAAAACAAACTTTCCATCGGGAGAAACCAGATCCGCGAGAGTCTGAGCCGCGTTCACGGCAATCGCAGGAGTGATCGCTCGTGGCGCTCCGCCGGCAACATCCTGCACGTACATGCGCCAGCTATGACCATCGTTCCCAGCGAAATAAATTGACTTCCCGTCAGGCATCCAACCTTGCCACTCAAATTGCTGAAGGCCATATGTCTCTAGAGAGCGCCCTTGTCCAACGCCAGTCGGCAGCAAGGCCAGATGAAGGGGGTTATAGCCGCCCCCGAGCGCCCATTTCCCATCCGGCGACACGACAGGAAAAAGGCCGATACCAAGCTTCACCGCCGACGGATCACGCACTTTTCGCACGTATGCGATTGGAGCCGTGCCAGCTGCTTCGCCGAACTCCTGGAAGGCCAGTTCCTGGCCGCCGTCCGATAAGTCTGACACCGTAGTTCCGTCGAGCCAAGAGAGGTCGCGTTCTTCCGCATCGTTTCCGCCTCGATATTGCATTTGGCTTCGCCATTGGTCCTGGGAGAGAAGAATGCGGCCGTCCTTAGAAATGTCGTCCACGCGCAGTACGCAAGGAAGCGTGAGGACGGCGCTGTCCTTGCCGTCGAGAGTAAGCGCATGGAGGGAATCCGCCCAGCCGCCGTTCTTTGAGGCGGCAAACAAAATCCTGTCGCCGGAGGGTTCCCAAGCGAGACCTTCCACGCTTACGTATTCCTCCGAACGCGCAAGCTGCTTTCCGTTTTTATCTACAATCATTGTCCTGCCGATGTCCGTGCCATCCGTGGAATATTGTGTAAATGCGACAGCATCGCCCAGCGGAGAAACGCGGAGAGAGTTCAGCCAGGTCTGGCTTTCGTAAATCGTCTTTCCCAGCGGAAACTCGACCCGAAATTCCCCACTGTCCTCGCGAATCGCAGCCATTTCACTGCCGCCGGGAAGCCAATCTGCAGAAACTACATCATCAACAATCTCGCGTGGCGCGCCGCCGGAGACCGGCACAGTCCCGAGCGTGCCTTCGCAGACACCGATGAACACATGATTGCAGCCGATGGAGATTGCGAGTTGAGACGCCGAAACAGCAGAGAGCGATGAGTTGGCCACTCCCAGCGGGCGCGATTCCGGACTGTTGGGATCCATAGAATAAAGTTGAGGAGGCTGGCCGTTCCACGCGGCGCTGTAATAAACCGACTGGCCGTCGGGAGCGAATCTCGCCTGGAAAATCGTCCCGCGGTTGAAACTAATCTGCTTGAAAATGGGCAGCACGTTTGTGATGCCGCTGCGGCCCGCAAAATAAGCAACGATGCAGGCGGCAACCAGCCCTGCCGTTCCAATCGTGGCGAAAATCGCGCGGCGCTTGGCACTCGAAACTTGTTGTATTCCTGTGGGAGCCCCGGTTGCGCTGCTGCCTGACGCGTCCGAGATCGCAGCAAGATTAAACGCAAAGTCACGCGCGGATTGAAAACGCTCCGCCGGATTTTTTTCCAAGCAGTGCCGCACCATGCGCTCCAGCGCAGGCGGAATTCTCTTCCCTTCGCCGGAAAGTTCGGCAGGCTCTTCTTTCAGGATCGCCGCCATCGTGTCGGCGGAAGAGTCTTTCTCGAATGCTCGCCGGCCCGAAAGCATTTCGTAGAGAATCGTCCCCAGAGCGAAAATGTCCGAGCGCGCGTCCGCGGGCTTGCCGCGCACCTGCTCGGGCGCCATATACCCCGCCGTGCCCAGCACCACGCCCGCTTCGGTTCGCGCATCCCCTCCGCTGGTGCGCGTAGGGGATTGCGTTTCGCCGATGCGGGAAGTGTTGTCTTGCTGCGTCAGCTTCGCCAGTCCAAAATCCAAAATCTTCGCGCGTCCATCGTTGGTCAGAAAAATATTCGCCGGTTTCAGATCCCGGTGAATGATTCCTTTCTCGTGCGCAGCGGCAACGCCTTGCGCGACTTGCATGGCGATATCCAGCGCTTTGCGCACCGGCAACGGGCCATTCTGCAGCCGTTCGCGCAGCGTCTCGCCTTCGAGTAATTCCGTCACCAGGAACGGAGCGCCATCGTGCGTGCCGATGTCGTAAATCGCCAGAATGTTGGGATGATTCAGAGCGCTGGCCGCCCTTGCCTCCTGCTCGAAGCGCCGCAGGCGGTCGGAGTCGCGCGCCAGCCCCTCCGGCAAGACTTTCAGTGCGACGTCGCGTCCCAACCGTGTATCTCGCGCGCGGTACACCTCGCCCATCCCGCCCGCGCCCAGTGGCCCCGCAATTTCATACGGCCCCAGTTTGGTGGCTGCGTTCAGCAACGCAAATCCCTCACTTCTTTGCCAGCGACGTCCAGTTCAGCAGCACGTTCAAGCTATTGCCGGTACCTTCGCGACGAGCATTGAGCACAAAGTGCGAACCGTCGTGTGTCATGTCGAGCGGATTTCCGCCGGGGTAGAGCGAAGGCGGCACGGAAAACAATTCGCTGACCTTGATGACTTGCGGGCCGGAAGCCGTGAACGACACATCCGCCGCCATTACTTTGTCGTCGGGAGCAAGGAAATAAATCCGCCGCCCATCGCCTGACCAGCGCGGCTGGATCCCTCCGCCAGTCGAAACTTGCCACTTGCCGGTTCGTTCCGGAAACGATTCCAGATAGACTTCGTCCTGGCCGGGTTCACTGGATACATACGCGATCCATTTCCCGTCCGGCGAAATTCGAGGTTGTTCCTTAGAGAATCCGTCCTCCGGGATGTACTCCGAAGGCGCGCTGCCGCCGGCAACGGCGACCTTCCAGATAGCTGCGGCAACATATCCGGCCATAAACTCGTCGTAGACCATGAATCGGCCGTCCGGAGACCAGTCGCGCGCAAACACTGGCACCGAATTGCTCACCAGCACGCGTTCGCCGGTTGCTCCGTTCGCCGGACGCACTACAATCTGATAATTCCCGTCGACGAACGCCGTATATGCGATTTCTTTCCCATCCGGCGACCAGATGGGATCGCTATTTCTTCCGCCCAGCGAGAAACGTGTGGCCTGATGAAGCGCGAGATTATAAATCCACACGTCGCGATTCCCGTTTTGGCCAAAGAGGTCATAGACAATGAGTTTGCCATCGGGGGAGAAGCGTGGATTGTTGTATGAACCACTGGCTAGCGGCACCGCGGTAGCTCTGCCAGTTCGGTCCAACAGCAACATTTCCTCGGGCCCCCCAGTTCCGCTCTCATAAACGAGGGTTCCCTCTTGCGAAATAGTGAAAGCCGAAAACAGCCAGGTCTCACTTGCGAGGTGATCGGCAATATTGACCGGTTCGCCCAACGATCCGTCGGTTCGGAGTGCTTGCGCCATCAAGGCATCGCCATTGGCAAAGAAGACGTAGCCATTTGCATAATCGGCAGGACTGTCAGCGCGAATGGGCAATTCCCGAACCGATTTTCCGTCAAGCGTGCTAAGCATGACACGGATCGCACTGGTCACTCCGTTGCCATCGCTGAACAAGAAATGTCCGGAATCGACCATGACCGGATCAAAGCAGACGGCGCTCCGTCTCTCAATCACCGTCTGGGTACTGGCGCCCGATTGACTGATTTGCAGGATGCCCTTGGAGATTCCGCCCGCTAGAATGCTCCCGTTCGGCATCCACGCTGCTCCTAAGGCGGTTAGCCCCGGTGCCGCTACGTCCTTGATCACGCTGCTTGTCACATCCACTGTCTCGAATTTACCCTTCGTTCCAAAGAAGAGATAGCGATCATCCGGCGACCACGCAAGGGCTGAAGTATCGATCCCTGCATAATCCTCAACGGCACCGGTCTCCATGGAGCGCACCACCAGTACTCTTGCGTCTCCCTTCTGGGCCAAGTACGCAAAGTAACGCCCATTGTGCGAGAGCGCCATCACCGTTGGCGAAGCCATATCTGTCACCGGCATATTGAGCGTAACGACATGCGGTGCGGGCGCGCGCAGCTTCTGCGTGTAGGCGGCTGCGAGAACGATCGCTGCACTCGCCAGCGTGGCCGCCACCGCCCACGGCAGCCAATGCTGTTTTGTCTTTACCTTTTCACCATCGCGTGCGACTGCAGCTGTGTCTGCAATCCGCTCCAATTCGAGTCTCAAATCGTGGACGCACTGAAAGCGCTCGTCGGGATCTTTTGCAAGGCACAGGCGTACGACGCGATCGAGAGGAGCCGGGCTGGCTGGCGTTAGCGAGCTCACTAGCGGTGGATCGTTCGCCAAAATGCTCCCGATGATGCTAGCTTGCGTTTTGCCGTCGAACGCCCGCTTGCCGGTTGCCATCTCAAACATCATCGCCCCGAAGGAAAAAATGTCGCTGCGCGCATCGGCCTCCACACCTTGCATCTGCTCCGGCGACATGTACTGCACCGTCCCAATCAGCGTCCCAGCTTGCGACAGCGCAGCGCTTGGCAATGGCGAATGGATCGGCGAAGGCGCGGGGCTGGTCTGCGTTAGAGCACGACTTAAGGCGGAGAGCGTCGCGTCAGTGCCAACACTCGCCGTTGCCCCCGCCGTCGCCGGCTTAGCTAATCCAAAATCGAGAAGCTTCGCCCCCGACTTTGTCAGCATCACATTGCCCGGCTTCAAGTCGCGATGCACCACGCCAGCCCGATGCGCTTTCTCCAGCGCGTCCGCAATCTGAATGGCGATTTTCAGCAGTTCCTCCGTCACTAGCGGCCCGCGCTTCAGACGCTCCGCCAGCGTTTCGCCGTCCAGAAACTCCATCACGAGGTACTCGGTCGCGCCATCGCTGCCCACGTCGTGCAGCACGCAGATGTTCGGATGCTGAAGCTGAGAAACGATTCTCGCCTCGCGTTCGAACCGCGCTCGTAGCGCGGCGCTCTCCACCAGTTGAGAATTCAAAATCTTGATCGCAACTGTTCGGTCCAGCCGCGTATCCCGCGCCCGGTACACCTCGCCCATCCCGCCCGCGCCCAGCGGCCCCGCAATTTCATACGGCCCTAGCTTTGTGCCAGATTGCAGTGTCATTGCTTTTTCAGCAGCGCTGGCCAGTTCACCACCAGCGAAATCGTTCTACTCGCCTGCCCCGAATCGTGCGGAATGATGAAACGCTGTCCGTCTGCCGTCACATCGAACAGATTCGCCGTGAAGAGTCCAAAATACGGCTTCGCTTCAAAAAGCGGCTTCACCGTTCCCACTACAAAACTTGACCCCTTTTCTTTCACTTGCGCCGACATGAGCTTGTTGTCCAGACTCATGTAGAAGAGCTCGCTCCCATCGTGTCGCCATTGCGGGAACGCTCCGCCCTCCGTCGAGACCTGCCACTTGCCTCCCGGCCCCGGAAATGGCGTCACATAAACCTCCTCCCGGCCCGATTCACTCGCGCTGTAAGCCACCCATTTGCCATCCGGCGAAAAACGGTACGAGGGGGACGAGGACTGCTGAAGCTCGCTGAACATGTACGGCTTCCGGTCCTTTACCGGAAGTATCCACAGTTGCGATTGCGTCGTCGTGCTGAGCTCCCACCGGAAGTACGCAAGCAGTTTTCCATCAGGGGACCAGTCCAGCGGGTAAGTCTGCTCCGGACCAGGCGGCACAAGAATTTCTTCATGCCCGGAGCCATCCGAAGGTTTTGCATAGATTCCGAACTCCCCGTTGCGGACGGACGTATATGCAATGCGGCTGCCATCGCTGGACCACCTCGGCGACTCATTACCCGATCCGAACGTGAACCTTGTCTTCACGCCTCGCGCGATATCGTAGAGCCAGACGTCCGTTGAAGGCGCTTCCAGAACAAACGCGAGCTCTTTGCCATCAGGCGAAATGTGAGGATCAGCATAGCTATCCGTTCCCAGCACGGCTCCAACTTGTTTGCCGCTTCGGTCGAACCAGAGGAGCTGTCGGCTAGTACCTGCTGCCTCCAAGTAGACCAGCGTCCCGTTGATCGACGCAGAGAAGCTTCCCTGCACCCGTGGCGCAACGTCCTCCACGTCTTCGGCAATCGGAACGGGATCGCCTGTCGTTTCCAGGCGCCTCGTATCGAATGCCAGCGCCATCAGCGTGTTCTGCCGCAAAAACAAAATGTGCCCTGATGCGTAGATCGCGTTCGAATGGCTGTGAAACAGGAATTTCGTTTCTTTGGAATCCAGCGACCCAACCATGATGGAATTCGTGGGGTTTGTCGTTGGCGTCAGCGGATTGCCGGCCAGATAAAGAAAGTGGCGGCCGTCCGGCAGGAAGTACGGCCACCGGTTCGTTGACTCATTATTGCCGCGATTCAGGGTTGTTACCGCCGTCGCCGCGCCCCCTGCTGCCGATACCCGAAAAATCGGAGTGCTGAAGAACGGCGCAAAGAGAATTGTTCCGTCCGTATTCCACGTGCCCCCTCGCCCTCCCGGCGCATCGGCAAGCACCAGAGGCGGCCCTCCTGACGCCTCGATTTTCTTCAGTTTTCCACCAGCGAAAAATCCGATGAATCGGCTGTCGGGCGACCAGAATGGCATGCTGGCGCCCTCCGTACCGTCGAGCGGCTGCGCCTGCAAAGAGTCCATCGGCCGGACCCACAGCAAGGATCTTCCATCGGTCCCCGAGCCTACGTACGTCAAACGGAGCCCGTCAGGCGAAATCGCAAAACCTGCTGTCCCACCGTTGTAGCTTGTAATGCTCGTGTTCGCCGATGGTTTGATGGATGCGCGAACCGGAGGCTCTTCCGTTGGCGCGCGCAAAAAGTACCCGCTGGCAAAAACCCCTGCAGCAATCATCATCAGCGCTGCCACGGCCCACGCAATTCCCTCACGCGTTTTCCGATGCGCAACCACCGGCGCCGGCACTCCCGCTCGCGAACCCGCATCGCGAATCCATTCCAGTTGCAGCTTCACGTCGTGCATCGACTGGAATCGTTCGTCCGGATCTTTTGCCAGGCAAACTTTGACCACGCGATCCAGCGCCGGCGGCGACATTGGCTGTAATAGCGAAATCGCCGGAGGCTCGCGCTCCAAAATCGCCGCGATCACGCTCGCTGTGGTTTTTCCATCGAAGGCGTGCCTACCCGTAGCCATCTCGAAGAGCACCGCGCCAAACGAAAAAATATCGCTGCGCGCGTCCGTTTCTTTTCCTTCCATCTGCTCCGGTGACATGTACTGAAACGTCCCAAGCACCGTTCCGCGCGCCGTCAGCGGCTCCGTTGGGCTCTGCCCGCCGGGATTGAGCGACTGGGTCAAACTGGAGGCTGGCGCCGCGCCGGCCACTCCCTCGATCGCGGATTTTGCCAGCCCGAAATCCATCAGCTTCGCACCCGATTTGGTCAGCATGACGTTGCCGGGCTTCAAATCACGATGAACCACCCCCTGCCGATGTGCCTTTTCGAGCGCGTCGGCGATCTCGATTGCGACTCGCAGCAACTCCGCGCCTGCCAGCGGCCCTTTCGCCAAACGCTTCGCCAGCGTCTCGCCTTCGAGACACTCCATCACCAGAAAATCCGTACCGTCCTGATGCCCTATGTCGTGCAGCGTACAAATGTGCGGATGATTCAGTGAGGAGACCGCGCGCGCTTCGCGTTCGAAACGTTGCTTCGCGTCAGACACTTCCGTCAAGTGCTGGGGCAGGATCTTTATCGCGACGTCGCGTCCCAACCGTGTGTCTCGCGCGCGGTACACCTCTCCCATCCCGCCCGCGCCCAGCGGCGCTACAATTTCATACGGCCCCAGTTTTGTTCCGGATGGAAGCGCCATCGCGCCGCAGATTATAAGTCACAACCGCGCGCTCGCAAGGATATGTTGGGTCTTACGCGGGCCATTCGCCACGCCTTCCCTGGCAAAGTCGCCGCGCCCAGCGCCGGATCGGCTTGAATTTTATTGATGTTCGGTTCTTGCTAGGATTCTTGCTGTTGCCATCCCGCTCTAGTGGGTGAACGCCAGACTGCCGTCGGTCCACTTCGGCACTGCGACAACGAAAACCCGCAGTGGCGCTCAATTGGTATTGGATGATGGGCAAGGCGCAACGGGATTGGAAATCACTCGTGTCTTAACGCCACCATGGGATCGACCCCCATCGCGCGGCGCGCGGGGAAATAGCAGGCGAGCAGCGCGACAAGCGTAAGCAAGATGGCAACGCCGATGAACGTCAGAGGATCCGTCGCCCGGACGCCGTAGAGCAAAGTGGCCATCAGCCGCGTCAGCGCAAATGCGGCAATCACGCCGATACCAACACCGAGCAACGCCAGTTGCGTTCCCTGCCCCAGCAGCAAATGCAAAACATCGCGGCGTTGCGCGCCGAGCACCATGCGAATACCGATTTCGTGTGTGCGCTGCGTCACGGAATACGAAATCACACCGTAGATGCCGACTGCGGCGAGCAGCAGCGCCAGCGCCGCGAAGATGACGAGCAGAGTCATATTGAAGCTGTTTTGCTCGGTGGACTGCGCCACGACCTGCTCCATCGTTCGCAGACGGCCAACGGGTAAGCCGCCGCTCGCGATGCGGAGCTGCTCCTGGATCTCGCGATTCAAGGAAAGCGGCGCGACCCGCGTGCGAATGACCCAAATCATCGGAAGCGCGCGGTTGACCAGCGCGTTCATCGCGTCGGCCAGCTGCGCCACGGGCACGTACGTCGTGGGATTTGGTTTGTAATTGAGTCCGACATCGCGCACGTCGCCCACTACGCCTACGATCTCCCGCGGAGGGTCGGCGACTTGGAGACCCGCATCTTTCGCAATCATGATGCGGGCTCCCAATTCCCCACCCTTTGGCCAGAATTGCTTCGCCATCGCTTCGTTGATGATGACGACAGGTTGCGACGAGCCGGAGTCGTTCACTGTGAACGCACGTCCTCGCAACAGAGGGATACGGAAGGCTTGGAAATAGCCGGGCGACATGCTGCGCCAGTACGTGCTGCCCGACCACTGGGCAACGGTCGGCGCGCGGCCTTCGATGTTGAACGGCAGTTCGATGCCGCCCTCGAGGGGCAGGCAGCAAGTTGCCGCCGCGATCTCGACGCCGGGCAGACTATCCAATCGCTGCTGACCTTCGCGCGTCAGTTCCGCCATGGCAGCGGTCTTGGCGAATCGTGAGCCCGCCACGGACATGTTCATTGTGAGGACGTCGCGCGTCTGAAATCCCGGGTTCACGCTGCACAGTTGTTGGAATGTGCGAATGAGCAGGCCCGCGCCGGCCAGCAAAACCATTGCGAGCGCCATCTCCACCACTACGAGCAGCGATCGCGTCTTGTTGTGCCGCAGGCCGGCCCCGGTGCGCGAGCCGCTTTCTCTCATTGCCGATGCCAGATTCGCGCGCGAAACCTTGACTGCGGGCACGAGTCCCGAGAGTGCGCCGACGAGCGCAGAAATCCCCAGTGCGAACACAAGCACGCGCCAATCGAGCGTGACCGCCTGCCCGTGCTGGCCGGTCCACGGCAGCTGGAGGGGACTCAGAGCCAGCAGGGCTCGCACGCTGGCGTAACCGAGGAACAAGCCTACGGCGCCTCCCACGAGCGACAAGAGCACGCCTTCGGTCAGGATCTGCCGGATGATCCGCCCGCGGCTCGCGCCCAGCGCCACGCGGATTGCGATCTCGCGCTGCCTTCCTGTCTCCCGTCCGAGCAACAGATTTGCGACGTTAGCGCAAGCGATGAGGAGCACGAAACCGACGGCGCCGAGAAACAAAAGCAGTGCTTTCCTGACGCCCGCCGCGAAAAGGTCCTTGACTGGTGCTGCCGCAAAGACCGCCCCACGGTCGAGTATGTTGGGATAGCGGCGGCTGAATTGGTCGGTCACAAACTTCAGAGCTGCGTCCGCTTGAGCTAAGGTGACTCCCGGCTTCAACCGTCCACAGGCCAAATAGTCATTCACCTGAGCCTCGCTGTTGAGGTCGGGCTGCAGAGGAAGAAACACATCCACCATGCCGGCGTTCGTCGAAGGAAGGGGCGAGAGGATCCCAATTATGGTGTACGTGACGTTGTCGAGATCGACGGTCTTGCCGACGATGTGGGGATCGGAGGCGAACCGGCTCTGCCACAGCCCGTGAGTGATGACGGCGACTGGCGGCCCTCCGGGAACATCCTCTTGCGACGTGAACGTGCGACCCATCGCCGCCCGATACCCGGAAATTGCGAAGAAGTTTACGGTTACGCGCATCGCTCGTAGTTGCTCGGGTTCTTCGCCTCCCAGCAGATTGACTGGCAGTATGCCCACCTGTTGGGCCATGGCGTCCTCAAGGATCTGCGTCTCGCCGCGCCACATCGCGTACATCGGAATAGAGACATCAAAGTCCGAATCGGAGCCTGAGCGCTGCACCAGAACCACGATGCGGTTCGAATCCGGGTAGGGCAGCGGCTGCAAAAGGACTCGGTTAACAACGGTGAAAATCGCCGTGGTCGCGCCGATGCCCAGCGCGAGGGTTAGGATGACGAATCCGGTGAAGGCAGGGGCTTTTCGCAGCGTGCGGAAGGCAAAGCGAAGGTCCTGCAGGAGCGACTCCATATCACATCCGTCCTTTGCAGCCACAAAGTACGACTGCTGCAATTGTACTGCTAGGAATCGCCTTGTTCCAAGGAGCTGCGTGACGCTTCAAAGGAGCAGAAATCTAATGATACAGCGCGCCCTCTGCCTGGAACCCGTTGCGCTCTCGCGTATGTTCGGTCGTTGCTAGGATTCTTGCTGTTGCCATCCCGCTCTAGTGGGTGAACGCCAGACTGCCGTCGGTCCACTTCGGCACTGCGACAACGAAAACCCGCAGTGGCGGCAGCTCTCGATTCAGTGGGCTGTCCGGTTGGTCGGGATCCGGGAACCAAAAGGACGTGGAAGAAACGGGCGAGTCGGGCTGGTTCGCACCCCATTCAGAGTCATTCTTTGCCGGCGAGAAAAACATCACATGGCAATAAATGTGGTTGCCCAGGTGCGAAAGGTATGCATCCTTCGACATCATGTAGCTCATTGCCCCCGTCGCCGGCACCGGCGGAAATTCTTTTTTCGCGTACGCCTCCTGAATTCCCGCGATACGCTCTTTTACAGAATACGCGCCTGCCAGCGTCATTTCCGTCAGCTTGTTGACAATCGGCAGGATTGACCGCGCCGCTGCTGCATTGACGCAAATCGCCCCTCTCATCTTCGGGTCCCAGATGTCAAAAAAATCGATGCTGCTCGCCCAGGCCCGCCCCACCATGCACACAAAACCATTCGTACCCTTCACCGCCGTTTCATAGCCATGCCGCCCGAGAACCAGCACTGTCGCGTCGTGGGAAATAGCCGCCGGAGCGGAGCTCCGTGCCAGCGCGATTTCCGCATTCCGGTCCATCAGATACTCTTCAAGCGGCAGCATCTTCGGATAGGTCCTCTTCGCATCCTGGGCCCGAGTGCTCGGAGTTACGTTCAGCAAAACAACTAACGCGAGCACTCCTCCTGCAATTCTGCTGGCAATCCCCACGCTCGTTGCAATTCGCATTGTCGTTTTCCTTTCTTGAGTCTACAAATCTGCATCCGCCGCCATTCGAACCTGGGAAACGGCTCCCCCATTCCATGGAAGAACTGAACACCCCGTTGCCGACCTATTCGTCGAAGATTCTCGTCGCGTAACTCGTGAACAATCGAGACGATCCGCTAAAACATACCGACCGGTCGGTACCGCTGTCAAGCACAAAACTCTCCGAGCGGCGCATTGCCCCTCTCTTCATCAACGCAAGCACCTCACGCCCTTCTGCGTTATTCTAATTCCCGCATGCCCGCGTCCATTCTCATCGTCGACGACGAGTCCGGCATCCGCCAGTCCCTCGCCTCGCTTCTGCGCGACGAAGGTTACGACGTCGAAGCCGTCGCTTCAGGCGAAGAGTGCCTCGCCGCCGTCGACCGCCGCTCCTTCGACCTGATTCTTCTCGACGTCTGGCTTCCCGGCATCGACGGCCTAGCCACTCTCGAACGCTTGAACGAGCGCGAAGTGATTCCCATGGTCGTGATGATCTCCGGCCACGGAAAAATCGAAACCGCGGTCCGCGCGACAAAACTCGGCGCCTTCGATTTCATCGAAAAGCCGCTCTCCCTCGAAAAAACCGTTCTCGCCGTGAAAAATGCGCTGCACTATCTGCGCCTCGAACAGGAGAACCGCCGCCTCCGGGCCGAACTCGAACAGCGCCATCAGATTCTCGGCGACAGCGTGCCCATGAAAGCGCTGCGTCAGCAAATCGCGCTCACCGCGCCCACCCACGGCCGCGTCCTTATCTACGGAGAAAGCGGCACCGGAAAAGAACTGGTCGCGCGCGCCCTGCACGCGCAAAGCGCGCGCAGCAGCAATCCATTCGTCGAAGTGAATTGCGCCGCGATTCCCGAAGAATTGATCGAGTCCGAACTTTTCGGCCATCGCAAAGGCAGCTTCACCGGCGCGAGTGAAGACAAGACCGGAAAATTCCAGAAGGCCGACAGCGGCACGCTTTTTCTCGACGAAGTCGGCGACATGAGCCTCAAAACACAGTCCAAAGTCTTGCGCGCGCTCGAAGAGCAGCGCGTCGAGCCTATCGGCTCCGGCGATATGGTCGCCGTCGACGTGCGCGTCATCGCCGCCACAAATAAAAAACTGGAAGACGAAATCGCGCACAATTCTTTTCGTGAGGATTTATTTTACCGGCTGAACGTAATCCCCTTCACCGTTCCGCCGCTGCGCGAT
This sequence comes from Candidatus Acidiferrales bacterium, assembly GCA_030037775.1. Classification (GTDB taxonomy): domain Bacteria; phylum Acidobacteriota; class Terriglobia; order Acidiferrales; family UBA7541; genus DAHUXN01. The sequence continues at coordinate 23,781 of JASHQB010000349.1, forward strand.
CGCATCGAAGATATTCCCGTGCTCGCGCGCCATTTTCTCGACGAGTTCAATCGCGCCTACGGAAAAAAAGCAAAAGAGCTTTCGCCCGCCGCCGTTGAAGTTCTGATGCGCTATCCGTGGCCGGGAAACGTGCGCGAACTGAAAAACCTGATTGAGCGTCTGGTGATCATGTGTCCCGCGCAGGAAATCGCGCCGCAGCATCTCCCGCCGGAAATTTTTCGCGGCGTTCCGCGCACTGTGCAGCAAACTTTCTCCACACTGCACGAAGCGCGGTCGGCGTACGAGCGCGAGTTTATTTTGCGCAAGCTCGAAGAAAATCAGTGGAACATGACCAAGACGGCGACGGCCATCGGCCTGGAACGCACGCACCTCTACCGCAAGATGAAGGCGCTGGGCATCGCGTCGGCGCAAAACTGACCAAGGCGAAGACGGGGCGAATCCTCAGGGGTACTAGACCGGGCCAAATTGGCCGCTCGCCGCATGAAAAATTGCAAAAATTGGCCTGGAAGAGCAGTCCATTGAAAAACAGCTTTTTTGACGATTTTCGGACACACGGAATTTTGAAATCTGCGAATTCCGTAGAAAAAACTCAAATTTGTGGACCATGGTGGCCGGCGAACCGTATCGGCGCCGCAACGAGGCGACCAGGCCAATTTCAAAAAAATGGCTCAAAATCGGGTTATAGAACCAGGCCATTCTTGTCAATGATTGACAGGGCCGAAAAACAGGGACAAATAACGAGTGATGAGCCGGAGCAAATACTTCGCGCGGATGAAACGCGCGATCGGAAGAGCCAGTGGTCAGTGGTCAGTGGTCAGTGGTCAGTGACGAGTGGCAAGTGAATAGCCGGGAGACGGGCCACGACTACATCGCGCGCAAGACGTGCGCGAAAAGGAAATTGAACTCCCCCGATGCACGAGTGCGCCGCGGAAGGCCGTGCCGCCGGGCAGGCCTACGACCGTAGCTCTGAAAAGCGAACAGCGGATTCCCTGCCCACCCACCACGGCGGGCAGGCTGCAGGCAGACTTATCGTCCCGACAAAACCGATCGGGGCTCGCTGGGAATGACAACTCAAAGCGCAATTTTGAGGCGCGATGGCACGACGAGGAACGCCGCCGGGATGACGAACCAAAAAGCTCGCCGCTACAGACAGTCGACTGCTGCAATCGGTGGCACGCGTAATTGTTTGGAAATACCTGTACTTCGAATTCCTGGCGATAAATCAAAGCGAAAGTACACTAAGAGAAAGTTTTGAGTGGGCGTCCCCGTTTTGAATGCAACTTTCCCTTCGGATTTGTGTTTCAAGTACGTGCACGGTTTCCACCGAGTTCGAGGCCGGCACGGGAAAAAGCTGTCCGAGAGAGGATGCGATCATGAAGACTAAAATACTACTGGTGAGTGCAGCGGCCGTGGCGGCTTTTTGTGTTCCGGCAGCCTTCGCGCAGAGCGCACCGCCACAGACGAGCTCCACGGCGCCGACAACGCAATCGAGCACGACAAGTACGCCAAACAAGCCGACCATCAACCAGCGCAAGACGGATCAGCAGGACCGCATCGCCAACGGTGTGCAGAGCGGACAATTGACTGCCGGCGAAACGAAAAGCCTGGAATCCAAAGAACAGGGCCTGAACAAAGAAGAGAGCAATATGCGTTCAGAAGACGACGGCCATTTGACCGCCGCGGACCGAGCCAAGCTGAACAACAGGCAGAACAACATCTCCAAGGACATTTATCAGGACAAGCACAACGCGAATGCCGCGCACTACGGCAAAGGCGAAATCGGCCAGCGCAAACAGAATCAGCAGGACCGCATCGCGCAGGGCATTCGCAGCGGCCAACTGACCGCGGGCGAAACCAAGAACCTGGAGAACAAGGAACAGGGCATCAACCGCGAGACTCGCGGGATGCGCCAGGCCAACGGCGGAAAATTGACGCAAGCGGACCGGCGCGCGGTGAACCAGCAGCAGAACAAAGTATCGCGGCAGATCTACAACAAGAAGCACAACGCCACGAAACGTTAACTGACGTCAGTTTTAAGGTGACGAAAAGAGCCTCCGGGAAGCCGGAGGCTCTTTTTTTTTGGGCCTGAGCGTCCGTCGAGCGAGAGCATTCTCTTGGAACAAAGGCGGACAGGAGCCCTAGAAGCCCTATCCATGATGTCTCGGGTAGCAAACCGCTCAGAACTAACTCACTGCCTGCAGCCCAGAACCTGCGATAGAATCGCAACCCAATGAGAGTGGGAGCGGTTGCGCCGGAAGGCAGGTGCCCCAGGCGACTGCAGCAGCGCCCGAGCTACAGCAGGGGCTAACGTCATGCCCTCACTGCCTTTGGTGCCTTTGTTTCAGCGAGCGTTTCTAACGAGCACGAAAATGATCTCTGGCGCGCACATTATTGTTTACAGCAAGAACGCCGAGGCGGACCGAGCATTTTTGCGCGATGTCCTCGGTTTCAAGTCCGTGGATGCGGGGCATGGCTGGCTGATCTTCGGATTGCCGCCGGCAGAAGCGGCCGTCCATCCGTCGGATGAGAGCGGCGCACAGGAAGTCTATTTCACGTGCGACGACCTGAAAGCCGAAATGGCTTCGCTGGCGAAGAAAGGCGTCAAGTGCGCTGAAATACAGGAAGCGCGATGGGGCGCCATTACGAAGATGCGGCTCCCCGGTGGAGGCGAGGTCGGCCTTTATCAACCGAAGCATCCCACGGCCCTAGGCTTGGGCTTCCAGTAAACCACACAGTCCCGTTTGGCGTCACACGCCGTCTGCTGCGCAGGAACGGTCAGAACGCGGCAAGGTGACGCGTTCGCTACCGGAGCGCGTTTTCTCGTGACGCGGCGTGAGAGCAAGCCCGTAACATTGGTCCAGGCCGACTCCGTAAGGCAATCGTTGCCATTTCTGGATCAAAGTCCACAGCGGGAGAGTACGCATGAAGACGTGGACGTGGAGAATCCTGCTCGCGGTGGTGAACGTCATACTGGTCCTTAGCCTGTCGCCGGCGTTCTTTCGCGGGCTGCTGGCTCACAGCATGAGCCTGTATCTCTTCCTCAATTGTTTGAACGTGGTTCCCTTCACCGTGTTCAACACGATTGCCTCGTACCAAATCAGCCATCACTTGCTCTATTGGACGCATGGCTATTGGGCGCGTTTCCTCTTCTGGGAAATGCAGGCGTTCATTTTTCTGTTCTGGTTTTGGGTGGGATGGAAAATCGATCTGCGACTGGCGTCGCGGGACGCTGCGCCGGCGTGGGGGATTGTGGAAGCTGTTCTCGGACTGGCTCTGTCGCTGCTGCTTTTGCTGACTCGTCCTATCCCGCCAGCACCGGGCTACGCCGGGGTCTTCCGTTGGGTCGTGATGCTGTGGGCGGTGGCACTCTTCGCCTACGCACTGTTTTCCTTTACGCGGCTGTGGCGGGCGCCGCGGCAGCGCGCGCATTAGCCTGACGCGGCAATCCGCTCAAAAAAAAGGCCTGCTCTTCGAGTAAGGAACTCGGGGGGAAGAGCAGGCCCTTGCCTAAGAATCAAAACGCCCAGCCAAGAGCGGCGCGCGCCCTTGCGCTACGCTAAATCACGACGCGAGCGAGCGGCGACGCAAACCGACTCCGACGCATACCAGACCGGTCCCAAGCAGGAGCAAGGTCGAAGGCTCCGGCGTGGGCGACGGTGAGGGGAAGGGGTCGCGGTCGTGAATCCATCCCCACCTCCAGAGGAAACCGAAGTGGAACCCTCGGCCATCCTGCCCACCGTGGAAAGTCCAGTCGGAGATGCCCGGCCAGGAGTCAAAGACGTCCATGCGGAACGGCGAGACATCGGCATCGCCGACGAAGGAGCCGTTGAAGCCAAAGGCAAAGCCGCGGGCATTGTCGGAGGTCAGGATTCCGGCGGTCCTGCCGGTGGAGGTGAAGGCAAAATTCATGCTGCCCAGGGCCGAGGCGCTGGGGAAAGTTCCTGATAGATCGAACGACACGGGGTCGGCGTTCGCCGGGGAAACAAAGCAAATGAAGGTGAACAAGAAGGCTACAAGTGCGATACCTGCGAAAGTCGCTTTCTTCATTTCTCCATGCCTCCTGGACTGCGGGTCGCAGTGGGCAGGTTAGCGCCGCGACCAAGACAGCACGTTAAGAGCACGTGGGGAGCCCAGCGCGGGAGGGGTAAAAACCCGACAGAGTCCGGCTTGCACATTGTGCGTCTTACAATTTATGGAAGGCGAATCGCGCGGAAAACACCGTAGGCAGAGGGTGTAAAAAAGTGCGGCTTTCGTGTCATGCGGCGCAGCGTGGAGGGCGGCTAGGGCTTGGCGGCGCGGCCGCGGAGGAACTCTTCGACGCGCGCAACGTCGGCGGGAACGTCGACTTCGACGCCTTCGTACGCGGCGGCTTCGCCCACGGCGATGCGGTAGCCGTTTTCCAGCCAGCGAAGCTGTTCGAGCTGCTCGAGGCGCTCGAGTTCGCCGGGCGGGAGCGCGGGAAAATCGAGAAGAGCGTCGCGGCGAAACGCGTAGATGCCGATGTGCTTGAAATGGCGCGCGGCGACGCGCTCACCGGCGTCGCGAACCCAGGGGATGGGCGCACGGGAAAAATAGAGGGCGTTGCCGTCGAAGTCGGAGACCACTTTGACGATGTTGGGATTCATGATGTCTTCCGGCGTGGTGATGGGGACACAGAGGGTGGAAATCTGGGCTTGATCTCCGGCGGAGACGAGGGCGTCGACGACAGCGTCGATGACCTCGGGCGAAATGAGAGGAAGATCACCCTGAAGGTTGACGTAGATGTCCGCAGAGGTATGCACGGCGACTTCAGCGAGGCGATCGGTGCCGGTGCGATGCTCGGAGCGGGTCATGACGACTTCGCCGTGGAAGGATTCGACGGCGGCGCGGATGCGCGCGTCGTCGGTGGCGACGACGACGCGCGAGGCACGCTGGCTTTGCTTGGCGCGCTCGTAGACGTGTTGAATCATGGGGCGGCCGGCGATAGGGGCGAGAGGCTTTCCCGGGAAACGGGACGAAGCGTGCCGCGCGGGAATCACGACGATGACGTTCGGCTTTGAATCAGCGGCCATGCGTGGCGGCGCGCAGCGAACGCGGCGCCGCTCTGCAAACTTTGACACTTTTCGAGAGATGTGGCAAGAACCCAGCGCAGAGACGAGAACCACATCGCGCCGACGGCGGCCCACAGGCGAGCGGCGACAGGACTCGCTAGTACGAACGTAGTGGTACCGGCGCGAAGATTACAGTCTTTTGATGTTGCAAAATCCACACTTTGCCCCCTTGATTTGATGGCGACCGGTGGTAAGATTTGCGTCAGAGATTCGGCTGCTGCCTCGGCCTAGGGGGTTGAATGAAGGCAGCCAGAGTGGCCACGGGACGGACAACCGCAAGCGCGATAATCATCGCGATGGCGGCTTTGCTGTCGATGTGCGGCCCGGCCTACGCGCAGACCTCAGGAACAGGGCCACTGATTTACAAGCCTCCCGCGGAAAATAAGACTTCCCACGAAGACACGGTAAGAAAAGATGTGAACCTAGTGCTGGTGAATATCACCGTGACGGACCCCTACGGGCGGCTGGTGACGGGGCTGGAGCAGGACAATTTCCGCGTGTACGAAGATGGCAAAGAACAGCAAGTGATGCGCTTCGCGGAAGACGACGTTCCGATCTCGATCGGCGTGGTTTTCAACGTCAGCGGAAGCATGGCGGACAAAATCGCGAAGTCGCGCATGGCCGCGGTGCAATTTTTCAAAACGGCGAATCCCGCGGATGAATTTTTCCTGGTGGATTTCGCGGATCGCGCGGAACTGGCGACGCCTTTCACGACCAGTATCGAGGAGCTGCAAAACGAATTGCTGTTCAGCCCGGCGGGAGGAATGACCGCACTAATCGATGCGGTGTACCTGGGAATGAGCGAGATGAAAGGAGCACGCAACACGAGAAAAGCTTTGCTCATCATATCGGATGGGGGCGATAATCACAGCAGGTACGACGAAGATGATGTGAAGCGCTTCCTGCGCGAGTCGGACGTACAGATTTACGCGATTGGGATCGTGGATCCGGATGCGTGCGACAGGAGTCCGGAGGAGTGCTCGGGTCCGGCGTTCATGCAAGACCTGGCGGACATGACCGGCGGCCGGTCGTTTATCGTGCATAACCTGGATAACCTGGCCGACGTGGCAACGAAGATCAGCATGGAGCTGCGAAATCAGTATGTGCTGGGATACAAGCCGAGCAACAAGAGGGCCGATGGAAAATGGCGGAAAATCAAGGTCAAGCTGCGCCCGCCGCGAGGGCTTCCGCCGCTCACCGTCTACGCGCGCTATGGGTATTTCGCGCCGAGCAGCTAAGAGCGCGCCGGTTTCCGTTTTTGCCGCTTTCATCGCAGTGACCGCTATTTTTGCCTTCGCTGGCGGGAGCACGTTCGCGCAAAACCCGCCGCAGATCCCCCCGCCGTACGGAACGCCGCAAAGCGGTACCTACACGCTCAAGAAAAACGTGGACATGGTGCGACTGCCGGTGACTATCGTGGACAAGAACGGGAATTTCGTGCCAGGGCTGACAGAAGATGATTTCCGGGTGCTGGAAAACAATACGCCGCAGAAAATTTCGGCGTTCACGCATGCGGACATTCCCATCTCCGTAGGACTGGTGATCGACAACAGCGGAAGCATGAGATCGAAGCGTGCGCGCGTGAATGCCGCGGCCATGACCTTCGTGCAGACGAGCAATCCGCAGGATCAGATGTTCGTCGTGAATTTCAACGACGAATACTACCTGGACATGGACGAGGACTTCACCAACGACCCTAAAGTGCTGAAGGCCGCGCTGGAGCGGATCGATTCGCGCGGTGGCACGGCGCTGTACGACGCGCTTCTGGGGTCGATGAACCACCTGAAGAAAGGGACCCGCGAAAAGAAAGTGCTGCTGGTGGTGACGGACGGCGTGGATCACGATAGCGCTCCGGGGCACACGCTCTCTTACACCGTGCAGAAAATTCAGCAGTCCGATGTGGTGATTTATGCCGTGGGACTTTTTACAAGAGACGACGATTCGCGGGAAGAGATCCGCCAGGGCAAGAATGCCCTCTTGGCGCTGACCGCGGCTTCCGGCGGCGAAGCGTATTTTCCGAAGACGGTGGATGAGTCGGACGCAATCTGCACACGTATCGCGCAGGATATTCGCTCGCAATATATGGTGGGCTACTACCCGTTGAATACGGCCCGAGACGGGGCATTCCGGACGGTGAAGGTGGAGCTGAGCGGGGTGCATGGAGCGGGAAAGCTGGTGGTCCGCACACGCCCGGGATACTACGCGCCGGCGGCGCAGCCGGTGTCCGGAAACTAACCAGAGAATTTTCTGCTGTTGATCGTCTTCCGTTGACCCATCGCAGTTGACGCATCGCTTTTACGCGCTCGAATGCTCGATCAATTCCAGTGGTGAGAGTGCCACCAGATTTTTTGAATATCGAATTCGGCGCCGCGGCAGAGATAGATAGGAGTGTTTTCCTCGGACATGCCGAAGGGAGCATCGTGCGGGAAGGCCAGCCAGGACGTGCAGTTATCCTGAACGTCTTCGCGGCTCCACTCGAGAACGATGAGATTCTTGTAAGCCACCGGGGGCGGACCCCAATACCAGTAATTCTGATGGCGGGAATAGGCGCGCGGCAGGCCGTAGGCCGGGCCGAACAGGTCGACGGCACCCGCCTCGCCGTAATTGCCGGTGAAGATGCCGGTCTGGGCGCGCTCATCCCGCGGCAAGGAATTGTAGATGTCCGCGACCTGGCGGACCATTTCCGGCCAACCAAACTGATCGCCTAGAAACTGCGGGAGAACACCCTCGTGGTGAACTTCGGTCTTGTTGAAACGAATGTTGAGAGCGCGCTGGTACACGAGGAAGTTTTCCGGTGAAAGCATCGGCGTAAACAGCGGCACGAGGACGCCCCCGAACAGAACCACCGCAGCGGCGATCGCGAATTTCGGCCATGCACGCGCGCCTGCCCAGGCTCGCCGGCGAAGCCAGCCCTCGGTGGCGACCGTACCTGCGGCGAACATTAGGGGGTAAATGGGAGCGACGTAGTAGTCCTTGCCGTGGAGGACCAGAAGCGTCGCAAAGAAAATCAGGAAGGTGACGCCCAGGACGCGGAATCGCTTGGCGCGCCCCCACAGAAACGAAACCAGGCCAGTGATCCAAAACACCGCGAAGATGGGCTGCTCCATCAGGACTTGCTGAAGAATGAAACTTGGCGGACTGAGAACGACGTTCTTGCCGGTGCGGCGAACGTTTTCGAGGTCCTGCAGGGTCGGGAAACTGCGGTGAATTTGCCATACCAGATTGGGCAGGAAGATGAGCAGGGCGATGGCGCCGGCGAGCCAGATCCAGGGCTTGGCGAATTCGCGGCGCAGGCTGGTGAGAGCTACGGCGAGAAAAACGGCGAAGCCAAAAAACAGGGTGGAGTGCTTGTTCTCAAGGCCGAGGCCGGCGAGCAGGCCGAACCAGAGCCAGAGCTTCGAGTTGCCGGTGCGAATGATGCGAATCAGAACGTAGACGCAGCCCATCCAGAAGAGCGGCTCGAAAGAGTTCATGGAAAGGAAGTCGTCCATGACGATATTCACGGGAACGAGGAAAACGCAGAGGCCGGCGAGGAGTTGCGCGAAACGGTCGCCGCCGAGTTGGCGAGTGATGAGAATAGTCAGCGCGAGGAGAGCCGTGCCGGCGAGTGCGGGCAAGATGCGGAGAGCGGGGAGCGAGCCGCCCAGGAGCAGCGCGACTCGCGCGTAGACCGCGGAAAGTGGCGCCATGTCGACGTAGCCCCAGTAGAGATGGCGTCCGCAATCGAGCAGGTAGAGTTCGTCGCGGAAATAACCGTAACGGTGGACGCTGGTGAACAAATGGAGCAGAAACTTGACAGCGCAGAGAACGATTAAGACTTCCACCGCAAGACGAGGAAGCGGCTCACTGGCGTTGGCGGCGTTGGGCTGAGAAGCAGAGGCAGCGGCCATAGGGCCTGAGTTTATCTCAACTTTGCAAATTCTCGAGGCAGCAGGAGAAGATGCGATCGAGCGTCATTCGTAGCGCAGGGCGACCATGGGGTCCGTGCGCGAAGCGCGCCAAGCCGGCACGAAGCAAGCAACCAGCGAGGCGAATATCATGATAACGAAAGCCAACCCGAATGCGAGCGGGTCGCGAGGACTGACGTGATAAAGCATATTTGTAGCGAGACGCGCCAAGGAGAGAGACGCGATCGCGCCCAACGCAACGCCGCCAGCCGTCAACGCGAATCCACGCGACATCACATGCCAGAGAAGATTTGCGGAATCGGCACCGAGAGCCATGCGCAAGCCGAGTTCGCGGCGGCTCTGCGATACTGTGTAAGAAACGACGCCGTAGAGTCCGACGGTGGCGAGAACCAAGGCAAGCGCGCCAAGAACAAAGAGCAAGCCAACCGCAGCTTTTTGAGACCAAGCAGCGCGCTCCAGCTGCTCCTGCATAGTGATGATGGCGTAATTAACGACGCCGGGATCCATCGCGCGGAGGTCGTTTGACAAAATCGAAGCTATGGTTTGCGCCGGCATCGATGTACGGATGAACAAGTTGGCGATCGAGACAGGATTTTGCAGTAGAGGAACGTAGGAAAACGGCTGAGGGGCTTCGGAGATGTAGTCGTATTTCGAGGTTTTCGCTACACCAATCACGCGCATCCAGCGGCCGCCGATCTGGAGGCGCTCGCCGATAGGATCCTTGCCATTCCAGAACTGCTTGACCATTTGCTCATTGACGATGGCAACCAGCGCCGCAGTTTCGTCGTCGGCAGGCGTGAACTCGCGCCCCGAGATGAGTGGAATTCCGGCGGTGGCGAAGTAGCCGGGACCGACCTTGGTGGACTCGGCAAAGGGCTGCTCGTTCGGCGGCGGGACGTAACCGTCCACGGTGATAGGCGTTCTGTCCGCAATTGCTCCGAGATCCAAAGGAACGAATCCGGCAAAAGCGACAGAATCAACTCGAGGGGTAGTTCGCAGACGAGCGATCAACTGTTTCTCGAAATTTTCGGCACGCTGCGGGTCGTAGCCTGCATCGGACAAATCGACGGAGGTTACGAAAACATTACGCGTGGAAAAGCCGGGACTTGTGTTTTGCATTTTCCGGAGGCCCTGCAAAAGCAATGCCGCGCCCACGATAAGAACGAAGCTGAGCGCGACTTGGACCAAAACCAAGCTCGAGCGCAAGCGCGATCTGCCATGGCCGCTGACGAGACCTCCCATTTCGGATTTGAGGGCAACAGCAAGGTCGATTTTGCTGGCCTGCATTGCAGGGACGAGGGCGAACAACAACGTAGACAGCGCGCATACGGCGATACCCAAGGCGAGCACGCGCCCGTCGATTTCTCCGGGCAGGTAAGGAACGGCCCCAGTGCGCGGGAAGAAAAGCACAAGGGCGTGGCGGCACCAGTAGGCGACCAGAAGGCCACCGGCGGCTCCGAAAGCCGAAAGGATCAAACCTTCGGTCAGGAGCTGACGGACCAGGCGATGCCGCGCCGCGCCGAGAGCAAGGCGAAGGATCATCTCGTGGCGGCGGGCAAAAAATCGGACGATCAACAAATTGCCGACATTCGCGCAGGCAATCAGAAGCACGAAAATCACCGCGACGAGCATGATTTCCAGCGGGGGTCCCAATTCGCCTGCGTGATTGAAGGGAGTGCGCCACAGCGGAACAATGTGGACGTCTCGGCCACGGTCTATTTTGGGATAAGCGGCAGCGATGCGAGCAGCCACAGAGGAAATTTCGGCTTGCGCTTGTGCGCCGGTGACGCCGGGCTTCAGTTTCACAAAACCTTCGATCCAGCGAGCGCTGCGGTTATTGAGCGTGTCCTGGTTGTTTTCGAATACGTCGACCATGGAAGCGGGAGCCCAAAATTGCATCGACCAGCCGACGAACGTTCCGTAAAAACCTTTTGGCGCGACGCCCATAATGGTGAACTGCACCCTATTGAGGCGCTGCGTTTTGCCAACGATGTTCGGATCGCCCTTGAACATGCTCTGCCACAACTGATAGCTGATTACGACGACAGGGTGTGCGTTGCGGCCAGTATCCTCCCCGGGTTCGAATCCGCGACCGAGAAGCGGGCGGATTCCGAGCGCATCGAAATAATTCGCGGAGACGATGCTGCCGGTTGCGTCCTCGGAGCGGCTGCCAATGCCGAGCGTGGCGCCCGCAATTTTGTCACCGATGAACGAATCGATGAGTTTGCAGTTGCGCTGCAGGTCGAGGAAATCGGGCGACGAGAGATCGGGGTCGTAAGGATTGCCGGGAGCGAAGCCGACGAGCGCGTACATGCGCTCTTGATGGACAACTAGAGGGAAGGGGCGCAGGAGAAGACCTTCAATCCAACTGAAGACGGATGCATTGGCGCCGATTCCCAGAGTAAGACAGAGGACAGCCACAACCGAGAATCCGGGATTGCGACGCAGCATGCGCAGGGCATAGCGCAAATCCTGGAGCAGCGTTTCGACGAAATGCGTGCCACGGGATTCGCGGGTTTCTTCTTTCATATATTCGAGGCCGCCGAATTGGGCGAGGGCGCGGCGGCGCGCTTCCTCGCGTGTCATTCCAGCAGCGATGTTGTCAGCAGTTTGCTGCTCAACGTGAAAGCGAAGCTCGGAGTCGAGCTGGGCGTCTTGCTTCGATTTGCGGAATAAACGAGAGAGCCAGGCCATCGCAAAGCTCCTATTCGTAGCGTAAAGCGATCATGGGGTCGACCTTCATGGCGCGGCGCGCGGGGATGTAGGTCGC
>JASHQB010000035.1 GCA_030037775.1 Candidatus Acidiferrales bacterium
CGCGCTTGCCAAACAAAGTCCGTATCGGCGGAGGGCCCTTCGAGCATCGCGGTAAAGCTCTTGCCGATTTTCGCACGCAGGCTCTGGCGCGAGATCTTCTGTTGAATGACCATCAGCTCGTCACGCCGCCGCGCAATGGTTTCCGCGTCCACTTTACCGCCGCATGCGAAGCTCTTCGCAGTTTCCTCGTCGGAATAGGCGAACACGCCCATCCAGTCGAATTTTGCCGAGCGCACGAAGTCGCATAGCACGCGAAAATCGTCTTCCGTTTCGCCGGGGAATCCCACGATGAAAGAAGTGCGCAGCGAAACGCCGGGAATCGTGCGGCGAATGCGTTCGAGCATTTTCAGAAACGCGTCCGCGTGTGAGCCGCGCTTCATGCGCGCTAGGACGCTGCGGCTGGCGTGCTGCAGCGGAATATCGAGATATTTCACTAGGCGCTCGTGCCGCGCGATGGTATTCAGCAATTTCTCCGTGATGCGGTTGGGGTAGCAATAGAGAAAGCGAATCCAGCGCAGTTCGTCGATGGCGGCCAGTTCTTCCAGCAGCAGCGGCAGGCCGTCGCGAATTCCCAGGTCTTCGCCGTAGAACGTCGTGTCCTGTCCGATCAGATTGATTTCGCGTACACCGGCTGCAGCCAAATTGCGCGCCTCGCGGACCACCGATTCGAACCTCCGGCTGCGGAAGCGTCCGCGCAGTTGCGGGATAATGCAGAAGGCACACGGATGATCGCAGCCTTCGTTGATTTTGATGTACGCCGTGTGGCGCGGTGTGGCCAGAATGCGCGGAGTCAAGTCGTGGTAGAGAAATGACGGCGTTTCGGCGGACGTGTCTGGCAGTTCGCCTTCGCACGCTTCCAGGATCTTTTCGACTTCTCCGGTGCCGACCACCGCATCGACTTCCGGAATCTGCTCGCGGATTTCGTTGCGATAGCGCTCAACCAGGCATCCTGCGACGATCAATTTCTGCGCGCGTCCGAATTTTTTATATTCGGCCATCTCTAAAATTGAGTCGACCGACTCTTTCCGCGCCGGCTCGATGAAGCTGCAGGTGTTGACCACGAGCACGTCGGCGTCGTCGGCGCGCCGGGTAATCTGGTGGCCCGCGCGCGCGAGAATGCCCATCATTACCTCGCTGTCGACGAGGTTCTTCGGACATCCCAGGCTGACGAATCCGATTTTCATGGCTCGCGTCGGGTAAGAATCATCTTAGCACAGGGCTGTGACTGCGCTCTCCGCTTGCGGACGCGAAGCGATCCCGGTGGGGGAAAATCAATTCCTTCCAGCGAGCAGGTTGCGCGGCGGGTCGAAAAGGAATTCGCATTTCGCCACTTTGGCCGAGCAAGCGGCCACACCGCGCAACACCACTCGCGCCCGCGTGCCGCGCGGCAAGATGGGAGGGAACGCCGTGTCGCGGAAGCGCTGCGCGATGGGAGCGAGCTTGTCGTCACCGCCAAGAAACCTGGCGTCGCGCGCCACGGGTCCATTGGGGCCCGGTTCGATCAGCACGAGGAATCCCGCCCGCCCGGTCAAGGTCGTTTTTCCGAGCGAGACGGTCCGCGCGCGCATCAGTTCGCCGCCGGCGCGCTTCACGGCGGCGTCAATTGCCGATGGCGTGCTTGTTGTTGGTCCGAGCAACTTCGTCAGCCGGTCGCGCGTTTCCGCAGGGGCCCGTGCAGCGATGGATTGTTCATAGGTGCGGATGGCCAGGTCTTTCTCGCCGCGCGCCTCGTAGACTTGCGCCAGATGGGCGCCGGTGTCGCCGTCTTGATTCAGGCGCCACGCTGCTTCCAAGAGCGGCTCCGCTTCTGTGAGCTTGCCCTGTTGGAAATATACCCAACCGAGTGTGTCCCAGAACACGGGTAGAGTGCTCATGGCCACGAGGTTGTTCGAATTGAGGTGGTGCAAATCGATCTGGCTTAGGCTTGCTTCCGTGGGGTCGACTGCGGCATAGGCATACGCTTTAGCCTGGTCCAGTGCTGTCTTGCTTCCGGCGAGGGCATAAGCAATGTCGTTGGCCACCAGCGGCGAAGGCGAAAGCGTGGAGGCCTTCTCAAAATCTGCCAGCGCCGCGTCTGTTTTTCTCAGCCCCAATTCCGTCTGGCCCAGCGCGACGTAGACGCCTGCGCTGTCAGGAGTCAGCACCGCCGCTTTTTCAAGCGCCGCATGGGCCTTGTCGAATTGCTTTTCGTCGATGTAAACGGTGCCCAAATACGAATAGGCGTCCTGGTCGAGCGGCTTGATCTCAAGCTGCTTCTTGAATGCCGCTTCGGCCAGGTCATATTTTTTTTCGTCGTAGAGCGCCACGCCCAGCAGGTTGTTCACCGACTCATCCTTCGGATTTGCCGCGAGCTGCTTCTGGAACGAGGCAATTGCGTCGTCGAATTTCCCGAGCTCCAGTTGCGCCTTTCCCATGTTCAGCCACAGGTTCGCCTGCTCGGGATTCACCTGCTCCACTTGCTGGAATAGCAGGAACGCGTTACGGAAATTCCGGTCTTGGATCTCCGCGGTTCCGGCTTGCATCAGTTCGGTCGCGGTGGCCTCTTCCGGCACGCCCGGGATGATGTTTTCTACAAGAGCGCCCTGGTTCTGGTCCGCTTGCACCGCTGAGGCGAAGGCCAGGTAGTCGGCGCGGCTGGCCGCCGGCAACTCCCTGGAAATGAACCGCACGGTGCGCTGCGCGGTGATGGCGTGCTCCTGCGCTGCGTACTCGGAATGATACTCAGCGTAATCGCGCTTCACCGCCGCGCCCGTAGGCACGCGCGGCAGATCGTTCACCGGAAGGTCCAGCGTCAGCTTCGCCGTGACCGTCAGTGGGGTGCCCAACAAAACGGGTTTGGAAGAGTCTGCGGGCGCATCCGGCAGGCCAAAGGCCGGCAACAAGAGCGGTACACCAACTCTCGGCTGCGACCAATCCAGAAAATCCGGCAGCACTAGAACGAAGTCCAAAGTGAAAGGGTCGCGGGTGGCCGTCGGATCGCTCGGATTGACGCTCACCACTTTCCCGCGCAGGCCGTCGAGAGTGGCCATGGTTTGTGCCACCGCCGTCCATTCCGATTGAGGGGTGCGCTCGAACGCCGTACGCAGCGCGTATTCGTTGTCTCCGCGCAGCACATAATGGACTCGCGCCGTCAGTTTTCCCAGCGACGTTACAGTGCCGTTGATCTCTACGTCTTGATTGCATGGGAACGGCGGATCCAACGGAGTCTTCACGGAATGAGGAACGACACTCGACGATGTAACCAGCGCGTTTTTGCCGCGCGCGTTCGGCAGCAGCATCTGGAAGGGAAGAGTATCCCGAGACGGGTCCATCCACAGCGTGTCTTTGCCCGCCGTGACCACCACCACGGCTTGGCCGATCGCCCCCGGCCACGGTGTTTCCGGATCGAATTTGTCTCCGCTGGGCACCAGCGCGACATCGGCGTGAAAACCATCCGCGCCCAGCATCGTTGCGAGCAGCGCGCACTTGTCGAACTCGTCGCCGTACCCGGCGCTCAGCACAGTCCCGGCATCGTGTATTTCAAATCCGGCTTGTTCGGCGGGAATGCGCAGGAGATGAATCCGTTTCGCGACATATTCGTAGAGCGTTTCAATTTTGTCCGCGTCAGTTTTTTGTTCGGCAATCAAGTCTTTCGACTTTGCGCTGATATCATCGGTGGCCGTTGCCGCGCTGTGTTCCATGGCCGCGAACCACTTTGCCAGTGCGTCCCAGTTTGCGAATGTGGTCAGCACGACGTCCGGCGGTTGCTTGGCCTCGGCGAAGCTGTTGCTTTTCAGCGGAGCGTTCAATCTTTTCCAGGAATAGGTTTTTCGGTCGCCCGCGATGGAGATCTTCGCCGGAAACTGCGGCGCCGTCTGAATGTGAATCGTGCGCGCGTTGGGCACATTGATTTCGAGTTCCTCGTCGACGGCCGGCCGCGCCGTCAGGAAGCTGTGCGAAACCCAAAATTCGCCCGGTGCGGGAGGCTTCACGATGGAGGTCACGAACTCATAGCTCAACGTGTCGCCGGGAGCCATCGCCGGAACGGTGACCTTGGCCTCGCGCAAATCCGAAAACGCCGGCGCGTCCTTGGCGGCGGGTGCAAGATCATCGGCTAAGGCGTCCGGCTTGGCTTCGACGATGTTGCCGTTGGGTTTGGTCACACGCAAGAAGCGAAGTTCAACTTTTTCGTTTGCGGAGTCGTAATCGAACGAAATGGTTTTCAGTTCGGTCACGCCTTCGTCGGTGCCTGCTCTTACGCGGATGTCCATTTGCCGCGAGCCCGTGCCATCGTTCTCGAAGCGCACTTTCAGTGAGTCCAGCTCGATCGTCACCGGGGCGGCGGGGCTGGACGCGGTTGTGGCGGGCGATAGTGGAGCAGTGGTGGCCGGTGCGCCTTGCGATGCAGCGCTCGTCGCTTGTGCATAAACACCGCGCGGTGCGCAGACAAGAATGCTGAGGCAGAGCAGAGCGATTCGCAGGGCAGTATCTCTGTGATTGTGAACGATCATCGCGGTGCAAGCAGTGTAGTCAGCTTGCCTGACTGGGTAAAGCCTGGCGTCACGCCACTGTTTCCAGAAGCGCTAGGTTCCGCTGAAAGCAAGGCTGCGACGGATGCCCAGTTTGTGTTCAAGTCAGCTTTAGTTCAAAGGGTAGTGACAGTGATATAATAGCGGTTGCGCGCACCTTGGCGAAAGATTGCCCTAAACCGGCCTGCGGGCCTCGGTTGTTGTCTAGTAATGGTCGCCGTATAGCATTTCTAATCGCCAAGATGCGGAATTAGAGGCGCCGGTAACTTATTGAAAACACAGGATAAAATAATTCCCAATCGCCAATTTCGGCGCGCTTTCGGGCTTATCGTGCCCGCCGAAGCTCGGGAGGGCCGTCCGATCGGAGATGGGTTCTAGGCATCGTCGGCGGCGGAGCGCCAAGAATCCATTGCATTTGAGATTGACAGTTGTAGTGCCTTTCTCTATACTCGGTCGTTTGTTGGTGGAGTTACAGGCGTAGTTGTGCTGATAGGGGTTTCCCCCCTGCCCCGGAACAGAGAACGAAGGAACGGGGTCATGGGGAGCGGCCGAAATGGGGCGCCTGCCCCGCAAAGCCGTTTGAAGCTCTCCGCAAGTGAAGTGGTTGTGTTCCTGAATTTTGTGAGCACGCCCGCGCGGAGTACCTTGCCGGTTCCTTCGGGGTCGTAAGGCCCGTTCTGTTCTGCCACCTTGTGCGCGTTTGCTGGGCCTCGCAAGCCTCGCAAAACAACGAAACCGGGATTTTTTCGGAGGATAAGAGTGCCGACGTTTGCACAATTAGTTCGACACGGGCGCGAGCAGTTGCGGACGAAAACAAAATCGCCGGCGCTGGAAGGCTGCCCGGAGAAGCGCGGCGTTTGCGTGCGCGTGTATACGCAGACGCCCAAGAAGCCGAATTCGGCGCTGCGCAAAGTGGCGCGCGCGCGATTGACCAACGCCGCCGAAGTGACCACATACATTCCCGGCATCGGCCACAATTTGCAGGAGCACTCCATCGTGCTGGTGCGCGGCGGCCGCGTGAAGGATTTGCCGGGCGTGCGTTATCACGTGATTCGCGGAACGCTGGATGCCGCGGGCGTAGAGAATCGCAAGCAAGGGCGCTCGAAATATGGAGCCAAGCGGCCAAAAGCCGCGCAGAAGTAGGAGAATCGCAGAATGCCACGCAAAGGATTTGTTTTACGGCGCAAGATTCCCGGAGACGCGGTCTACGGCAGCGATTTGGTGCAGAAGTTTATTTCCAGCATGATGTACGACGGCAAGCGCGCCACCGCGCAGCAAATTTTCTATACCGCGATGGAAGCTGTGGCGCAGAAAACTAACAGCGACGCGCTCACGGTTTTCAAAAAGGCCGTGGAGAATGTGAAGCCGGTCCTGGAAGTGAAGACGCGGCGCGTGGGCGGCGCGAACTATCAGGTTCCTGTGGAAGTGAATCCGTTCCGGAGGCAGTCGCTCGCGATTCACTGGCTGATTCTGTACGCGCGGCAGCGTTCCGGAAAAAACATGACCGACAAGCTGGCGGACGAATTGATGGACGCGGCGAACAGCAAGGGCGGAGCAGTGAAGAAGAAGGAGGATGTGCACCGTATGGCCGAGGCCAACAAAGCCTTTGCCCACTACCGTTGGTAGGCGGGGAATTTTCAGATGGCGCGGCAATTCCAACTCGACCGCATGCGCAACATCGGGATCATGGCGCACATCGACGCGGGCAAGACCACGTCGACCGAGCGCATCCTGTTCTATACGGGTGTGACCTATAAGATCGGCGAAGTGGACGAAGGCACCGCCACGATGGACTGGATGGAGCAGGAGCGCGAGCGCGGCATCACGATTACGTCCGCGGCGACCACCGCGGCGTGGAAGCGTTTCGGGCAGCAGTATCGCATCAATATTATCGACACGCCGGGCCATGTGGATTTTACGGTGGAAGTGGAGCGTTCGCTGCGCGTGCTGGACGGCGCGGTGGCGATTTTCGACTCCGTCGCGGGCGTGCAGCCGCAGACGGAAACGGTTTGGCGGCAGGCGGACAAGTACCGCGTTCCGCGTATCGCGTTCGTCAACAAGATGGACCGCATCGGCGCGGATTTTGACCACGTGATTCGCACCATGCGGCAGCGGCTCTCGGCCCACCCCGTTCCCCTCCAGTTTCCTCTCGGCAAAGAAGACAGCTTCATCGGCGTAATTGATTTCATCGAAGAGCGTGCCATTGTATGGAAGGACGAGACGCTGGGCGCCGAGTTTGAATACATCGCGCTCGATAAACTGTGGGACCCGGAATTTCAGAAGAGCCGACCAGACATTGCCGCTGCGCTCAAAGCTTCGGCGGTGAACGCGGAATTCTACAAAGAGCATCGCGAAAAAGTGGTCGAGTACATTGCCGAGCATGACGACGCCGTGCTTGCAAAATACTTGGAGCAACACAAGCTTGAACCAGCGGAGCTGCGCGCTTCGATTCGCCGTTCGACGCTCGCGCTGAAGCTCGTGCCGGTGCTGGCAGGCTCGGCGTTCAAGAACAAGGGCGTGCAGCCGCTGCTCGACGCCATCGTGGATTATCTGCCGGCGCCGGCGGATATCGCTCCGGTCGAGGGCGTCAATCCGGACACGGAAGAGCCGGAGCTGCGCCGCGCCGCCGACGATCAGCCGTTTTCGGCGCTGGCGTTCAAAATCATGACCGACCCTTACGTCGGGCACCTGACGTACATTCGCGTGTATTCGGGTGTGTTGAAGACCGGCTCGAGCGTTTACAACCCGGTGAAGCGGACCCGCGAGCGCATTGGGCGTTTGCTGCGCATGCATGCCAACAAGCGCGAGGAAATTGAATCCATCGACGCGGGCGACATTGCCGCGTGCGTGGGACTGAAAAATGTTTCGACGGGCGACACGCTGTGCGACGAAAACAAGCCCATCGTTCTTGAGGCCATCGAGTTTCCGGCTCCGGTGATCTCCGTCGCCATCGAGCCCAAAACGAAAGCCGACCAGGAAAAGATGGGCAACGCCCTGGCCAAGCTGGCGCAGGAAGACCCCACGTTCCGTGTGCACACCGAGCCCGACACGGGCCAAACGCTGATTTCTGGAATGGGTGAACTGCACCTGGAAATTATCGTGGACCGCATGATGCGCGAATTCGGCGTGCAGGCCAACGTCGGCCGGCCGCAGGTTGCCTATCGCGAAACGATTACGAAGCAGGCGCCGGGCGAAGGCAAGTACATCCGCCAGACCGGCGGTCGCGGACAATACGGCCACGCGAAGCTTTCCGTGCATCCGCTGCCGAGCGCGGGTCACGAAGACATGCACGAGCTTTCCACCGACGAGCTCGATGACTTGGCGAAGCAAGTCGCCGGCAAGGGCGGGAAATGGCGCTTCGACAAAGAGCACCGCATGCTCTTCATCGACAAAATTTTCGGTGCGGCGATTCCCAAGGAATTCATTCCGCCGATTGAAAACGGCATCAAGGAAGCGATGGAAAATGGCGTGCTCGCCGGATACGAGATGGTGGACATCGCCGTGGTGCTCGAAGACGGCAGCTACCACGAAGTGGACAGCTCGGAGATGGCGTTCAAGATCGCGGGCTCGATGGCGTTCAAGGAAGCCTGCGGGCGCGCGCATCCGAAGCTGCTCGAGCCGATCATGAGAGTTGAAGTCGTCGTGCCGGAAGAATACATGAGCCAGGTGTTCGGCGATTTGAATTCGCGCCGCGCGCACGTGCAGGGCACGGAAAACCGCGCCGGCAGCCACGTGATCCGCGCGGAAGTACCACTCTCGGAGATGTTCGGGTACGCCACTGATCTGCGCAGCCGCACGCAGGGGCGCGGCAGCTTCACCATGCATTTTTCACACTACGCGCAGACGCCGGCGAACGTGTCTGAAGAAGTGATTGCCAAGGCCACCGGCAAAGTGGCGGCGAAGTGAGCGCCGCAAGCGATTCTTGGCAAGCAGGCGATCAGGAATTTAGTACACGCTGAGGAGCAGAGGGGAACATGGCGAAGGAAAAATTTGAGCGCAGCAAGCCGCACCTGAACATTGGGACGATCGGGCACATCGATCACGGGAAGACCACGCTGACGGCGGCGATCACCAAGGTGCTGTCGAAGAACAACCCCAAGGTGCAGTTCCGAGCGTTCGACACCATTGACAACGCGCCGGAAGAGCGCGAGCGCGGGATCACCATTGCGGTGTCGCACGTGGAGTATGAGACGCCCAACCGGCACTACGCGCATATTGATTGCCCGGGGCACGCCGATTACATCAAGAACATGATCACCGGAGCGGCGCAGATGGACGGCGCGATCCTGGTGGTGGCGGCGACCGACGGGCCGATGCCGCAGACGCGCGAGCATATTCTGCTGGCGCGGCAGGTGGGCGTGCCGTACATCGTGGTGTTTCTGAACAAGTGCGACGCGGTGGAGGACCCCGAGCTGCTCGACCTGGTGGAGATGGAAGTGCGGGATTTGCTGAAGACCTATCAATTCCCGGGCGACAAGGTGCCGGTGATTCGCGGCTCGGCGCTGAAGGCGCTGGAAGGCGATGCGAAGTGGGAGAAGTCGATTCTGGAATTGATGGAAGCGGTGGACAAGAACGTGCCGCTGCCGCAGCGGGATGTGGACAAGCCGTTCGCCATGCCGATTGAGGATATTTTCTCGATTTCGGGAAGAGGGACGGTGGTGACGGG
>JASHQB010000036.1 GCA_030037775.1 Candidatus Acidiferrales bacterium
TCGTCGAAGACATCGTAGGTGGGCAGGAGCATTTTGCGCTGCTTGAAGACGATTTGGCCGTCGGCGAGGAGCGCGGCGCAGTTGGCGGCGGGCTTGCCGGTGTCGACCTGGGCTTTGCCGACGTAGCCGACGATGGCGGGCATGGGCATTTCGGTGGCGAGAGCTGCGAGGAATTTCTGGTTGCGTTCGAGGAAGGAGGGGCGCTCGACGAGGTCCTGGGGCGGGTAGCCGCAAAGGCACAGCTCAGAGAAAATGACGAGATCGGCGCCGCGCGATTTTGCGGAGGCGG
This sequence comes from Candidatus Acidiferrales bacterium, assembly GCA_030037775.1. Lineage (GTDB taxonomy): Bacteria > Acidobacteriota > Terriglobia > Acidiferrales > UBA7541 > DAHUXN01. Next base: position 290 of record JASHQB010000036.1, read on the forward strand.
CCATTTCCAGTATGCGGACGGAATTGCCGGAGAAGTCGCCGACGGTTGGGTTGAACTGGGCTAGAGCGATTTTCATTGCGAAGAATCAGGATACATAAAAACAGTGGCTAGTGACTAGTGGCGAGTGAAGAACAAAAGCAGTGGCTAGTGAGTAGTGAAAGGCAAAAGCAACCGCAAAAGGCGCACAGCAGGTCCCTCACCGCCATCCCGCAAAGGCAGCGGGCTGGGTTCGGGATGACAAGGAGGTGACCGAACGGCTGTGCAGGATGGCCAAAGTCACGGGCGATTCATCGTCCGGGTTCGTGACGGCGTACAGTTCAGAATGGCGGTTGCGCGTCAGCGAGATATTCTCGCAATTAGGTTACCGAGGGTTAGGACGAGAGTTAACCCTGCACCAGCAAACGCATACACAGGCCATACCTCTTTGCCGCCATGGAGCGCGTCCAGATACATGAGGAAATAGGTGGCTCCGCAGACCAGCAGCGACGCTGCTACGAGTATCCATGCGAGCGGTCCTACGCGACCGGCCTTGTTAGACGACCACTCGGATAGTACATCGCCTCGCGCGCGCCAGACAGAGGCATTAGAGCGCCGAACAATCCAGAGACCAATAAATATCGCCAAGAAGGCCAGCAGATGCAGTCCGAAGCCGGGCGGGCGTAGTATGAAAATTGCCCCGGCAAATAGACCTAGCAGGACGGCCAGCGCGCGTAACGCGTAGAACTTCGTGCGAACTTGCGGAGGGATCGCCATCAGCCGTGACAGGATAAGACAAAAGGCGCCCGAGAGGAAATCGAGCGCCGGTTGAAACTCACATCAGTAAAAAGCCGAAATACGGGCGGCGGGTTAGACGCTGAAGGAGGAGCCGCAGCCGCAGGTGCTCTTGACGTTGGGATTGTTGAATTTGAAGCCGGAGCCCTCGATGGACTCGATGTAGTCGATGGAGATGCCGTCGAGGTACATTTCGCTCATCTGGTCGACAAGGACCTTGAGGCCGTCAAATTCGTAGACGTTGTCGCCCGCCTCGTTGATCTGGTTCTCGAAAGCCATGTGATAGCTGAAGCCGGAGCAGCCGCCACCCACGACAGCGACGCGCAGGCCCGTCGGCACAGGCGTTTGCTGCGCGATAATCTCTTTGACTTTGGTGACCGCGACAGGCGTTAAAGAAATCATTCGGAAATCCTCCGCTCAGATAAATACTTTCCGCGTTGGTGCAGATACATTATAGCAAATTGGCGAAGCGAATGCGAAATCCACCGGGGTCATGGGTCCGCTTGAACTATGACTCTTGTCATGATCAAGAGAATTCAAACCGAGCCATCGTGTCCGCAAAAATGCGGACAAGCGAATCGCACTCGCTCCGCTTGATTTGATGATCTGCAGTCGCAAGAGGACTCCGTTTCCTTTAGCGTTGTGAATTGCTCTGTGACGGCGAATCAATCCACAGCGGCGGCGCGGGAGCGGATTTGTTCCATGGTGTTGCGGGCCTGCTCGGCGAGCTGCGGGGGCGCGTCGCCGCCGCCGCGGGCGTAGGGCGCGATGGCGTCAAGATCGGCGGGCTGGCCGATAAGGTAGAGGGCGCGGAGGGCCTCCCAGACTTCGTCGTCGCTGGGCCAGACGGCGGCGAGATGCTGGTCGACGGCGACGGTGGCGCCGTCTGGAGCGAGCCAATGGTCGAGAGTTCCGGGAATCTGGGAGCGCACTTCCCTTTCGCCGGCGGGCGTCTGGATATGCGCGAGGAGCGTGCCGGGATTCATGGTTTGGCCGGGTTTGAGGCGCGTGCGCAAAATTCCCGCTGAGGGAGAATCGACGGCGGCGGGTTTGAGCATGCCGACGATGACGGCGTGGCCGCTCGAGTCGTCAAAACGGACGAGGGCCAGGGCGGCGTTGCGGCGCACGGTGAGGTCGGGGTCGTTCAACATGGGAAGAAGCGCGGCGTGGAATTGCGGCGACTGGTTGTCCTGGCCCATGGTCCACGCGACCATGGCGCGGATAGGCGCAGCGGGATTTAGCGAAAGAGCGACGACTTGCGGGTAGAAATTCTTGATGGCGGGATCGTGGGCGACGATGCGGTCGGCGACCTGCGAAAGAGCGTGCTGGATGTCGTGAGGATTGGATTTGGGATTGAGGTAGTCGGCGAGCTGCACGTCGGTGAGGGGGCGGCCGAACCAGGTGGCGCGCCAGAAGAGAAACGGCATGAGGACAAAGAGCAGGGTGAGCGCGAGGATGATGAAGGTCCAGCGCTTGCTGAGGGGCGGACGGCGCGCGGACGTGGATGTGGAGGCTTGGGAATCGGTCAAATCAGTGCCCTTCACTGAGACTGACAGGATAACAGAATGCCATTGATGGGCTGAAGGTGTGATTCGTACTGGTCAGTTTCCGGTTCGGCCGTGACAAGACCGCGACCCATTGTTCGGCCTTTTTTGTGGCTGGAGTAGAATGCAGGCCGACCGAGTTGTGTCTGCTGCTCGTTCACGGAGGATAAAACATGCGTTACTTCACCTGCCTCTTGGTCGCACTCTGCATCTCTGGCAGCACCACCCGTGCTCAAAATCCACCGAAGTTCTCACCCGCCCAACAGGAAGTGCTCGATACCTTCAGAGCAATGGTGCAGGCTGGTGAGAGGCGAGACGGTTCTTGGGACCGCTACGTCGCGGATGATTGCATATTCAGCGATGACGATGGAAACCTTACTACGAAAGCCAAGATAATAAACCATGCGGAATCTTGGCCGCGCGAGTACGACCGCGTGGTTAATTACCGTGACTACGTCATCCGCGTATATGGTAGTACAGCCGTGATGAACGTCCGATTCACTGTGCATGAGCAGTTTACGGATTCCGACATTGTCACTGAAATGCGTGAGACGGAGACTTTTGCCAAGAAAGACGGCTCTTGGCTGCTGGTTGCGAGGCAATGGGGGCCGTTACCTGTAAATTTCCGCAGGGCAGTTGCTGCCGATGGCAGTCTTTATAAAGATTATGTAGGCGAATATCAGTGGCGTCCGCTGGACCGGGAGACCGTGTCGGTGAAGGATGGGAAGCTATGGACAGACTTCGGCGAAGGTCTGAACGAAGAGTACTTTCCGTTAGGGTCTGAGACGTTTTTCGTGAAGAGTGATCTGGGAAGCGTGACGTTTGTCCGTGACGCTCAGGGCCACGTCATCGGCTACACCTATCACCGCGATGACGGACAGGAAATCCACGCCAAGAAGATCAAATGAGAGCGCGGCCAAGGCAGGTGGCGCGCCAGAAAAGAAACGGCATCAAGACGAAGAGCAGGGTGAGCGCGAGGATGATGAAGGTCCAGCGCTTGCTGAGGGGCGGACGGCGAGATGGATTGCCGCTGGAGGCTGGCGAACTGCTCAAGTTAATTCCCTTCCTGGAATTTTATAGGGTAACAGAAAGGCGCTTGCGGGACTAAAGACGTGCGTGTTATCTCAAGCTGATAATTTCGACTAGCAGCAGCGCTGTCCGAAGGTTTGGCTATGCCACGAGGCGTGCGTCAATGGCAACGCATCACAGGCCGGGGATGGAGGCGATGGGTTGGTAGAGGACGAAGAGAAGCCAGTAGACGATGACGCCGGTGATGGAGACGTAGAGCCAGAGAGGGAGAGTCCAGCGGGCGATGGCCTTGTGGCTGCGGAAGCGGCGGCGCAGAGCGAAAGTGAGAGTGATGAGCACGAGCGGGACGATGACCACGGCGAGGATGGTGTGGGAGATGAGAATGGCGAAGTACGTTGGACGAATGGGGCCCTGGCCGGAGAAGCGGACGAGTCCGGCGTGGAAGTGGAAATAGAGGTAGGAAGCGAGAAAGCAGGCGGAACAGGCGAACGCGGAGAGCATGCAGGTTTTATGCGCGAGGACTTTGCCGCGGCGGATGAAGAAGTAGCCGGCGACCAGGAGAACGGCGCTGGCGGCGTTGAGAATGGCGTTGAGGCGCGGAAGCGCGCGGAGCGGAATCAAAACGGACAACCGTTATTTTCCGCTCGCGGGATGAGCGCGGCGGCCCTGGTAGGCCGTGTAAAGGAGCTGGAGCGAGAAGACTCCGCCGACCATCAGGCAAACCAGCAGCAGAAAAATTCCGTCGATGCCGGAGGTGATGAGGCCGCTCGCGAAATCGTAGACCAAGCCAAGGACGGACAGAAGCACCATGACGAGACCAATCACACCCACTTCGGCCATAGGGACACGGTCCTTTCGAAGAGATTTGGCAAGGGGCAGTTCGAATTCTGACTCCTTGTGTCACCATCAATCGAATTCGAGCTGACCCACTATCACTTGGGCACTGCAAAAAGCCGCATGGAACCGCGCGCGAAATTGTTGTGCCGTTCCGCCCCAGCAAAGCCGATCCTTTGTTGCGCCCGCCACGGCGGGCAAGCTCAGGATGACAGCGCGCAAGCAAATCTCGTTAAGGCGACCCTTCCGCAAAGCGCGTTGTCACTTCACAACTTTATCGAGCATCAACAAGCCCAAGAGCAACGGGATGTGCGCGACGGTTGCATGCATCAGCCATCTGGCGCGGCCGTTGGTGCGCGTGCGCGAGGCCCACAGGCTGGCCTCGAGCAGCAGCAAGCCGATCAGGAACGCGCCGAAGAAATAGCTGCTGCCGGCGAGTCCGATCACGGAGGGCAGCAGGCTGACGGGAACCAGAATCGCGGCGGTGAAAATAATCTGGCCGAAGGTGGCGGCGCCGGTGGGGTCGACGACCGGGAGCATCTGAATGCCGGCGCGGGCGTAGTCTTCGCGGTACATCCAGGCGATGGCGTAGAAATGCGGAAACTGCCAGAGAAAAAGAATGGCGAAAAGCAGCCAAGCACCTTCGCCCAAAGAGCCGCGCGCGGCGGCCCATCCGACGAGGGGCGGAATCGCCCCGGGAAATGCGCCGATGGCGGTGGCCCAGGTGGTGCGCTTTTTGAGGGGAGTGTAAAGGCCGAGATAGAGAAGCGTGGTGAGCAAGGCCAGGGAGCAGGCGAGCAAGTTCGTAAGGAGCGCGAGGTAAATTCCTCCGGCGAGGACAAGGCCGGCGCCGAAGGCGAGGGCTTCAGCGGGGCGAAGCGCGCCGAGAGGCAGAGGGCGTCCGGCGGTGCGGCGCATTTTGGCGTCGCTGGCGCGCTCGATGTAGTGATTAAGCGCGGCGGTGCCGGCGCCGACGAGCGTGGTGCCAAAAACGGCGTTGAACATGGCAACAGGATCGATGGGGCCGCTCGAGCCGAGATAAAATCCCGCGGCGGTGGTGAGAACGACGAGAAAAGTGACGTCGGGCTTGGTGAGGATGAGGTAGGCCCAGGAGCGCGAGAGCGCGGGGACTTCGGCAGCGCGGGCGGTGGTGACCGGCGGCGCGCTCATGAGGGCACTCTCTCGGCGGGAGTTTCCAAGCCATGCGAATGGCTGGGAACGAGGATGCGGAAGCAGCGCAGCGCGAGGAAAACGCTGGCCGCGAAGGTGAGCGCGCCAACCGCGACGTGAATGACCGTCAACGTGACGTAAACGCCGGTGGGCTGCACGGCGTTGCGCGCGGCGAGCACGGCCCAGTAAGCGACTCCGCCCAAGGCGAGCTGGAGGCCGAGGGCGATTTCGAGGTAGCGCGCGGCGACGCGCAGGTCTTTCACTTGGCGGAAGCGCGTGGCGACGGCGAGGACCGTCCAAAACACCATGAAGGTGACGACAGCGGCGCCGATGAGGTGCGGGATGATGCCAAAGGCGTTGTGGCGGAAGGCCGCGCCCAGGACGATCTGGACGAGGATGAGGAGCGACGTCCAGACGGTCAGGGTGCGCAATTTAGGAGATTCGTCGTCGCGCAACCGCGGAACGTCGCCGGTCCACCATTTTCCGGTGAAGATGGCAATGGAAAAAATGGTGATGAAGAAAAGTTCGGCGAGCGTGGCGTGCGCCGAA
>JASHQB010000350.1 GCA_030037775.1 Candidatus Acidiferrales bacterium
GCGCGTGGCGGCGCTGCCGGCCGAGGACGGTCTGACTGGCGAAAAGACCCACGTTTCAACCGAACTGTACGTGCTGATGATGGCGGTGGGAATCGTGCTGCTGATCGCGTGCGCGAACGTCGCGGGCTTGCTGCTTTCGCGCGCGACGGCGCGGCGAAAAGAAATGGCTGTGCGGCTGGCGCTCGGCGCCGGGCGTCAGCGCATCGTGCGGCAGCTGCTGACGGAGAGCATTTTTCTTTCGCTTGTTGGGGGCGCGCTGGGAATGGTGTTCGCGTTCTGGGGTACGCACGCGATCGTGTCGCTGTTCGCGGGCGGCTCGGATGAGCCCTTTGGGTTTTCGCCGGGAATCGACGGGCGCGTGCTGCTGTTCACGTTTGCCGCAGCGCTGCTTACGGGAATCATTTTCGGGCTCGCGCCGGCGTTTCGCGGGACGCGCGTGGATTTAACTCCGGCGCTGAAGGAAGGCGCGGGCGGCTCGGCGGCGGAGGGGCGCGCGGGCGGGAAATGGTTCAGCCTCGGGAACGGTTTGGTGGTAGCGCAGGTGGCGCTGGCCGTATTGGTGCTGGTAGGCGCGGCGCTGCTGGTGCGCACGCTGCAAAATCTGAAGAACGTGGACCCGGGATTCGACACGCGCAATCTGCTGACGTTTGGTTTGGATCCTGCGCTCATCGGATACAAAACGCCGCAGATCGATTCGTTCTACCGCGATTTGCAGGAGCGCATCGCCGCGCTGCCGGGCGTGGAATCGGTGAGCTATTCGAACAGCACGCTGCTGAGCGGCAGCCTGTGGGAGACCGGCTTCCATCTGAAGGGAACGCCGAAGGATCAGGAGTCGGATGCGGATTACTTGCCGGTCGGATCGAACTTCTTCGCCATGATGCACATGCAATTGCTCGCGGGGCGGAATTTCAACTACGAGGATTTCGCGCAAGCGGAAGCGGCGGAAATTAAGGAACGCGAACGCGAGGCGGCGGAGGAGGCGAGAGAGGCGGGCTTGCCGGCTCCGGGCACAAGTGCAAGCACCGGCGCGGCGGCGAGCGGAAACGCTGCGGGTGCTGGAAAAGCGGCGAGCGCAGCGGCAGCGACGGACAGCGCGGCGAATGAAGCGCCCGTGCCGGTGATCGTCAACAAACTGTTCGTGGAGAAATACTTTCCGAAGGTGAATCCGCTGGGGCAGCATTTTGGCGAGCGCGAAGCGGATCCGGCCAAGGGCGACTGGGCGAGCCCCGGCTGGGTGATCGTGGGTATGGTGAACAACACCAAGTATCAGGACCTGCGCAGCGAGATGGACCCGACGATGTACGTGCCGTCGAGCGGTGGGCGCACCAGCTTCGAAGTGCGCGCGCGCGCGAATCCCGCGGCGATGGCCGCGTCGATTCGCAGCATCGTGAATCAGATGGACAGCAATCTGCCGGTGTTCGAGGTGCACACGCAGAGCGAGCTGATCGACCAGCTGCTGTATCAGGAACGCATGATTGCGAAGCTCTCGGGATTTTTCGGCGCGCTGGCGCTGGTGCTGGCGTGCGTGGGGCTGTACGGGCTGCTGTCGTACGAAGTGTCGCGGCGGACGCGGGAGATCGGCATACGCATGGCGCTGGGCGCGCAGCAGGGCGACGTGCTGCGGCTGGTGGTGGGGCAGGGAATCATTCTCGCGATTGTGGGCGCAGTCGTGGGCATCGGTGTGGCCCTGGGCGTGACGCGGTATTTGAAGAGCATGCTCTACGACATTCATGCCAACGACCCGGCCACGCTGATCGGCGTGGCGGTATTGCTGACGCTGGTGGCGCTGGCGGCGTGTTACATTCCAGCGCGGCGCGCGACGCGCGTGGATCCCATGGTGGCGCTGCGGTACGAGTGAAAAGAAGTAGTCGGTGGACAGTGGTCAGCAAGCGAAAAACCAGTGACTAGCGCTGAGCCGCTGGCCGTCTTGATTTAGCTGCCGTTCGTGCATCCAAGCCTGCTTCCCAAACTTGATGTGGCGCGTCTGAAGACATAGCATAGCTGCGGGTGTGGGTTGTTCGCCGGCGGCTGTGCATATCCAACCCTGGGGGCGTGCCATGAATAAACTCCTGCAGGACATTCGTTACGGGCTTCGCGTGCTGGCCAAATCGCCGGGATTCGCCGCGGTGGCGATCCTCACGCTGGCGCTGGGCATTGGCGCGAACACCGCCATTTTCAGCCTGATGGATGCGGTGATGCTGCGCTCGCTGCCGGTGGAGAATCCTTCGCAATTGATGCTGCTGAAGTGGAGCGCGCGGCACTCGCCGGATATCCACGGGTACATGTCGTCGGGCGACTGCCCCATGCAGATCGGGTTGCTGGGCAGCGAGAACCCGTCCGGTTGCTCACTTTCCGAACCGATGTTTCGCCGCTTCGAGCAGGCGGGCGCGTTTTCGGGAATTGCAGCGTTCGCGGGCGAAGGGCAACTCGATTTGACGGGCAACGGCCCGGCGGAGGTGATTAACGGGCAGGGAGTCTCGGGAGATTTTTTCCGCACGCTCGGCGTGAAGGTGGCGGCGGGGCGGCTGATTGAGCCCAGCGACGATTTGAAAAGCGCGGCGCCAGTGGCGGTACTGAATTATGGATATTGGCAGAGTGCGTTTGGGGGCTCGCACGACGCGATTGGGCGCACGATTGAACTGAACAATGTGGCGTTCACGATCATCGGTGTGGCGGAGCGGAAATTTACGGGGATTTCGCCGGGAAGCGATTATGACGTCTGGGTGCCGCTCGAGGCGGACGAGAAAATCAATCCGCGCGAGCAGGTGATTGACCGGCTGGGCGGGGCCAAGCGCGAAGACGATCCGGCGACGTGGTGGCTGACGATTGTTGGCCGGATGAAGCCTGGCGTGCAGGTGGCGCAGACGCAAGCGCAAATCAGCGAGGTCTTCCGCAACGAAATGTTGCACGGGGTAGTGCCGATGTTTCATGGCGGCGGGCCGGGAGGGCCAGGGGGCGGTGGCATGGTTCGCCAAATGATTATCGGTGGCGGGCCGGGGCCTGGCGGACCGCCGCCGGGGGGAGGCAACGTGCCGTTCGGCGGAGGCGGTGAGCCGCCGCAGATGGCTCCGGGAAAAGGGCCGATCGAGCTTCATGGCCCCCCACCGAGCGGGCCAGGGACGCAATCGGCAGGAAAACAGCCAGTGATGATCGGCGGCCCGCAGGGCGCCGCGCCGGCCGGAGCGCCGCAGGCGGGCACAGGAGGAAACGGGCCGCACACATTTTCGGTGGCCGCGGACAATCCAGAAATTACGCTGGCGCCCGCGCAGACCGGCTTGACCGGACAGCGCAGCCAGTTCGAGCACCCGCTGTACGTGCTGATGCTGGCGGTGGGAATCATTTTGCTGATTGCGTGCGCCAACGTGGCCGGATTGATGCTGGCGCGGGCGTCCGCGCGGAGAAAAGAGATGGCGGTGCGATTGACGCTGGGGGCGGGGCGCGCGCGCGTGGTGCGGCAATTGTTGACGGAAAGCGTGATGCTCTCGGTGATGGGCGGAGTCCTGGGGATTTTGTTTGCGTATTGGGGCGCGCACGCGATTGTTTCGTTTGTGTCCAGCAATCAGACGCGGCCTCTGGCGTTTGCGACAGGCATCGACATGAGCGTGCTGGGATTCACGGTGGGGATTTCGCTGCTAACGGGAATCTTGTTCGGGCTGGCGCCGGCGTTTCGCGGAACGCGCGTGGATTTGACGCCCGCGCTGAAAGAGGGCGAAGGAAGCTCGGCGGGTTCGGGGCACGCGGGAGCCAAGTGGTTCAGCGTGGGAAATGGGCTGGTGGTGGCCCAGGTGGCGCTCGCGGTGGTCGTGCTGGTGGGCGCGGGGCTGCTGTTGCGCACACTGAACAATCTGCGCAGTGTGGACTTGGGATTTAATGCGCACAACATCATAAATTTCGACATCAATCCGACACTGGCCGGTTATTCGACCGCGCAGGCAGACGCCTTTTACCTGGACTTGCAGGAGCGGCTGGCGGCGGCGCCGGGGATTCAGTCGGCGAGCTATTCGGGGATGCCATTACTGAGCGGCGGGCTGGGAATCGTGGGATTTCACTGGCCAGGTACGCCGCAGGACCAGGATTCGAGGGCGGACATGCTGACCGTCGGCGCAAACTTTTTCGACACTATGGAGATTCCCTTTGTCGTCGGCCGCAATTTCACGGCGTCTGACTTCGAACTGGCGGCGGCGAATCACGGGGCGACCCATACCAGCGCTCCTACGCCGGTGATCGTGAATCAGGCGTTCATCGCAAAATATCTAGGCAAAGAAAATCCGCTGGGGAAGCAGTTTGGCGAGGCGCCTGCGGACGCGAACGGGCCGGGCAATCCGGGCTATGAAATTATCGGCGTGGTGCGCGACGCGAGGTACAACGATTTGCGGCGCGACATTCAGGCGACGATGTACATGCCGCAGGAGGGCATTGGCGGAGCGACCTTTGAATTGCGGACGGCCGCGGCGCCGCAGGCGATCCTGCCCACGATACGCAAGGTGGTGGCGGAGGTGAATGCGAATCTGCCACTCTTTCACGTAACCACGGAGGCGCAGCAGATCGACCGGCTGCTTTTTGAGCAGCGGCTGACGGCGCGAGTGTCGGGATTTTTCGGCCTGCTCGCGCTCGTGCTGGCGTGCGTGGGATTGTACGGACTGCTCTCGTACGAAGTGTCGCGGCGCACGCGCGAAATCGGCATTCGCATGGCGCTGGGCGCGCAGCCCGGAAGCGTGTTGAAGCTGGTGCTGCGGCAGGGAATTGCGCTGGCGATTGTCGGGGCCGCGGTGGGCATCGGCGTGGCGCTGGGCGTGACGCGCTATTTGGCGTCGATGCTCTTCGACGTGCATGCCAATGACCCGCTGACAATGGCCGGGGTCGCGGCGCTGCTGGTTCTCGTGGCGCTCGCGGCGTGTTACATTCCGGCGCGGCGCGCTACCCGCGTGGACCCCATGGTGGCTCTGCGCTACGAATAATTGACTGGGCGGTGCGGGCAAGTTAGGCTGCTGCGCGCGCGTGAACAGGGAAACATCGTTTGCGCCGCGTGGGAGGCACGAACCGAATGGCCGACGCTGTAGAGTCCGTATCGCCGGGCGCGCTGGAATTGCCGCCGGACCGCAAGCTGATCGCTCCGGTGTGGCACACGATTCTCCTGCTCCTGATCATCCTGGGCATTTCCGCAGTTTCGTATTTCACCACGCGGCAGATCTCTGCGACGTCGATAGAAGGGCGGCTGCTCACCTACGCGGCGACCATGGTGCAGGAATGGTTGCTCTTTCTCTACGTATACGCCGGCATACGCGCGCGCGGCGTCACGGTTCGCCGGCTCATCAACGCACGGTGGGCGAGCGGGCGCGATGTGTGGCGCGATATCGGCGTCGCGGCGATCGTCCTGGTGCTTTTTTGGGCGATCGAAGGGTTGTCCTCCGTCATCTTCCGCTCGTCGGTCGGAGCGGGCTCAAAAGTTGTGCAGCAACTGACGCCGCACGTGGCGATCGAACTCCCTGTGTGGATCCTGCTGTCGCTTTCGGCGGGCTTCTGCGAAGAGTTTATTTTTCGCGGATATTTGCAGGAGCAATCGAAGCGCCTGACCGGCAGCGTCGGCGCGGCGGTGGTAGTTCAGGCGCTATTTTTCGGGCTTGGACATGGCTATCAGGGATGGGCGTTGATGTTGACGATTTTCGTGATTGGGTTGCTTTTCGGCATAGCGGCGGCGAGGCGAAACTCGCTGGCGCCAACGATGATCGCGCACGCATCGGCCGATTCGTTTGCGGGCATAGCCGCATTTGTGGCCCACGCGCTGCATAAGATATGAGCTGCAGGTTGGGCGCGAATTCGGTCCTCCAGAGGAAGCAGAAGGCGAGCGCTGGTCCGTTCTGAAACAGTCAGCGCTGCGACGCTGCTGCGCGCTCGCTTGTGAAACCAAGCAGTTCTCCGCGCGGACGAGTCCCAGGGCGTGATTGGCCCCTAGGCGAGGGAGCGTGCGCAGTGATTCTTGCGTGGCCCGAGCAAAAATTCTGGACATTTTGCGGCGCAATTTCGCGGCCCAGAATGACACATCGCGGCAATACGGAACTGTGCCTCTGAACGAAGCCCACCTCGGGAAAGAGGTGGCGTCGCTCTTGCAATTGTAACCAACAGAAAACACGGCACTAACTTACGTTGTAAGCGCGCAACGAAGACCTACCTGAACGGGCGACTGGCTCCCGATATGCACTAGTTATTCCGTGATGAATCTTGGCCTAACTACAAGTGTGTTTCGGCGGTGGGCGCTGGCCGCCGTGCTTCTCTTGGCAAGCAGCGCGAGCCTTGCGCGCGCTCAATCGTCCCCAGGGGCGCCGGCGCAGGGAACGGCGAGCGCCGCGAGTGCGCAAAGCACCGGAGATTGGCTCGACCAGGTCCGCCAGCGCGTGGTGGCGCATGACCTGGCGGGCGCGCAAAAAATCGTGGACGCGCGGCTCGCGGTTGCGCCGGACGATTCCGACGCGCTCGGCTGGCGCGCTCAGCTTCTTGCATGGACCGGGCACCGGGCGGAGGCGGAGACGACATTTCGGCGCGCGCTCGAGCTTTCGCCGCGCGATGGCGATTACCTGCTGGGCCTGGCGACGCTGCTGGCGCAGGACGGGCGCAACGCCGATGCGCTGGCGCTGCTGGACGCCGCGCTGCAGATCCCGCCGCAACGCGCGGACGTCTACAGCGAACGCGGACGCGTGCTCGTGGCGCTGGGACGCCGCAATGAGGCGCGCGCGGATTTCCTGAAGGCTCGCGCCCTCGAGCCCGCCAACATCGCGCCTGCAGACGACGAGGCTGCCGCCGGGCTGCGCGAGCTGCAGTCGCCGCCGCACCGCGAGATTGACTTCACCAACGAAACCGACACGTTCAACTACACCAACCC
>JASHQB010000351.1 GCA_030037775.1 Candidatus Acidiferrales bacterium
GGCGTCGATCAAGCTGAAAATGGCTGTGTTGGCACCGATGCCGAGAGCGAGAGAAAGCAGCGCGATGCTCGTGATGAGCGGCGTTTTGCGCAGCGTGCGAAGCGCGTAGTGGATGTCCTGGAGGAGGGTTTCGACGAAGTGCGTGCCGCGGGCGTCGCGCGTTTCTTCCTTCATATATTCGAGGCCTCCAAATTGAGCAAGAGCGCGGCGGCGCGCTTCGGCGGGAGGCAAACCGGCGGCGATGTTGGCGGCAGTTTGCTGCTCAACGTGAAAGCGAAGCTCAGAGTCGAGTTGCGCGTCTTGCTTCGATTTGCGGAATAAACGAGAGAGCCAGGCCATCGCAAAGCTCCTATTCGTAGCGTAAAGCGATCATGGGGTCGACCTTCATGGCGCGGCGCGCGGGAATGTAGGTCGCGACGAGAGCGACGGCGACGATGGCCGCGACAGCGACGCGGGCCTCGACGGTGAGCGCGAGCGACCAGGGATTGCCGGACTTTACGCCAAACAAGAGTTGCGTCACGCGCGTGATCCAAATGGAGCCGAGCAAACCCGCAGCAACACCGGCGCTGAGGACAAGCGCTGCGTCCCGCATGACAAGGCGAAGGATCGAGCCTTGTTGCGCGCCGAGGGCCATGCGAATGCCGATTTCGTGCGTGCGTTGCGTGACTACGTAGGCCATGACGCCGTAAAGACCGATGGCGGTGAGCAGGAGCGCGAGGCCGCCAAAGAAGCCGGAGAGGACGGCCATCAGATGCTCCTGCAGCACCGAATCATCGGCTTCTTGTTTCAGCGTGGTGAATTGCAACGAGGCGGATTTGTTCACGCTAGCCATGGCGTCACGCACAGCGGGGATGAGCGCGCCCGGCGCCATGGCGGTGCGGACTTCAAATGTTGTATCTTCGCCAACGGCGCCGATCTGCGCCAAAGGGAAATAGGCTTCTGGTTGGAAGGCATCGCGCAAAGAAGTATATTTCGCGTCTTGCGTGACGCCGATGATCTCCATCGGCTTGGCGCTGAGCATGTCCTTGTTATCCGCTAGCAGGTGTTTGCCGATCGGATCTTGACCCGGGAAGTAGGTGCGAGCGAGCAATTGATTGACGATGAGGACGGGCGTGGAGCCAGCGGAATCGCGCGCGTCGAAGGCGCGGCCTTCGAGAATTGGCGTGCGCATGGTCGCAAAGAAGTCCGGCGTTACCCAATTCATCAAAATATCCGGATCAGCTGCCGCCGGCACCGAACCACCCGGAATGGCCAGAGAGCTGTCCCATTCCCGGCCGGAAAGAGGCGTCATCCAGCACTGGCCGACTGAGACCGCGCCTGGAAGAGCCTGCAATTTGGCGAGCATTTGGCCGTAGAGCGGAGCGCGCGCGGGTTCGGGAATTTGCCCTCTGTGGAGACTCGTTTCAACCATCAGAACGTTGCTGCGGTCGAAACCCGCATTCAGAGTCATTAGATGGGTAAATATTCGAATGAACGAGCCAGCCCAGACAAGAAGGATAAGCGAGAGGGCTACTTGCACGGCGACAATCCAGCGAGCGGCAACAGACTGAGAGCGGCTGCCTGCGCCCTGCAACTGGCCTTCTTTCATCGCGGCCATCGCCTCCACACGCGTAGACCGAAGCGCAGGCAAGACTCCAAAAAGCAAGCCGCACAGCACGGCGATGGCGATGGTGAAGGCCAAAACGCGCCCATCCATCTTCAAATCTAGAAAAACCGGGCTTTCCTGCGTAGAGACGAAGCGAACGAGCAAAGCGCTGCCCCATCGCGCAAAGAAAACACCAAGAATCGCGCCGATGCTCGAAAGAACGAGGCTTTCCGTAAACACTTGGCGGACCAAGCGTCCACGCGAAGCGCCGAGCGACAAGCGCACAGCGATTTCTTTTTGTCGTGCTGCGGAGCGAGCGAGAAGCAAGCTGGCTATGTTCGCGCAGGCGATGAGCAGGACCAGTCCCACGACAAACATGAGGATTTTGAGCGGCGCGCCGTATTGCTGGCGCATACCATAGAACCCGCTGGTGCCTGAGGCACCGGGGAAAACCGCGAACGTGTATTTTCGAAATGTGTCCTGATATTTTGCCGGCCAATCCTGCGGCACAACTGCCCCGAAAAGTGGACCCGAAAGAACTTTCATGCGGGCGCCGGCTTGCTCGATGGTCACTCCTGGTTTCAAGCGCCCCATCATCATCAGCCACCAATCGTCGCGGATATCGAGCGAGGAATCCTTCCCCTGCATGATCGCCTCGGCACAAATCGGAATGGCCACGTCGAGTTTTTCGCCCACGTCCGTGCCGGAAAAGCCACGCTGGGCTACGCCGATGATCGGGAAGTAGTGACCGTCGAGCTGAATCGAAGAACCGAGCGCGGATTGCGCGCCAGCGTAATGGCTTTGCCAAAAGCCGTAGCTCAGAACGGCAACGCCGGAGCAGCCACGCACATCGTCAGAAGCGGAGAATAAGCGTCCCGCAGCCGGACGCACTCCGAGCACGGTGAAGTAATCGCCGCTAGCGTAAATGCCGGAGATGTTGTTCACTTCGCCGCCGGCCGCGAGATCAAACTCTTGCGGCGACCAAGCGATTGCGCCGGAAAATGCGTCTTGGTGATCGCGAACTTGCTCCCAGATAAGGTTGGTTACGGATCCTCGTGGATCAGCGGAGGCCGGCGAGAGAAATTTGATCTGCGCAAGTTGCTCGGGATTCTGCACGGGCAGCATGCGCAGGATGACCGCGTCGATGAGGCTGAAAATCGCTGTGTTTGCGCCAATTCCCAGCGCCAGAGAAAAAATAGCGACACCAGTGACCAGCGGCGTCCTGCGCAAGATGCGAAACGCAAACCGAATGTCTTGCAAAAGAGTGTCGATGAAATGCATGCCGCGGGCGTCGCGAGCCTCTTCCTTCATGGGCTCGAGGCCGCCAAATTGCGCCAGGGCGCGGCGGCGCGCTTCGTCGGCAGGCATGCCGGCCGCGATGTTGTCAGCAGTTTGCTGCTCGATGTGAAAGCGCAACTCGGAGTCGAGCTGGGCATCTTGTTTCGATTTGCGGAATAAACGCCTGAGCCAAGTCATCATCGCCTCCTATTCCGCGGTGCGCAGGATGAGCGCGACGGCGTCGGAGATGCGTTC
>JASHQB010000352.1 GCA_030037775.1 Candidatus Acidiferrales bacterium
CATTCGGCGCGCAAAGCCAATTGAACGAACTGCACGGAAATTCCGGAGTTCGCGTGGAGCGCAAGCTCGGTTCCGCTCCGGCGCAAACGACCACGGCGCAGAATTTGCGCGTGAGGTTTGGCTCGGACGGGAATTGGGACACGATCGATGAAAGCGGAAACGTACAATTCCGTCAAGGCGACAATAGCGGCGAGGCAAAAACGGCACAGCTGCGGCGCGCAACGAACGAGATGATTCTCGCGGGCTCCGCCTCGGTGGAGGATTCCGCATCGCACCTAACGGCCGCGAAAATCGAGATGAATCAGGCGACGAATGAAATGCGCGCGAGCGGCAAGGTGGCGGCGACGTTCACGGCGCAGAGGGAAAACGGCGCTGCGGATGCGACGGGCGGAGTGCAAATCTCCGCGGATGAGATGAATGGAACATCGCCCGGGAAATCCTCAAGCCCAAATTTGGCAAGCGATCCATTGGGCAACTCAGCGACGAACCTTTCCGCCAATTTAGCTATGAATTCATCCAAGGACGGCCACGCGATTTTCTCCGGGCACGCGCGATTGTGGGAAGGCTCCGACGTGCTGCAGGCGCAGACGATAGAGTTCTGGCAGGACGAGAACCGCGTGGAGGGGCGGGGCGACGCGCTGGGAGCGTTTGTGGAAGCGCCGCAGAACACTGCACCAAACGGGGGGTCCAGGCCAGCGGAGAAGAAAGCCGAGCCGGTTCTTTGGCAGGTGCGTGCGCCGAAGGTGGATTACTGGAGCGATTCGGGAAAGATGGAATGGAGCGAGGGAGTGGAGGCGCAGTCGTCAGAAGGGAAGATGGAGAGCCAAAGTTTGGAGATGTTTTTTTCACACGACGAGAATAATCAGCAGGCGCTGGAGCGGGCGATTGCCCTCGGGAAGGTGCACATCGAGGAGAACGGGCGCACCGGCACGGCGGAGCGCGGAGAATACGTTGCGCGCGAGGGGAAATTCATTTTGTCGGGCGGGAAACCGACGCTTGTGGACAGCACGGGAAACACGACGACGGGCCATGAGCTAACTTTCTTCCTGGCGAATGATTCAGTATTGGTTAATTCACCGAACAATAAAATAAGCGATAAATGACAAAATATTGCGTGGCATAGTGCGTGCGCCCCATTTTTCAGTCTGCGGCAAAACTCTGTGTCCACGGAGGGAGAATTACTTGATCTTGGCGTATTCGGCCTTGGCCCGTTTGAGGATGGGGATGTCGGGGTCGGCGTTTTTCCACAGCGTGAGGAAATCCTGATACGCCGCCTTGGCCTTGGCGTTGTCGCCTTGCATGGCGTAAGCTCTGCCGATTTGGAGATGCGCCAGCGCGCCGATAGGCGAGTTCTGCACAATACCGCGGTGGTCAATTATTTTCTGGAACTCAGCAGCAGCTTCGTTGCCCTGATGCGCGGCCAGATAGGCTTCGCCACGCACATAGACGGGATACAAAGTAAAGTCGCCCACATAGCCCAATTCATAGGGACCAGCAGTCTGAAGGACCTCGATGGCCTTTGCTGGGTTATTGCGGAGGAGCGCAAGCTGTGCGTGCACGCTCGGCAGATAGTTGAACTGGACGACAGTGTCCTCTGGAAAGCTCTTAGCCAGATCATCGACAAGGGCCTGTGTGCGGGCTGAATCCCCTATCAATGTGTTTATCACCGCGACTCTGTACTGCAAATCCCGGCCCACGGAAAGCCCGGTCGTGGAATCGATCCGATGATGCGCCTCAGCGACATTTCCAAACAGGGCTTCCGTCCAAGCAGCTTCGACTTCATAGCGGGCCGCTGTTTCATGCTCGTCCCCACGCTTGGCGGAAGCAACTGCGCGGCTTGAAAACACTCGGGCATTCGCAAGCTGTCCGGAATAGGCGGCGGTATCAGCTTCGTATGCTAGAAAGCCATCTTCCACACCCGGCTTGCCCGCATTAAGGGCTACCTGCTGCTTCATCTCCGTCGCATCGTTCTCCAAGAAGCCAAGTGTGTAAAGACCATAAGAAGCATCGAGTTTCTTCGCCTTGGCTTCGTCCGCAGCGGCATGCGCCTCTTGAAAGCGGTTCAGATAAATATAAGCATAAACAAGCGCCATGTAGTTCAGAACGCTATCCGGGTTAAGACGCAGGGCCTCGCGGCATTCCCCGAGCGATTTTTCATATTGCCCGAGTATATTAAATATGTTGCACAGTCCGGTTCGCGGTTCCCAGTCTCTTGGATAGGTTTGTGCACGGACCTCAAAGTCTCGCTGGGCCTTCTCCAAATCGCCCGTGACAAGGACATCGTATTCAGCCTCGATGAACAATTTCTCATATTCGCTCACACGCCCACGAAGTTCGAAGGCCTTCTGCGCGTTCTCGGATGCTAGGCCGCTTTCCCCTAGATTCGAATGGCTCCACCCGAGGTCGGCGTAGGCCATAGCAAAATTTGGGTCGAGTCTGATGGCCCGCTGAAACAAAGGCAAGGCGGAGGCGGAATCGTTTTTTTCCCCCACTATGGCTTTCCATCCAAGGCTGTAGGCCTGAAGAGCTTCCAGCGAAGGCGTGGTGGCCTGTTCAAGGGGCGTATCGAACTTTTGAACGGTAGTGAGGGACTCACCGAGTTTGTTGCGAATTTCCGACGCCGTCTGGCTCAAAGCGTCCAGCACGTGGTTCTCGTCGCTCGCCGTGGCCTCGGCGCTCGCGAGTGATGCGCCGCTGGTGCAGTTTACCGCTTTGAGGGTCAGAAGGTACTGCGAGCCTATCTGGGCTATGGACTCATCGAGGACGGCTGTACCTCCCGCCCGTTGGCAGAGATCCTGAGCAATCTCCGGCGTGAGCTTCGCATCGGGCTTCTGGCCCATCAATGGCAGAGTCTGTTGAATGCGTCGCTCGGAAACGAGACTAAGGAAAGGGGATTGCTCCAGTTGGACGGAAAGCCCCTGCCGCAGGGTGCCGTCGAACACGGCGTTGCCCGTCGTGTTCGTGAAATCCGCAAGGACGATGGTGTCTTTGTCGGTCAACGCGTGGGCCTTGCGGGAGAAAAACAACCAACCACCGACGGCTAGACCAATGACGACTACCGTGGCACCGATGATCGCAACCCACTTGAAACGATGTGCCTCAGCAGCGACTGAGAACGTATGAGCTTGGATTGCGGTCGACAGCGCTGCCGGAGAGACTGCGGCCTCTGGCTCGCCGCTCACGACAGCAGGCCGTGTTTCTGTGTCGCGCTTGAGCCGGTGCAAATCGCTCCCAATGTCCGCGGCCGATTGATAGCGGAGCTTTTTGTCCTTCTCCAACGCCTTGCTGATGATTCGTTCGAGCTCCGGCGGAATGTCGTGGTTCAAACGCACAGGCGGTACGGGAGCGTGCGTCAGAATGGCGTTCGTGATCAGGGCGGAACTGCTTCCCCGAAAAGGCAATGCACCTGTGGCCATTTCGTAGAGAACAACACCGAAGGAAAAGAGGTCTGTGCGGGCGTCAAGTTCGTTGCAGCTCAACTGTTCCGGCGACATATAGGCGACGGTTCCCACTGCCGCGCCTGGGCTGGTGAGTTCTTCAATTCCCGCTGGCGCGTTGGTGGCGAGAGTGGCGTCGGAAGCAGCGGTTTGATCCTTCTGTGTCAGCTTCGCAAGGCCGAAGTCGAGGATTTTGGCATGTCCGCGGTTCGTGATGAAAATATTAGCCGGCTTGATGTCGCGATGAATGATTCCTTTTGTGTGCGCCGCGTCCAGCGCGTCGGCAGTCTCGATGGCGAGCTCCAGCACTTGTTCCAGCGGCAGGGGTTTGCCGGAGATGCGTTGCTTCAGCGTCTGGCCGTCGAGAAACTCCATTGCGATGAAGGGCCGGCCTTTTTCTTCGCTGACTTCATAGATAGTGCAAATGTTGGGATGGTTTAATGCTGAAGCGGCTTGGGCCTCGCGGCGAAAGCGCTCTAGAACACGCTCGTCGCTGGCGGTCTCTGGCGGAAGGAATTTCAGAGCGACAAAACGGTGAAGGCGCGTGTCTTCGGCTTTGTAGACCACACCCATGCCACCGCCGCCGATTTTTTCCAGGATGCGGTAGTGGGAGATGGTTTGGCCGATCAAGTGGGCGGCTTTCCTCGGAGAAGGATGGTAGGGAGTGGACAAAGGGAAGTCAACGTTTCTGGGAGCAGGCAGAACGGAGATTGCATGGCCGGGAGATTCTGGACTCTTGCGAGTATAAATCCTGTGTAGTGACGGGGATCCGGCACTGCGGGCGAGGAGATATTCGCAGGTGGTTCTGGAACACTACGTGCAAGGCGAATTGACCTGCGATTTAGCGAGTGATACGATTCTCGGTGACTCGCGA
>JASHQB010000037.1 GCA_030037775.1 Candidatus Acidiferrales bacterium
CAGGCTTGAATTCCAGAGCTAGCTTTACAGCCGCGGCGACGTTCAGGCCCGAAGAAGTGCCCGCGAAGACTCCCTCGTCTCTTGCCAGGCGCCGGGCCATTTCGCGCGCTTCCGATTCTTCGATGGCGCGCGCCTCGTCGTAATCTTCACGCTTCAAGTGAGGCGGAACAAATCCGGGTGCGACCCCATCCACGCGATGCGCCCCGTTCTTGCCCGTAGTCAGCACCGGGCACGACGCAGGCTCCAGCGCGACGATGTGCGCTCGGCTCCCCCCGGCTCTCAGCGCGCGCGAAACGCCGGTCAACATACCTCCCGTGCCAACTGCTCCGCAAAACGCGGCGATTTCGCCGACTTGCTCGAGCAATTCCCTGCCAATGCCTTTGTAACCTTCGATTGCATCGGAATTGTGGAATTGATCGGTCCAAAAGACGCCCGGTTCGTGCGACAGCTGTTCCGCCTTCGCGATCATCGTGCGAAACAACTCAGGAGTAAGCGTTCCATCCGGGCTGTGAACGATTTGCAAGTCAGCGCCAAAGGCGCGCATTGTTTGCAGCTTCTCCTGAGCGAACGCGTCCGACGACACGGGGATGAACGGGTAACCTTTGATCGCACAGACTAACGCTAACGACGATCCCGTGCTGCCGCCTGTGTACTCCGTCACTCGCATCCCAGGCTTCAACGCGCCCCGCCGCTCCGCGCCCTCGATCATCGCCGCCGCCATGCGATCCTTGTAAGAGCCCGTCGGATTGTAGTATTCGAGCTTCACATACACATCCGCGCCGGCACGCGAAGGAATTCGATTCAACTTGACCACAGGCGTGTTTCCGACCGCCTGAAGTATGGAAGAGACGGCTGGGATCGCGTTCATCGGTGGCGTTCCCCTCCCTGCATCCAGCAATTACTGGCTGCTCAGGAACTTGTGCTGCGCTGCGCTCAGCGGCACAACGCTCAGGCGGCCCTGGCGAACCAGCGGCGAATCCGCGAAGAGTTTGTTGGCTTTGATTTCGGCAAGAGTTGTTGCCTTCAGTGGCTCGCCCACCTTGATTTTAACCTGCGGATTTTTCGGATTGCTCGCATCCACCGAAACCACCGTGGCGGTCCCTACGGAGCTCTTGCGATCGCCCGTCTCGTAAATCACCAGGCGATCGCCGGGCTTCATTTCGCGAAGGTTTCTTAACGCGACGGGATTCGAGACGCCGTCCCAGATCGTGCTTTTATCGTGCTGCAAGTCCACGAACGAATATTCGGAAGGCTCGGTCTTCAGTAAGTAGTTCATGGCTGTTTTCCTCGCTTGTGTTCCCTGGAATCCCCTCTTTGATGTCCAAACCGCGGTTCACGATTCACACGTCCCGCAGCCGCCGCTAAGGCTCGTCAGGCCGCTCCGTCTCCGCGGGCATTTGCAAAACTCCGAAGCGCCCGTTGCCTTCCCGCGCCAGCGTCGGCGCATACAGCCCAAGATACTGGCGCGTCCACCAGTCTCCCGTCTCGCGCTTCACCGCCAGGCTCGTGAACCAATACTGCCAGAGCACGCAGCGAATCTCCTGCGGCGGCCCGGTCGGAAACGGGTTGCGCCCAAACAGCGAAAGCACATCATGGCTTCCATCCAGCAGCGCCTCCTCGGTACTCAGCACAAATTGATATTGCCGCCAGTCCCCCAGCGACGCGAACCACAGATTCCAATCGAATCGCGGCTGGTACGGCGCGTAAATCTTCGGCGCCTCGTTGACCGCCTGGGGCTTATAACGAAAGGGATACGCGGTCCATGTTTTTCCGCCGTCGTTCGAGCCCTGAAACTCGATTTCGTAGCGAGCGCGCGTCATCACCCCGAACAATCCATACCGATCGGCGATGCGGAACGGCTCGATCTTCTCCACCGGCCATGACGGCAGCTCGATATTCAACATTCCCACAAGCAGCGCCGACGTCGCATAAAAGATCCAGGCAAAACAGATGCCTGCCACCGTCATGCGCACGACGGAGAGCACACGCGAGAGCGTACTGCCCGCCTTTTTCGGTTCGACGGGCTGCGCCCCTCGCTCGGCGGCGCTGAGCGGCGTGGGCAAAGCGTTCGACCGCGCGGGCGGCGCCGGCCAGGCTCCTTGCGCGGACTCCGCTTCGCGGATGTCTTCCGTTCTCATCGCTACCATAATGTGATACTTCGGAAACCATCTTCGCGGCGCAATCCTCATCAGGAACTGGTCGTCCAGCAGCAAAAACCCAAGCGAGAGAACCAGATAATTCAAGAATGCGTAGTTGGCCGTTGCAATGACGCCAATCTCCCACGGTGTCACGATAAAAAAGCAGATCAGCCGG
The DNA here is from genome assembly GCA_030037775.1 of Candidatus Acidiferrales bacterium. GTDB lineage: Bacteria > Acidobacteriota > Terriglobia > Acidiferrales > UBA7541 > DAHUXN01. The sequence goes on from JASHQB010000037.1 coordinate 2,314, forward strand.
AATCGCCGCGGCAGGAACAGCATCAGCACGATTCCCAGCTCCATCACCAGCGTCGCCAGCGCCGTAGACCAGTGAAACCAGTACGGCGCATGCTGCACGTAATAGCCGATCCACGTCGGCAGCGGTCCGTTTTGGTAATACTCATACATCGCCGTCAAATGCCGCCACTCGGGATCGCCGCCCAGCATCTTCGCCATGCCCGACTCGAAATAGATCCGGAACCACTCCCACAGCAGCAGAAAGGTGCACGCTCGCTGCGGAGGGTTGAACGGGCCCCAACCCGGTCGCCAACCCCACGGCGCATAGAACAGGCACAGGAAACCGGCTTCCAGCAGCATCCCGTCCGATTGGTAGCTCGAAAAATCCTGCAGCGTGCTGACAAACGACAGATACCCGATAAAACAGAGCACCGCCATCGCGCGCGGGCACAAATTCAAGAACAGCAGCACCGCCGCAATCATTCCGATCCAGCAAACGATCACCAACGCTCGATCCGTCGAGCTGATCCAGAATACCGACGGGGCGAACCAAAACTTGGACAGCCCCTGCATATACTTTCCGACTGTATCGAGGTAGGTATTTGCCGGCAGCAGGCCGTCCGGCCCGATCAGCCCCTTGGCTTGGTATGCGAGGGAATAGAACGCGGAGAAATAAATTATCCCCAGACAGCGAAGAAAAATCCACCGCGGCCCCAGATGCCCCGGCTCGCTGGCCTCCGGCCCAAACAGCCACTTCGTCGCACGCAGCCAGAATTCCACCCGCGCATTATACAGGTTGAACTCCCGCTCTTAGATGTTTGGCGAAGGTAGGATTGGTGGACGGCAGGGGATTCGAACCCCCGACCCCCGCGTTGCGAACGCGATGCTCTCCCAGCTGAGCTAGCCGCCCACCGAGGCAAGCTATTTTAGCAGACGTGCAAAGCTCGGCCAATCACAACAGCGTAGTGCGCAAACACGGTTACGCCACTGCCCCCGGTGATCATTGCTGGATGTTTGCCACCCCCGTCGCCAGAAAGGCCGGGTTACTCCCACTGCGTGGCATGACGCTTGAGCCACCAGCAAGGAGGCTCCGAAGCATGCGGGAAAATCGACCGCACGCAAGGTTGTGCCGCCGTACCCATGTAGTCGTATTCGTCCGTGTGATTCTTCAACGGGGTGGCCAGGAATTGGGCCACCTGCACTGTCGAAAACGCCGTCTGGCGCGCCATCCGCACCCGGAGCACTGCCCAGTCACCAGCGTAGAGAACCACCGTTGACGCTAGCAAAAACAGCAAGCCTTGAAAAAGCCGTCGCTTCATTTTGAGCCGGCGGTGCCGGCCTTTACCTAAGCTGTGCGAAAACCCGAGATGACCTGCTGCCTACCTCGTTTGTCCTGAGCCGCTAAAGCGGCCGATCGCTTCAGCGCCAAACGCGAACCACACCTCACGCCAGCAAACGTGCCCGCGCCGCGTTGATGATGGCTCCTATCGCCGCCGCATCATCAACGCTTCCCTGCGCAAACACTTTGCTTCCGCCGCCCTTGCCGCCCACCTTCACCAGCAACTCCCTCAACAGCGCGCCCATATCACCATCAAGTCCCACCGACTGCGCCAGCACAATCGCCCTCGCGCCGCGGCTCGCCAGCACGATTCGCACGCCGGGATTCGCGACTAACTTTGCTGCCAGCATCGCCAGATAACTGGCCGCCGCATCATCAAGAACAGTGCTCACGATATCCCTGCCGCCATCGGTCGAACGCTGCGCCCTCGTTGCCAGCAGGTCCGCCGCTTCCAACTCCGCGAGCCGCTCCGTAAGCTTCTTCGCCTCCCGCTGGCTCGCGCGCCGCTCTTCTTGCATTTTTCCAATCATCTGCGGCAGCTCCGCCATCCCGCAGCCAATTTGCTCGGCGGCGCCGCGCAACACGGCCAAATCTCCGCGCGCCGCGGCCAGCGCACGAAAGCCAGCCACAAACTCCACACGCCAATTCTGCTTTTGCCGCTCGCATTTGCGAATCAACAGCATTCCCGCTTGCCCTGTCCGCGAAAGATGCGTCCCGCCGCACGGCTGCCGGTCGAAAGCCTCGATATCGATAACGCGCAGCACTCCCTCGCGCTCTACCTTCTTGCGAATGCCTTCGCGTGCTAGCTCTTCCGCTGTCCCGTATCGCACCGTGATTTCACGGTCGTCGAAAATGATCTCATCGACGCGCCGCTCGGCCTCTTCCAAGTGCCGCCCCACCACCGACGGCGCCGCCAAATCGATGGTCGAGATATCGCGCCCTAGATGAAACGACACGGTCTGAAATCCAAAAAGCTCGATGAACGCGGCGGAAAGCATGTGCTGCGCGGTGTGCTGCTGCATGTGGTCGAATCGCCGGGGCCAGTCGATCACACCGTGCACTTCGGCCGACACGACCGGCTGCTCGACCACGTGCACGATTTCGTCACCCTGCTCGTCCGAAACATCCACGACGGCCACGTCGTTCAGCCGTCCCGTGTCGAAGGGCTGCCCGCCGGACGTCGGATAAAACGCCGTGCGGTCTAGGCGCACGTGCCACCGGCCCGCCGCCGGCTCGCACGCCATCACCGTCGCCTCAAATTCGCACAAGAATGCGTCGTCGTAATACAGCCGCTCCGTCGCCGCTTTCCCGTGCTTGCTTCCCGAATCCATCGAGCCCTCATTTGCTCCCGTTCTTTAGCGCCTTTTGCCACGCCTCGTTGTACTTGTACCCGCAGCCCGTGTTGAACAGCACCACCCTGTCGTCCGGCTTGATCCAGTTTTTCGCCGCCAGCTTTTTCGCCGCCACAACCGTCGCTGCACCTTCCGGCGCCGCGTACATTCCCTCTTTCGCGGCCAACTCTTTGCTCGTAGCCAGGATTTCTTCGTCGCTCGCCGCAACTGCGCTTCCCTCGCTCTCGCGAATCGCCTGCAAAATCAGAAAGTCGCCCAGCGCCTTGGGCACGCGCAGCCCCGACGCAATCGTCGCCGCGTTCTGCCACATCGGCGCTGACTCTTCGCCCTTCTCGAACGCATCCACAATCGGCGCGCAACCGCTGGCCTGCACCGTCACCATGCGCGGACGCCCATGCCCAATCCACCCCATCGCTTCCATCTCTTCAAACGCTTTCCACATCCCGATCATCCCCACGCCCCCGCCGGTGGGATAGATAATCACGTCCGGCAATTTCCCATCGAACTGCTCCCACAGCTCATACCCCATCGTTTTCTTGCCTTCGATGCGGTACGGCTCCTTCAGCGTGGTCACTTCGTACCAGCCATTCTTGTCCTTGTTTTCCGCGACGTATTTTCCACAATCCGAAATCAAACCGTTCAGCTTGCGCACGTCCGCGCCGAACGCGCGGCACTCCATTTCATTCGCCAACGGCGTATCCGCAGGCATGACAATCACCGCCGGAATTCCCGCCTGCGCCGCATACGCGGCCAGCGCACCGCCCGCGTTCCCCGCCGTCGGCGTCGCCAGCGCCTTCGCGCCTAATTCTTTCGCGCGGCTCACCGCCGCGGCCATTCCGCGCGCTTTGAAGGAACCCGTAGGATTCAGCCCTTCGTCTTTGATGTACAGGTTACGCAACCCAAGCGCTTCGCCCATGCGTTTCGCGTGCAGCACTGCCGTCATTCCTTCGCCCAGCGACACGCATTCGCGCGACGGCAGCACTTCCTCGTAGCGCCACATATTCGCCTCTCGCGAACGCAACGCCTCACGCGTCAGCGTCTTCGCCGCCGCCTTCAAATCATAGCGAGCCAGCAGCGGCCCGCCGCAGTCACATAAATTCCGCAGTTGGTTGTGTGCGTAGGTTTTCTTGCACTTCGAGCATTCCAAATGAGTGATAGATGTTTGCAGTTTATCTTTCATAAGCGAAAAAGTTTAGCACATCTGTTTCGAGCTGCAGCAGCCCGGCACGTTGCACTCCATCGCTCCCGATTGTTTGCATAGCGTCGAAACGAATCTGCGCGTATACTCGCCCGCACCAAATTCCGGAGCCAAGCCATGAGCAACCAAGCTGCCGCCGTCAACCAGCCTGATCCGGGTCATATTATGCAAGTTGGCCTCGGTTTCTGGGCTTCAAAGACGCTACTCAGCGCCGTCGAGTTGGGCGTTTTCACCGAGCTGGCGAAGAAACCGGGAACTTTAGAGACACTTTCCGAAAAACTAAACCTGCACCCACGATCGGCGCGCGATTTTCTGGACGCGCTCGTGGCGCTCGGCTTCCTCGAACGTGCGGATGCCGAGTACTCCAACACCCCCTCCACCGATCTCTTCCTCGACAGAAACAAGTCCTCCTATATCGGCGGAATTCTGGAGATGGCCAACGCCCGCCATTATCCGATTTGGGCGAACCTGACCACCGCCCTTCATACCGGCGAGCTGCAGAATGAAGCAAGGGGTGGAGGTCCGAACCCCTTTGCGGCTTTGTACGCAGAGCCCGAACGCCTCAAACAATTTCTGAGAGCCATGTCCGGCATCAGCAACGGCGCGAATCAAGCCATCGCCCACCAGTTCCCGTGGAAGAATTACGAGAGCGCGGCAGATATCGGCACCGCGCAGGGCGACCTGATTGTCCAGGTCGCGCTGGCCAACCCGCACCTGACCGGCATCGGTTTCGACCTGCCGGAGGTCCGACCGATTTGCGAAGAGTACATCACAGCTCATGGCCTTTCTTCGCGCGTCACCTTTCACACAGGCAGCTTTTTTGAGCAGCCGCTACCGCACGCCGACGTGCTGATGATGGGCCACATTCTTCATGACTGGAACTTGGACGAAAAGAAAATGCTCATTCGGAAAGCGTTTGAAGCCGTTCCCACGGGCGGCGCGCTCATCGTCTATGACGCCATCATTGACGACCAGCGCTCGAAAAACGCCTTCGGCTTGCTGATGAGCCTCAACATGCTCCTTGAAACGCCCGGCGGCTTTGACTACACCGGCGCCGACTGCATGGGCTGGATGAGGGAAGCCGGCTTCAAGGACGCGCGTGTCGAGCACCTGGTCGGCCCAGACTCCATGGTGGTCGGCATCAAGTAGCGCTTCATGAATCGCATCCAAAGCCTCGCAAGCTTCCCCACGCGGGTCAGCTACAATATTCTATTCGTATGCCGATTCGCCTGATCGCTATGGATATCGACGGCACGCTCCTCGACAGTCGCCACGAACTTCCCGACGCCAATCGCGACGCCATCCTCGAAGCGCACTCCCGCGGCATCGAAATCGTCTTGGTCACTGGCCGGCGCTTCGATTTTGCCCGCCCCATCGCCGAGCGCATCCCCTGTGAACTGGCTCTCATCATCAACAACGGCGCGCTCATTAAATCCAAGTCCGGCGAAACGCATCTTCGCCATCTCTTGCCGCGCTCGATCGCCCGCGAAGTCCTCCGGACAACCCACGAGTTCCGCTCCGGCGCCGCTGTGGTTTTCGACCGGCCCCGCGAAAACCAGCTCATCTTCGAAAGCATCGACTGGACCGACGCCGTCAGCAGCGGCTACTATCAGCGCAATCGCGAATTCATCGCCGAGTGCGTCCCTCTCGAAAATTGCCTTGTCGACGAAGACCCTATTCAGGTCATGTTCGTCGGCTCCGTCGCCCGCATGCGCGCGGCGATGGCCATCGTGCGCCGCATGGATTGCTCCCCGCAGTTCGGCCTCGCACACACAGAATACGAGCATCGCGACCTCGGCATTCTCGACGTGATTTCCAGCCACGCTTCCAAGGGTGCCGCCTTGGCCGAATGGGCCCGCCGCCGTGGCATCGCGCGCGCCGAAGTCATGGCTCTCGGCGATAACTGGAACGACCGCGACATGCTCGAATTCGCTGGTTTACCCATCGTGATGGGCAATAGCGTTGCCGAGTTGCAATCCCTGGGCTGGCCGGTTACCCTCTCCAATGACGAGGGCGGGGTGGCCACGGCCATCCGCAGATACGTTCTCGACATCCAACAAGCCAGTCGCAAATGAAGCCTTTTCGCCAAGCCGCCTTGGCCGTCGTGGTTTCCGCACTTGCCGCGCTCTGCGCGCCGGGTGCTCGCGCCGATTATGCCGTCCTTCGCTCCGGCCAGCGACTGCACATCAACGGTTACCTGCGCCAAGGCTCGAAGATTTTGCTGTACGTCGGCACCGGCAGCATGCTCGTTTCGGCGGACGACGTCATTCGTTTCGAGCCGGAGGATACTTTTACGGCGGTGCCAGCCAGCGACGCGACCACGGTGCCTTTCGCCGCTCAAATTCACACCGCCGCGGCTCAAAACGGGCTGGATGAAAAATTGGTCTCCAGCGTCATCTCTGCCGAGTCCAATTTCAACTCTCGCGCCGTCTCCCCCAAACATGCCATGGGCCTGATGCAGCTCATGCCGCGCACCGCTGCGGACTTTGCCGTCCGTAATCCTTTCGATCCCGTCCAGAACATCGATGCCGGCGCGCGTTACCTGAAACTACTTCTCGATCAGTACCACGGAAATCTCACCCTGGCCCTGGCCGCCTATAACGCCGGCCCCGGAGTCGTCGCTCAATATGGCGGCGTGCCGCCCTTCCGCGAAACGCACGACTACATCCGCCGCGTCAAGAAAAAACTGACCCCACCGCAGTCGCCATCGACGGCACCTCTCCGGCAATAATCATTTGGAGTTTGCAGTTCGACTTACTGCGGCTGCTGCGGAACCTGCGGTTGTTGCGGAGGTTGGTTCGGAGTTTGCGGCTGGCCGTTGGCCGAAGCTGCTGCCGGATTCGTTCCGCCAACGGGGGCCGTCCCTATCGTTTGCGTCTGCTCCAATGGATTGAAAATAAACTCCCACCGTTTGTACGTCGCCCCGCCTTTGTACACCTTGATGGATGGCTTGTCCTGTTTCCCCGCTACTCCGATGATAAACCCGCCGATCACTTCTCCGTTCGCGTCGGTGGAATTATCTGAATCGGACGATTCTTGTACGCCAATTCCGCCGCCGTTCGCACCGGGCTGTCCCTGCGGCTGCTGCGTGAAAAATGACGATCCACCCGTTTGCTGCGGACTTTGTCCCTGCTGCTGCTGGAGCAGCTCTTGTACCTGCGCTTGCAGCTGCGGCGGAATTTGCACGTTGGCGGCATTCCCATTCGCGATCAGGCTGGCAATCTGCGCGCTCGAAAGACCCGAACTCGCCAGCAGATTGGCAATGTTCGGGTTGGAAAGGAGATTTCCATTCGCGAGCAAGCTGGCGATGTTCCCATTCGCAAGGCTCGGGTTCGCGGGATTCGCCCCGGACTGGTCACCTGCGTCATTCCCCGAATTATCCGCCGGGTTCGCCCCGCCCGCCGCCGCAGCCGCTGCGCCCGTCGCCAAACCCATTTGCCGCTGCTGATCCAGAAACGCCATCTGCTGCAGCGACACGTACTGCACGCTGCCAATCAATTGCCCCGCCGGCGTGACGTAGATGAATCTCCACGAGCCGTCTACGTTATTCATCGGATTCTTGTAGGCTTCACGCAAGAAGCGGATTTCACCATCCTGCTCTTTTACGAGGTCGTCCAGACTTGTCGGGAACCGCCCGAATTTGCGGTAATACATTCCGATTGCGCGCTGATACTGTTTGCCGCGCCAGATCATCTCCGCTTCTCTCTCGCGCCGCCCTTCCGTCAAGGTGTCCAGCACCGCCACCGAGCTGCCTACAATCACCAATGCCATCAGAAACAGCACGAACATGATGGCGAACCCTTCGTCTTTGGCGCGCCTCGGAACGGAAACACCTCTCATCGGTACCCCTCCTGCCCCGGCAGATTGGGCTGCGTCGTGCCAGCGGCCGGAAGCGTCAACGTCGTAGTTCGCCCCGATGAAAGCTCTTCCACGTCGACTGTATTGTTTCCGATTTTCACCACGCGGAATTGATTCAGTAGCGTGCCCCCTTCGGGCACAATGTAAATATTGCCGTCGTTCGTCGAAAAACACGCGCGTCTATTCCCCGTTGCGGGATCGGTTACGATCCCATAGAAAGTCGCCGGCACGGTCACTGGTGGAGGCGGCGGAGGCACCACAGGACCTTGCTGCGCCGCTCTCTGGGCCGCCAAAACCTGCGGAGGCGGCGGCAAAGGCTCCTCGCTGAAAATATTGCGGCGCTGCCCTTTGTATTCCTCCTTTTGAATCCGCTCCAGTAGATCCAGCCTCAACGAAGGGTCCGGCACGTTCAGCGGTTCGAATTTCCCATCATCCTGCGCCTGTACTCCTGTAAACGGGTCGTCGTGGGAACGCTCCGTGTAGAACAGCGCCAGCGCCAACACCACCAGCAGGCCGCTGAGCAGGTAAGTCTGGTATCGCGTTTTCTTGGTCATCGTCACGTTCGAAAATACGTCCGCAAGGCCACCTGCAACTTCACCACGCCCGAATCCTCGGAATTCAGAGTCAGCCCTTCCAACAGATAGAAATGCGGCGAGCGCTCGATTCCGTCAATCAGCTGAATCAAACTCTGATAGTTTCCCTGCACCGATCCGGAAATCTCCACTTCCTTCAGACCGCGCTCTTTGATCTCTTTTTCGCGAAGCTCCAGGCCGCCGGACTGCACTCCCGCCTTGCTGGCGATCTTTCCGATGTCCGTGAGCACCTCTGTGTCCCCTGACGACGAAGCCAGCAAGTCCTGCTTGTAGAATTGATCGCACTCCTGCGACATATTGGGCAGGCGCTTTTCAATCTCGCGTCCCCTTTGCACGTCCGCCGCCAGCAATTTCAGTTTTTGTTGCAGCTGCGACCGTTCCTGCGCCTGCTCCTGCGCTGACTCGCTCGCGGCGCGCCAATTGACTACGACCAGCGCGCCATCGACGGCAAGCACGCATCCCAGCGCGATTTTCACCGCCAGCTTCCACTTCCGCGAATTCGTCCGCCCGCTCATGAAATCGAGTAATACGCCTCCAGGTTCACCAGCACTTTGTCGTCATCGCCGTAGTGCTCTTTTTGCGGATGGCTCTCTTGCATCACGCGCACTCCCGAAAACACAGGCGATGCATCGATGGAATTCAGGAACTTTATCGCTTGCTCGTCGTTCACCGCTCCCACCGCTAACACAACCTTCACGTTTCCCTGGCTGTCCATCTGCGGCGAAATGCTTTTCACCCGCACTCCCGCGGGCAGGATCTGCTCCAGGTCCGCAAACATCTTCGTCCACGGAAACGTCCGCGTCTCAATCAGTCGATTCAAAAATTCAGACCGTTTCAGCGCTTCCACAGCCTGCGGCGATTCGAACGTGACCCGCAGCGCCTCCTGCTGCCGTTGCGCGATTCGCACCTGTTCCTGCAAATTGTCGATGGCCACGCGCATTTCCCGGTTCGCCTGCCGCACGCGAACGGCATTCCACGAAAGCAGGGCCATCGCTGCAAGGGCGAGAATCGTAAATACGCTTGAGCCGGCGATGAAGCGCCGGTTGTTTTCGAGCGGTACCGTCGCTAGATTGAAATTCGTCTTCACGATGCTCTCATGTCCTCGCCGTCATGCCCCTCGGTTCATTTGCCACCCGACCAGTGGCTCCAGACCTTGCGCCACCAGCGACCGCGCTTCCGCCGTAAACTCCCTGCCGGACGCCAGCAGCTCCGCTGGACAGCCCAGTTCGCGCGTCAGCGCTTCACGCAATTCCTTTTCGCCCGCACCGAATCCCGCCGCGCACAACTGCTCGACTCGACCGCCCCAGGTATCCTGATAGAACGCCACTGCCGGAAAAACTTCGTCGAAAATCGCCTGTGGCCTCAGCCCTTGGGCCTCCGACCCTAGCTCCGTCGAGCGGTAAACGCACATCGTTTCGCCGCGCACAATCACCGTGGTCAGGTTCCGTCCGCTCAGCCTCACCAGCAGCGTTGCCCCGCTCGAGTTCAGAATCGGCAGCGTCGCCAGCGTCGAACTTTGCACCACCCCCGCCAGCAATCCCTCTTCTTCCAGCACCGATTCGTATTCCCTCACAATTCTTTGCCGTGCCACCGCCGCCACAATCTCCACTTTTCCGTCCCGGCTCGGCTGCCGCATCCACGATAGCACCGCCTCTTCGGCGTCAAACGGCAGGCTCTTCTTCAGCCGCCATCGCAGCAACGGCAGTGCCTCATCCGCGCGCCGCGGAAAAGTGTCGAATGGCAAAATGAAAACGCGAATGCTCGGATCCGGCAGCAGCAGCGCTACGTCCGGCCCTTGTTTCGGCACTCGCGCCAGAAGGCTGTGAATCGCCGACCGCACCGCTTCGCGATCCGCTATGTTCGTTTGTGTCGCCGAAGGCGCCACCGCGCCGGCCGGCAATTGCTCGCTTCCGGACGCCACCAGATGCGCCAGGTCTCTGCCCCAGCGCACTGCCGCCACGTGCGTCGGCGCAATTTCCAGCGCCAGACTAGGATGCGGCATCGCATCCAACCACGCGGAGATTTGCCCGCGCGACCTCGCCTTTTCCGGCCGCGCCGTTGCCGTCAAGCTAGTCAATGAACGTCACCTTGTTGATTTCGCGCAGTGTGGTGATTCCCGCGCGCACTCGCGCAATGCCCGATTCCCGCAAGAACTCCATCCCCTCTTCTTTCGCGGCTCGTTTGATTTCCGACGTAGGCCGCCGGTCAATGATCATTTCGCGAATCCGGTCCGACAAGTCCAGCAACTCGCAAATCGCCGTCCGTCCGCGGAACCCGCTTCCCGAACATTCCAAGCACCCCGCCCCTTCATACAGCTTCGTGTTCCTCCACTCTTCAGGATTGAGCCCCGATTCGCGCAGCGTTTCCGGCGATAGCTTCAGTTCCTTCTTGCAGCTCGGGCAGATCACCCGCACCAGCCGCTGCGCCAGGATGCAGTTCAGCGCCGACACAAAGTTATACGGCTCTACGTCCATGTTCACAAAGCGCCCGATCACGTCCGTCACGTTGTTCGCGTGCACCGTCGTGAACACCAGATGCCCCGTCAGCGCCGACTGAATCGCAATCTGCGCGGTCTCGTGGTCGCGGATTTCACCCACCATGATCTTGTCCGGATCATGCCGCAGAATCGATCGCAGCCCGCGCGCGAACGTCAGTCCTTTTTTTTCGTTCACCGGAATCTGCGTGATTCCGCTCACCTGATACTCC
>JASHQB010000038.1 GCA_030037775.1 Candidatus Acidiferrales bacterium
CGCCACTTGCTTCGTCAGCGACGCGAGCTCGTCGTTGCCCGGCGTAGGAATCGCCTCGAATCCGCCTTTGTTCAGTTGCAGAATGTATTCGTTCTGTGCGTAACAATCATCCAGCCCGCCGCGTGCAATCGAAGTCGTGTTCCGGCATCCTCCCGGGTCCGGCCCCGGCACGCTCTTTGTGTCCAGCAGGTACAGCATTTTGCCGTCCTTGCTCACGCTCACCGAACTTGGATACCACCCCGTCGGTATCAGCCCACTTACCGCATTCTTTGCGGGCGTCGAAGTCTGGTCTGTAAAGATTCCTTGCAGATTAGCCACTGCAATCGAATTCGCCCCGCCATTCGTCACGTAAAGAGTTTTTTCATCAGGCGACAGCGCCAAACTGTTCGGATTGCTTCCCATGAGCTTTTGCGGATTCGAGAAAATCGAGTGCGGTGCCGTCGTATCGATGACGACATTCACCAAGTTTGAGGTACCAATCACCGCCACCTCATCATCCGTTGCCAGCGCCGCGTACAAATATTCTCCCTCCCGATCCAAAATCATCTTCCCCGGCTCACCCGGCACTTTGATTCGCTCCTTCACCTTCGGCTCGCCCGAAATATCCAGCACTACAATCTGCCTGTCCCGCGGGCTCGACACATACGCCGTATCATTTCCCTTCGTCACCACCCAGAAAGGAAACTCTCCCCCCGCCTCTCCGGTCTTTTTCGCGTCTTCCTTCCCTGGACGCAAATCCAGCTCCGCAATTTTCTGCCGTGCTGCCACATCCACTACGCTCACCGAATCATTCTCGAAATTCGCTACCACCAGCTTTTTTCCATCCGCCGTCACGCCAATTCCCGCCGCTTCCGGCTTCACGTCGATGCCCAACCCATGCTCGTGCCCCAGCTTGATCGTCGGTCCAGCTTCCGCCTCTGCCCATTCGTCGCCGTTTTTCGCGAACACATGCACATCGTCATCAACGCCGCCCGCCACATAGAATTCCTGTCCGTTCGGATTCCAGGCAATCCCGTCAAACGTATTCGCTACCTGCAGTACCTGCGTTTTCCGCGGCGTATCCTGCGAAACATCGAACACAAACACATACTCATTCGAATCCCGCTTCATCCGCCTCCCCAACGCATCGTCCATCTCGTTGTACCCGCTGGTCAGCACGAGCAGCGTCGCTCCGTCCGGCGACATCACCGACGTTACCGGCTGCCCCGCCGCATAATCCGGAAAATCCTCTAGCCCAGGATTGAGCGGCACATAAAATGACCCCTGCGCCGCCATCGGCGTAATCGTCATCCCCGTCGGCAGCACCGCGCGGCTCTCCAACGACGGGCTTGCCTGAAAATGCCCCGGCCGCGCCTCTCCACTCTGCCGCCGCGCGCCCGCTTCGTGCCGCGTCGCAACAAATACCGCCAGCACAATCGCCACAATCATCGCCGCCGTGCCCGCCGTCGTCCGTTTCATCCTGCTCTCCTGATCGCTCGAACCCGTGCTTCTGCAGACAAAATCGCCGCCATTTTGTCACAACTCGCGGCATCCGCGCTCCGCTGAATTCGCCTTCGCGCCAACGCCACCCGCGCCACATTACAGCCGCATTACAACTTCGATGTCTCTCTGTTTTGAACTGGAGTAAAATGCCGCGCAGACCGGACGGCATCGCGCTCGCGGAGGACAAAGCATGCGCTACTTTTTCTGCGTCATTCTATTTTTGCTTCTCTTCATTGCGCCAGCCGCTTCCGCGCAAACCACTATTCCAGACACGCCCGCCGGCCGCACCTTCAGCGCCTGGCTTCAAGCCTTCAACAGCGGCGATCAAGCCCAGCTCGACGCCTACTACCACAAATACGATCCCGGCAAATCCGCCTCGGACATCATGTCCTTCCGCAAACAGACTGGCGGCTTCGAGCTCCTGCAAATCCTCAAGAGCGAGCCTCTCCACCTCGAAGTTCTCATCAAGGAAAAGCTGAGCGACACCCGCGCCCTCGCAAATCTAACCTTGAAAGACGCGTCCGGCACCGTCGCTGAACTTTCTCTTCGCGCGCTTCCTCCCGGCGCCACCGTTGCCCAACTCAACTACAAACTCGACGCCGCCACTCGTACCGAAGTCATCGACGGCGCCATCGCCGACCTCAACGAATTTTACGTTTCCCCCCAAGTCGCCACGCAAATGTCCGACGCCGTCCGCGCCCGCCAGAAGCGCGGCGAATTCGACTCCATGACCGATGGCGACGCCTTCGCCATGAAGCTCACCGAGGATTTTCGCGCCGTCAGCCACGACAAGCATCTTCGCGTCGATTTCAGCCCCGTGCCCATCCCGCCGGAAACCTCCGCACCTGATCCCAAAGCCGAAGCCGAATATCGCAAGGAAATGGAACGCGCCAATTGCGGCTTCGACAAGCTCGAAATCCTTCCCGGCGACATCGGCTACGTCAAATTCGATTTCTTCGCCGACCCGGGCGTCTGCGGCCCTACGGTCATCGCCGCCATGAATTTTCTCGCCAACACCGACGCCATCATCTTCGACCTGCGTGAAAACGGCGGCGGCGATCCTGAGATGGTCACCTACATTTGCTCTTATTTATTCGACCAGCCGACCCACCTGAACGACTTGTGGACTCGCAAAGGGAACTCAACTCACCAGTATTGGACGCTGCCTTACGTCTCCGGCAAGCGCCTCGCCACGCAGCCGGCCTATGTCCTCACCGCGCACCGCACTTTCTCCGGCGGCGAAGAATTCACCTACGATCTCCAGCAGCTCAGGCGCGCCACCATCGTCGGCGAAGTCACCGGAGGCGGCGCGCATCCCGTCGCCGGCCATCGCATCAATGACCATTTCGAAATCGGCGTCCCCTTCGCCACCGCCATCAATCCCATCACGCATACCAGCTGGGAGGGAACCGGCGTCACTCCCGATGTCAAAGTGCCCGCCGCCGACGCCCTCTCCACGGCCCAAGACTTAGCCACCAAAAAACTCACCAGCTCCAACAAATCCTCCCCGCAATAGCTCGCAAGTCGCACCGCGTCCGGTGTGGGCCGTCGCTTGTCAACGTCGCGCGAATCGCGCCCGGCTCTCTCATGTAAATTAGTGAACTACTTACCTGTTTGTGATATACAGAGGCTCGCTAAGAGGCCAATTACACTTGTCACTTCAGGACCGTCGCACCGTCGCCGAGATGATCGGCGAACTCTTGCGCGATGCCAGTGTCCTCGTTGCTGTTTTTGCGCCTCTTGAACGACTCATCAGCGGCAAATCTTTGACATTCCTCGGTGTGTTTATCATAATAGCTTTGGTGCTTGTACTTGCAGTAGCAGGAATAGCGATCGAGGTAAAGCGCCTATGACTAACCTGATGATCTTCCTCCCTGTTGCAATCTGCAGTCTAATCGGGTCGATCGCGGGATTCCACTTCGCGCGCTTAGAGCGTAGCCGCATGCGTGCTCTTCGACACGAGCAACGCGCAACAGAGAATGCCGAACCGTACTTGCCCTTTGCCGAAATGACTCACCCCCGCTAGTCTTTTCGACTAGTCGCATCCACCTACTCCGCCGTCGTGTACTTCGCGCCATGACCCGCCGTAGCGCTTATATATGTCGAATTCCTCGTCTTCATAACCCCTCAACTCCACTACAGTTTCATCGACCCCGTCTCCATCGAGATCTAACTGGTCAATAAAAATATAATCCTCTCCGTCCGTTGCCTCCGTCAGGTCGATGCTCTTGTTGTATTGGACGAGTTCGGCTGTCGCGTTTGACACGCCTATCTTGCCGATCAGAAATGCCTCGTGGAGCGCGCTCTTGGTCCTCAAAGAGAGCGAGCCAATCAGGAATTGGCTATTGCTCTCGTCTATTTTGGTCACGATAAGTCGGTCTATCTTAACGTCGCTCGCCATCCCCGCCGAGACACCATGTTTTCGAAACTCGTTCATGGCCAGTTCTACAGCATACTTGCGTTCTTGGGCGTCGGGGTGACGTTGACCGCTTTCGTGCGTTCGAATGCTTCGCGCATTGGATGCAAGCACCTTTGCATCCTTCTGCAGATGAAAACCTTGATCCGGTGACACGAGCGCGGCCGACGAGTCGCACTGAAAGTTGGCAATTCTCTTGACCGTTACCTCACCCATCTTGTGGCCCTTGGCAAATAGGGCCAATCGCTCGCCCGGTCTGTAAGCACTTTCGTCGTCGTCGGCACGGGCTTTGGGATTAAAAATCTCGATTGCAATCAGATCGCCGAATCTTGGCGTCGTGCCACCAAAATCCTCGCCATAATTGTTCTGCGTCACAACGTAGACGGGTTGGTCGGGCCCCTTCCAAACAGTTCTCTCTTTGTCAGCTTGAGCCAGAAACGGAACGAGCAATAACACTAGGACACAGCCGGGTCGATTCATGGGAGTCTCCTCCATCATTCGACCACATCGTCCAGTTTCTGTGACTGGACGTAGGTACAGTCTATTACATACGAGTTAACAGCACTGAAGATACCGAGAACACCGCTCGCTTTTGTCAGGGCACGACTTCAGCCGTGCCGAAATAGAACATCCTGTCTTGCGTAATTTCCGTGCAACGTATTCGCTTCTCCTGCCTGCCTCCCTGCCTCGATGCCTTCACGCCTCCTTCACCCTCCTCTCCAACTCCCTCGCAATTTCCTCCGCATTCTTCTCCGCACCAAACCTCACCGGCTCGCCAATCGTCACCTTCACCGCTCCGTGACGCACCGGCTTCAACCTCAGCCACGGATTTGCCAGGCGCGCCTGCGCCAGCTCCCACAATCCATCGATGCGCACCGGCACCACCGGCAAATCCAATTTCGTTGCCAGCAATCCAATCCCGCCGCGAAATTTTCCTACTTTCCCGTCCTTCGTCCGCTCGCCCTCGGGAAACACCAGCACGTTCCATCCCTTGTCCGCCAACTCTCCCGCGAACGCAAAACTCTCGCGAAACCCGGTCATCTTCGGCAGCGGAAACACATTGAACAGCGCAATCACCAAGAAATAATCCATGCGATTCACCGCGCGCATGAACCATCCCATCCCTGACGGATGCCGCATCCCCCACAGCCGCTCCGCCTCCATCGCCGTCGCCAGCCGGTTGCGAAATTTCCGCGGCAGCGCCGCCAGCACGCACCCAATGTCCACGTACGTCACGTGATTCGCCACCACCAGCACCGGCCCGCGCACGCCCCGCAAATTCTCCCGCCCGCGAATCTCCGGACGCGCCAGCAGCATCGTCGCCGGCCACGTCAGCGCGTAATACACGGCCAGTCGGATCCACGTCACCGGCCATCGCTGCGCCCAGCGCGAAAATTTGTGCGTCTGCGGACGCGCCCTCGGCTCGCGCAGCAATTTTTCCAGTTCGCCAACCGTCTTCGCCTCCGCAAATCGCGTTTCGCTCAGGTCCACCTGATACTTTTCTTCCAGCGCGCTCATCAACTCCACTTTGTCTAGCGAACTCATCTGCAAATCCCGCTCGAGATTCGCATCGCCGCTCACGTTCCCGCCCCGCCCCATAACTCGCGCAATTAGTTCGCCGAGCGATCCCTCTGCCCCGGCGCTTTGGGTCGCGGACCCATCTACTCGCGTTCCAAATTCCCGCGCCGCCGCATCGCGAATCTTCGGCAGCATCGGCTTCTGCGTCGGAGTCCGCGGGAAATCCGCCTCCTTCCACACCACCCATCGCCGCATGCGCTGGAATTCCGCTAGCCCCGCGTTTGCTCGCTCCACAATTCTCGCTGCATCCACGCTCGCATCCCCCAGCAGCAGCACCGCGCACGCCTCCGCATTTCCATCTTTCTCGATTCCCACCACCACCGCGTCCCGAACGCCCGGCTGTTTCCGCAGCTCCGCTTCCAAATCCTCGGGATAAACATTCATTCCCGCCGGCGTCACAATCACGTTCTTGCGTCGCCCTTTGAAATACAAATTTCCCTGCGCGTCCACCTCGCCCAAATCACCGGTGCGAAACCATCCTTCTTCGCCGGCCACCGGCTCCAGTTTCGCGCCCTGAAAATATCCCGACGCCACGTTTTCCCCGCGCACCAGGATTTCTCCGCCTTCACCCAGCTTCATTTCCATCCCCGGCAGCAGCTTCCCAATCGACCGTTTTCCCACGCTGAACGGGTTGTTCACGCTCACCAGCGACGTCGTTTCCGTCAGCCCGTAGCCCTGCACCACCGCATATCCCAGCCGGTTCCAGAAAACTTCCACTTTTTCGGGCAGCGCCGCGCCGCCAGAAATAAACGCCCAGAATTTCCATCCCAGCCGCCGGTGAATTCTCCGAAACCTCCACACTCGCCGCAGAAATTTCTCGCCATCCGCTCGCGCAAAATTTCTTTGAAGCTTTCCTGTGCGCCCTGCCGCCTCGATTTCCCGCTCGATCTGCCCCTCGAGCGACTCGATCATCCGCGGCACGCTCACCACCGCGGTCACGCGCTCGCGCGGGATCGCCCGCGACACTTCCGCCGGGCTCATCGTGTCCCAGAAAATCACCGTCCCGCCCAGCAGCGGCGGAATGAACATCCCCATCAACTGCCCGAACACGTGGCTCAGCGGCAGCAGATTCAAAAATCGCAGCGGATGAAAAAATCTCTCGTACTTCAAATATTTCCCGATCTCCGTTTCCATCGGCTCGATGTTCGCCAGAATGTTTCCGTGCGTCAGCACCACTCCGCGCGGCTCCGCCGTCGTCCCTGAAGTAAAAACAATCTCCGCGGCATCGCTGCGTTTCGCATTGCTCATGGCAATCGTCAAGCGTCGCGCAGTGTCCTCGTGATCCTCTGTATCTCCCTCTCCCAGTTCTTCCAGCGTCACGCTCTCCCGCCCAATGCCGCTGACGTCCAACGCACGCGAATGCACGACCAATTTCGCATCTACCGTCGCTGCCACGCGCACCACAAAACTTGCATCCGCCGCTTCATCCATCGGCACCACCACCGCGCCCGCCAGCACGCACCCGAAAAACGCCGCCACCCACTCCGCGCAATTCTCGCCCCACAACATCACGCGCTCGCCCGGAGCTACACCGCGCTGCCCCAGCCTCGCCGCAAAACTCCGCGCCACGCCGCCGACGCGCGCGTAGCTCCACCGTTCCATCCGGTAGCCGCGCCGGTACGCAATCGCGATCTCGCTTCCGCGCCGCGCGTACTCCTCGATAAATTCAATCAGTGATTGCCGTGCCATCCTGCGGGACAGTTTCTCTTATCCAGCGTCGTTTTTGTAGCGCTGCGTGCGCACCCCGCCAGCCTCACGCGAAATCAGCGTCATTCAGCGCCATCCGCGCCTCAAAAAACAAAAAGCCCGGCCGCAGGGTTTCTGCGCCGGGCCTCCACCAAAAATCTTGTGCCAGCTTACGGGTTCTTCTTCGCCGTATCCTGTTTCGCCGGATCCGCTGCCGCGGCATCCCCGGGGTTCTGATAGCGCGTCAAATACGGCATGAACGGCGTCACCTCCAGCGGCATTTTCTCGCGCGCCGAAAGCAGCTCCACCGGCTTCGACTTCGCCATCTCGATCGAGTCGTCCCACGAATCCAGCACGATTCGCGACCCCAGCGGCAGCGCCGCGATCTGGTCCAGCTTCGTCGGCTGCAGCTGCGGCGCCGTCTCCATCAGCTGTTGCGCCATGAAAACGTGATTGCCCAGATTCGCGCTGATCAGCCCCGGCAGCTGTTTCTGCTCCGCCGCCAGCTGTTTCAGGAAAAGTCCCGCCGTCCCCAGCTGATTTTTGTAAATCGAATTCTTCAGCAGCTCGATGGCCTTCTTCGCCGCCACTTCCTCGTCCGCTTCCGAAGTCCGGAACGACATCCGCTTCAGCGTCTCCTGCGGCGAAAGCATGGTCGTGTCGTTGAACGAATATTCGTCCGGAAGCGACGCTCCGGTAATCACCGATCCCAATTGGTGCGCCAGAATCGCCGCGATGCTGGCCTCATCCGGCAGCACGTCCAGCAATCCCCGCGTAACCACGATCGTATGCCCGATGGCAAAAGCCTCGAGCGTTGACGTCATCAGCACCCGGCACCGCACATCCGGCTCGATGTCCAGATTGTTCGGCACTTCCAGATTGTTCACCACCTGGTCCAGCGCCTTGTCCACCGGCCCCGGAGGCGAAATCAATCCGTTCCGCTGCAGCCGGTCCAGCACGTTGTCTTCGCCCTCGCGCTGCCATTCGCGCTCCGCCATCACCGGCGACACATCCTGCGAAGCCTGCGCCTGGTCCTGCACCTGCGGCGCTTCCACCGTCAAATTGCTGAACTCCGTCTCGCGCGACGCCAGCTTCAGGTTGAATCCCCACAGCCGCGTCTGCGAACGGTAGCGCACATGCCCAAACGGAAAATCCTTCAGGTCCGATTCCGCGCTGTAGATGTACGACGGAATCCATAGATTCGGCGCCACGTTCGTCCGCCAGCTGTCGAAGTGCAAATTCCACCCGAACGTCCGTGCCACCGGCACGAACACTCCGTTGAACCGCACAATCGCATAGCTCTGGTCTTCTACCCAGATGCGTCCCTGGAACCGTCCGTCTCCCGATTTCGGCAGCGGCGTCACGTCGAACACCAAGCAGCGCACCGCACCCAGAAATTCCCGCCGCACATAATCGAATCGGTAATGCTGCCGGTCGAAATCGATCGGATCTACGAAGATCATCTGCAGGAAGCCCGCCGGCACGTACGAATTTCCCAGGAACGATGTCAGGTCCTTGATGGGATTCAGCTTGTGCACCCATCCCGCGTTCGCGTCCCGCAGCATCGTGCGGTCCTCTACGCCCCGGCTCAGGTCTGCGACCCCCAGATAGTAGTGGTCGTCTTCCGGAACCGCACCCAGTTGCGGGTCCCATTTCATGTCTTGAACGTAGGTTTCAACGATCGGGCTGTAATGCCGTAGTGTCGCCACTTCCTGATGCTCACGCGCCAGGATGGCATTCACCACCTGATCCACAGTGGTCGGCTGGCTTGGTGTTACGACTGGCGGATTCGCCGTCTGTGCTGGCTGGGTCTGTGCAAATGACGTCCCCGCGAGACACAATGCGAGAGCCGCAGTTAGAATACCGCGATTCCCCATCCCCATGACTTCGCCCCCTCAGTCCAATCAGTACGCTAGTTCGAAATCGATTCGAACGTTCGCGGGAAAATCCACTGGTTGCCCGTCCTGCTTGGCCGGTGTGAACTTGATCCGCCGCGCTGCCACTTCCGCGTTCTCGTCCAGGCCATGGCCCAGACCCTGCAGCACCCGAAGAACCTCCACTTCACCCGATGCCCTGAAAATCACTTGCAGCACCACTGCGCCCTGGATTTTCGCTTCCTTTGCTTCGGCGGTGTATTGCGGTTCAGGCTTGTAAAGAATCACCACGCCATCCTGCGGCGCCGCATCGCTCACTTTTCTCGCGTGCGGAGCATTCTCGTCTGGCCGGTCGTCCGCGAACGATCCCGTCTGCACTTGCCCGCCGTTTCGCGGGCCGCCCGCGATCGCCGTGCCGTTCCCAAAGCCTGCGCTCTCCACCACTCCCTGCACGCCCTTCGCTCCGCCCGTGCCGTTTCCTTTGCCCGGCCCTTCCGGCATATCGAAGCCGCCCGCCGCGTTCACGTTCACCGGCTGGGTCATTTTTTTCGTGGTCGCTGCCAATCCGTTGGGATCTCCAAAGCCGCCGGTCTGCACCGGCGCTCTGGGTTTCTTCAAATCCGGCGCGGCGGAGCTTCCCAGAGAAACCGTCGGCTTATCCGGAACCATTCGCGCGAATTCGTTAATCTTCGGTGCTGGCGTGGGATTGTGCTTCACCACCGGACGCTCCACATTCAGCTTGGCAAACACCGGCTCGATCAGCTTCGGTTTCGGCGGGTCTGGAATCACCACTGGCTTCGGGATTTCCCTCACCACTTCCCTATGCCTCGCCACCTTTGGCTGCACCCTCGGCTGCGGCTTGAAAGGCTCGAGTTCCGGCAGGCTGATTCGCGTCACCATATACTGCTTCGCTTCCGCCATCTGCTTTGGAAACAGCGCAGGAATCCACAGCGCGCACGCCAGCACCAGCAGCTCGATGCCAAACCCCGCGCTAAACGACCGCCAGCGCGGCTTGCCGGACGCGAGCAGCGTGAAACCCGAATCCGGGCTAAAATGAGAGCCGTAGGCCGACATTTACCCCTACCCCTTCCCCATTTGAGAATCTGGCTGCTGGGAACTTGCTCATTGTAGTACTGCCGTGCGGACCTGGGTGAATAGTACGAATGTACTACTGTCCAAAGGCTTTGCCTTAAGCGACAATGCAACTCCTCGCCGCCATGCTTTACCGGATGGCCACCCTTCTCTGAGAAACACCAATCCCGCAGCCGAGTTGCATCCTCCGTGGGGAACCCCCAGCACAATCTGCTCCAAAACAGAGCATTATGCCTCTATCTCCAAGATTTTATATGAATACGCCTGCAACCCTTTGTCAATCAGGAGCGAAGTGTATTGCGGTCCAAAAAAGTATCCACGCAAATTCAAGTACTTACGGACTTCCTCATGCCAAGAATCTGCGCTGGCAAGGAATTTCCTACCTTGGCGGTGCATTTTTACACCGCCTGCCTCAGTTTCCCCATAACCACGAAAAAACAAGAGCCGGCATCACCTGGAATCATGCCGGCTCCCTCTAAACTGCCCTTGAACGCTACTGCTGCTGCGGTTGAATCAGAATATAGATTGTCTGGCCATTTTGGTTCTGCGGTATCACCAGCAGAAGCACAGGTTGATCGTCGGATCCCGCAAGTGCGTTGCGGAAGTCGGACATGTTACTGACGGGCTTGTGATTCACTTCCTGAATCACGTCTCCGCGTACAAGTCCGCCCTCGGCCGCAGCGCTTCCCGGGTCCACGCTGCTCACCACCACGCCCTTCGTCCCCATCGGCAGACTAAGTTGCTGCGCGATGTCCGGCGTCAAGTTTTGAACTTGTACGCCCTGCAGCGCCTTTCCGCCGTTCTCCTGAGATTCGCCGCTGCCCTCATTCCCGGACTGCGGCTCGTTCGGCATGCCCGCATACGCACTGCCCGGCGCCAGCGTTACGGCAACGTCAAACGTCTTTCCCTCCCGGAACACTTTCAAGTGGACCGTCGTTCCCGGAGACATGCTCGCGATCTGCGCGGTCAAATCATTGGAACCGGTGATTGGTTCGCCGTTGAGTCCCAGCACGATGTCGCCTCGCTTGATGCCGGCCTTTTCCGCCGGGCTTCCCGGCGCTACGCTGTCAATCAGCGCTCCCTCGCCGCCTCCGGTATAGCCAAACTCCTTGGCCATATCCGGCGTCAATGGCGTCAGACCGATACCGATGTGTCCGCGCTCCACTTTTCCGTGCTCGATGAGCTGCTCCATCACGCTGCGCGCCATGTTGATCGGAACCGCGAATCCGATTCCTTCGTTTCCGCCTTCCTCTTGCCCGCCGCTGGTCAGGATCGCTGTATTGATTCCCACCAGGTCGCCGTGCAAATCAATCATCGCGCCGCCTGAGTTTCCCGGATTGATCGCCGCGTCCGTCTGAATAAAATCCTCGTAACTTCGCGGCCCCTCGATTCCGATGCCGCGGCCCGTGGCGCTGACGATTCCCATCGTCGCCGTTTCGCCGATTCCGAAGGGATCGCCAATCGCGAAGACCACATCGCCCACGCGCAGCTTCGACGAATCGCCAAACGTCAGCGTCGGTAGATTTGTCGCGTTAATCTTCACCACGGCGATATCCGTCTGCGGATCGGTTCCCACCACTTTGCCCGGATAGTTCTTGTTGTTCCACACCACCGTGATGTCGCTGCCGTGCTCCACCACGTGATTGTTGGTCAGGATGTATCCGTCCGGATTGATGATTACACCCGAGCCGAGACTGTGTTCTCTCTCGGTTTGCGGCTGTTGCGGTCCGAACTGATTGCCGAAAAACTGTTGGAAAAACGGATCGTTGAAGAAACCGGGGCCTTGCTGAACCTTGACCACCCTGGTCGTCGAAATATTCACCACTGCCGGCAGCGCGGGGCCCACCACGGATGCGAATCCGTTCCCAAACTCGCCCAGCCGCACCGGATCCACGGCTCCCGCCACTTTCACAGGAACCGCCGGCGCGCTGAACACCTGGTGACCGGCCCAACGCACCGCCCATGTTCCTACAAACGCACCGGCAATGAGCGCCACCACCACAATTGCCATCGCGGCTCCCCGCCGCAGTTGAATCACTTCCCTGCTCATGATCACTTCCTCCTCGAATTTCTCTCGGGCATCAAGCCCTTATGATTTTATGGACGTGCAAAAACGAAAAAGGTCTCGCATCCACATTCACGCCATCGAAACGTTCCGTTGCGGCCGTGTCCGGCGTATGTCCAGCCCACGCGGCGGGCATAAGTTCAACCTGCGAATCGAATTTTACCTGCGGCGGGAAACAAACTGCTACTGCGGAGTTTGCGATGGATTGCCTTCGCACCTGCCGCCTGCTTTGGCAGGCGGTTTCCCGCCCGTCTCTATCTCTTCCCCTTCGCGCACCTCGGGCAACACTAGCTTAGATGCACGCGGAACGCTTTGCGTTCTCCCCAAATTCTACCGCAATTGCTTGCGCCGGATGCCTGCCTTTGCCAAAATATCACCCCTGCCGGATGCGAAATCTTTGCGGCGAGCGCGGACCTCAAGCCATTGCGGAGGGCGCGCGGAAGGAAACTCGAAAAATGAAACGCCTCTTCGTTCTTTTCGCCGTGGTCGCCGCAACCTCTTTTTTCTGCGTCGCCATCGCGCTCGCCGCCACGCAAAATAATTCCGCGGCTGCGCTCAATGACGGCACCATGCCCGCGCTCTCCGCCATCGCCGGCCAGGGCATGATGGATTCGCACGCCTACCAATTCCTCGGAGAGCTCAGCGACGACATCGGTGCGCGCGTCACCGGCTCGCCGCAGTGCAACGCCGCCGTTCAGTGGGGACTGCAAGGAATGCGCGTC
The DNA here is from genome assembly GCA_030037775.1 of Candidatus Acidiferrales bacterium. GTDB lineage: Bacteria > Acidobacteriota > Terriglobia > Acidiferrales > UBA7541 > DAHUXN01. The sequence continues at coordinate 12,916 of JASHQB010000038.1, forward strand.
CTCGGCCTGCAAAATGTCCACGCCGAGCCCTGGCAAATTTTCCGGGGCTGGACGCGCATCTCCGCCGCGGCAGCTATCATTTCGCCCACGCCCCACAAACTCATGATCGACTCCATGGGCTGGGTCGGCTCCACGCCGCAGGGCGGAGTTGACGCCGAGGTTGTTCCCGTAAACGGCTACCAACTTGATCAAGAGCTTGCCCAAAATTCCGGCAACTGGAACGGCAAAGTTCTGCTGGTCGTGCAAAAGGGCACGCCGCCGGAAGACAGTATGGCCAATTTCGCGAAGTTCGGCCTGTTCCTCATCAAAGCGCATGACGTCGGCGCCGTCGCCGTCATCGGCGGCCAGGGCGGCGCGAAATCCGAAGGCATGCACCTCACCCACACCGGCGCGCTCGGCTTCGCCACTTCCTACGACATTCCCGTCGTCAGCATGTCCGCCGAAGATCAAGACCTCCTCGAGCGCTTCCTCCACCGTGGCAAAAGCGTCCGCCTGCACATCGACGTGCAGAATCGCTTCACCGATGGCCCCGTCGACACCGCCAACGTCGTCGGCGAAATTCCCGGCACCGAGCATCCCGAGCAAATCATCGTCGTCGGCGGCCACCTCGATTCCTGGGATCTGTCCGAGGGCTCAACCGACAACGGCATGGGCACGTCCACCACTCTTGGCGCGGCGGAAGCCATCGTGCGCTCCGGATTCAAGCCGCGCCGCACCATTCGCTTCGTTCTTTTCACCGGCGAAGAAGAGGGCCTGCTCGGCTCGATCGCCTACGTGAAAACTCACAAGGACGAAATGAAAAATCACGTCGCCGCGGTGATTCTCGATAACGGCCAAGGCCCGGTCACCGCGCTCAACATGGGCGGCCGCGCCGACCTGCTTTCCGCCGTCGATCCTTTTGTCGCCATGCTCAGCGCCTTCGGAAAAATCACCGCCAACGACGACACGGAATTCGGCACGGACACCGGCCCTTTTATTATGCAAGGCCTGCCGGGCATCAATCTCGATCAGGACTCGCCCGAGTATCGCTACACGCACCACTCCAACGTCGACAGCTTCGACAAAATCAACGAAGCGGTGCTCGACCGCGACGCCACGGTGCAAGCGCTGGTCGCTTTCTGGATCGCCGACCGGCCCGAGCGGCTGGCTTCGCCCTGGCCGGCGGAGAAAACCGCGCAGATGCTCGTCGAGAAGCACGACGACGTGTTTCTGAAGCTCTTCAACTTGTGGCCCTTCGGCAACATGGGCCAGCAAAAGTAAGCTGCGAAATAAAAGCGAAACAAGACAGGGGCCGGTACGGGCCAGATTGTCTCTTTCCACGGGCAAAAACGGGTGAAATTGGACTGGAAGGGCAGTCCATTGAAAATTGCCCTTTTTCGTGCGTTTTGAGGGCGCAAAATTTTCATTTTTTCGAAAAACGGCCAGAAAACGTGGCTTTTCGGTACATACGCCCTGCGCGAACTGTGTCGCCAGCGCAAGATGGGAAGCAGGCCAATTCTGAAAAAATGGTGAAAAATGAGCAGGCATTTACATAAATCGTTTAGGGGAGCAGGGAAACGTTTACCTGATGGGGGGCGGCGGCGAAGGGGAAAAAGTGAAGGGGCGGCCTATTTGATTTTGGCGAGGCCGTCGGAGGTAAAGAGCGGCCCGGGCGCGTTGCCTTCGGCCGCCGACTTGAGGCGGAACATCAATTCGCCCCAGGTTGCGGTACACATCGAGAAGTACTCGGTCTCCGCCTTCCAATCGGCATGGGCAAAGCGCAAAACGGTGGCCGACTTGGCCGGCGTTAATGCAAAAAGAATACGCGTGCCGGCCCATTCCTGGCCGGACAGGACGCGCCATTCGGCTTCGCGAGGTTCCGCGCTGCGGGCGAGCTGCAAACGGTAGACGGTGGAGCGGTTGAAGAAACCGAGGTCGACAGCGCCGGCGTTTTCGGTTGCGTCGGCGGCCCACCACGCGGAAAAGCCGCGCGGAGTCGCAATCAGGGGAAAGATCCTTCCCGGAGGAGCGTCGATGGAGACTGCCATTTTGATGTCCGGCATTTGCTTTGCGCCTCGCGCTGTGAGCTTCCGTTACGGCAACGAGCCCGAGCCCAGATTCGCTGCCGCTATTTGATTTTGGCGATGCGGCCGTCGGCGGAGGTGGGGTATTTGTCGAACTGGGCCGCATCGTGGCCGGGAATGACGCGGTCAGGATTGCCTCCGGCGAGCTGGATCATGCGCGCCTGATTCTGAATGTTGGCGGGCCAGTAGTCTTTGGTGAACGTGGCGCTGGCCTTGTGCTCGGCGAGATTGCGGTAGAGATAGCAATTGTCGGAGGCGAGGACGAAGGGCGGATTGCCGTCGACGCGCAAATACTGTGAAGCGAAAGTGTGATGGCCTCCGGTGTAGGCGCGAATGCCGGGGAAGATTTCGACGTTGTCACCGTTGACGAAGCGCACTCGGCCTTCGGTGTTGAGTTTCACGAGCTCCTGAATATCGGCGGGATCAATGCCGCCGTGGTCGCCGCCGGGCTGCCAGGCCGGGCCGGTGTAGTAGCGATACTCCTCTTCCTGAATCCAGACGGTCGCTTTGGGGAAAAGATCGATGCCGCCGAGATGGTCCCAGTGCGCGTGGCTGATGACGACGTCAGTGATTTGGTCAGGCTGGACGCCGGTGAGTTTTACCGCTTCGTCGGGGCGAATGTAGCCGGTCGAGGGGAAGTATTTCAGGAACGTGTCGCGGTGATAGCCGCTGTCCAAGAGGATGTTGCGGCCGCCGCCGCGAACGAGCCAGACGGCCATGGCGAGGGTAATCTTTTCCTTGGGTGCGCCCATGACGAGGTTAGCAACGTTGTCCGGGGCGGAGGCGTAGCGAATGGCCTGAATGGTGTAGTCGGGAGTGGCGGCACTTTGCGCGCGGGCGCTATGCGATGCGACGACGGGAAGAAAAGCGACGGCGAGGAGAATCAGTAGCGTGCGAAGGGGCGGAAGGCGTCTCAAGTGCATCTCCTTTTGCGCGGAGTATACACCAGGAGGGCAGTGGCGAGTGGCTAGTGACTAGCGAACAGACAGGCCGCCCTCTCAGTTCCGGCGGAAGTCTTCGAGAGTAAGTCCTGCATCCTTAAGAATCCGAAGAAATAGTCCTTTCGGCAGATCTCTCGCATGGACAGGAATCACAAGTGTTTTTCCGTTGGAATGTTCGAGGATGAGGTGCGAGCCGGTCTGACGAGCTTTGTGGTAGCCGTGGCGAAGGAAGAAACGGATGAGTTCGCGAGCGGGAACCATTCAGTCAAGCGCTAGCGTGACCGTCTCAGCATAGACGGTGCGAGCTTCTGGAACAGGCTTGCCCTTTTTGCGGCATTGTTGAATGTAAAGCCGCATCGCTTCAAGGATGCTGATCTTGGCTTCGTCGATGGATTTGCCAAGGCCATACACGCCCGGGAAATCCTCGCTGTAGGCATAGTAGCGCTTTCCTTCGCGCTCGACGGTAATCGGATAGCTGTAGAAGGTCATTCTAAGGTTATTTTACCATGAGCGAACAGCAGTGGCGAGTGGCGGGTGACTAGTAAAAACCAGGCAGAGTAGCGGTTCCCGAGGAGCGACTCGTGGCGTGAAGCGCGACTCAGGGCGACGGGCGGGCGCAGCAAGCAGCGCCCCTACGAAAGACGGTAGTGGCCGGGGGCAAGGAAGGTGAGGAAGCCGAGGTCGCGCAATTGCTGCAATTGTTGGCGGATTTTGGGCTTTACATGCCGATTCAGCACATGGAGTGCCCGGAGTTCCGCTTCGTGTGCATAGACCTCGTCAAGATGAAATTCCCGCTTTTGAAGGGACTCAACAATCAACAGGACGTCCAGAGTCCAACCACGCGCTTTGCTTTTCACGCGATGGAGGGGCTTCAAACGTTGAAACTCCCGCCGCACTGCTACTGACGATGCTGGAAGTCCGTCCGAGACAACAGGGATTCGTGCGCTCCTAGGAATTGCGCCAAGCAGGATGTCACATCCGACCCAATCGTGTCGCTCCGCGGCGGGAGAGAGCGGCGGCCGTTTGAAAATATCTTTCAGGGAATACGCAAAGCGAGGGATCAGAGTCAGATTGCTCACAGTCCATTTTTTCATGTCATAGTGGAGGGCAAAGATGTTCGGGGTTTGGTCCTTCCGAATGGCTTCCACCATCTTGGAATAGGCGGCGTCGGCGATGCGCGCCCCGAATGGGGACCTACCGCTTTTCAGCTGGAATCTTTCCTCGCATAGCGGGCAAACAAAATCGCTCGCAGGAGTGTTGGGTTTAAGAGGGTCGAGGCGTGGAGAAGAGCAATTGGGACAGTATAGATTCGCTACCGCCCAAGGCTCTGTCGAGACGCGGGCTTTCTGCGTCGGGTTCTTGTATTGGGGCGCTGGAACGGGCAGTGTCAAATCCACGCGGGGATTAGATCACGTTCCGTCCTTCAGATAAATCTCCGTTTCGGTCTTAATGATGAACATAACTTCTGACGAACTGCGCGAGCTGAGAGCGAACTTGTTCCAGGCTTCTTCGAGGGAGTCGGCGGGAGCGGAGTAAATGACTTCACGGCAAAGCGAGCCGACGAAATAATAGTTGCGTTCTCGGCGAACGAGCGAAGATGAGGTCGATGCTGGCGGCGGGGATGGCGGCGAGGATTTGGAGGCAGTCGCCGTGGAAGATTTTGATGTGATGGCGGGGGTCGTGGAAGGCGGGAAGGGGAAGTTCCGCGTGGGAGTTGCCGGAGAAGGACGGAGATGGAGTGGGGGCGCGAGGCATTTTGGGGGTTTTGAAGGCAACCCACCCTTCGGAAGGCGCGAAGGATGGGGCACCCGCAAAAGCGATTCGGATCGTTGATCAAAATGGAGTGATGATCAAGTGGTATCGAAGGTCAGGGTTGGGTCAGTTTGAATTTTGACTCTTTGTGTCACGAACAAGAAAATTCAAACTGGCCCCCTACGAGGGGCAGTGCGAGGTGTGGGGCGGCGAAGGGCTAGCGCATGTTGACGAGACGCGCGAGGAAGAAGGCAGCGGAGGCGGCGAGGCCGCCGACGAAGGCGGTCTGGAGCGCGCCGCGCAGAGGCGAGATGCCGGTGAATTTGGCCTTGAAGAAGCCGAAGGCCAGCAGCGCGAAAAGAGTGACGCCGACGGAGAGCCACAGCGCGGTGAAAATGTGGCCGAGCAGCATGTAGGGCGCGAGAGGAATCAGGCCGCCGACGATGTAGGAGGCGGCGATGGTGGCGGCGCTGCGCGCGGCGCGCGTGGGGTCGGGCTCCTCAAGGCCGAGCTCGAAGCGCATCATGAAGTCGACCCAGCGCTTCTGGTCGGAGACGATGGCGTTGACGACGGGGCGGACGTGCTCTTCGGCGAGGCCGTAGCTGCGAAAGACTTTCGCGACTTCCTCTTCTTCCTGGTCGGGGATTTCGACGGTCTCGTCGATTTCGCGCTGCACCTCGGAGGCGTAATGCTCGGCGTCGGTCTTGGCGGCGAGGTAGCCGCCGAGGCCCATGGCGATGGAGCCGGCGACGATTTCAGCGAGGCCGGCGGTGACCACGATGCGCGCGGAGGCGATGGCGCCGGTGATGCCGGCGGCGAGGGCGAAGGGCACGGTGAGGCCGTCGGCCATGCCGATGACGATGTCGCGTACCGAGGCGACGGAGATGGAGTGCCTTTCGGTGTGGGCGATGGTGGGCATGCGCCGCTCCTTTGCTCTGGTTGCGCTGGCTGCGTTCAGGAATTTATCTCATAAATGCGGAGGCGGGCGCGGGGATTTTCGCAGGGCGCTGCGCCCGGAGAAATGCGGCGGCGAGAAGCACGGACGAAACGGGAGATGGGATGTATAATCCCGCGACTTCGAAACCAAATGCATTGCTGACACCAGGAACAAAGCTTGGGGCGTATGAAGTTGCCGCGGCGCTCGGCGCGGGCGGCATGGGGGAAGTATACCGCGCGCGGGACACGCGGCTGGGGCGCGACGTGGCGCTCAAAGTCTTGCCGGAGGCGCTTGCCCAGGACGCGGAGAGGCTGGCGCGATTCCGGCGCGAAGCGCAGGTGCTGGCGTCGCTTAATCATCCGAACATCGCGGCGATTTACGGCTTCGAAGATTCCGGCGCCAGGCACGCGCTGGTGATGGAACTTGTTGAAGGGCCCACGCTGGCGGAGCGGATTGCCGGCGAACGAAAGGGATCGAGCAGCGCGGGAACGCGTTCCGACGCAAAGGTCAGCACTGCACAACAAAGCCGGTCAACGCCGATTGCGATGGATGAAGCGCTGGCGATTGCGAAACAGATTGCGGAAGGGCTGGAATACGCGCATGAGCGCGGCGTGGTGCACCGGGATCTGAAACCTGGAAACATAAAAATCACAAATAACGATGCGGTGAAGATTCTGGATTTTGGATTGGCGAAGGCGCTCGAAACGGATGCGAGTTCAGTGGACATTTCCAGTTCGCCGACGATTACGCGGATGGCGACGCAGGCCGGAGTGATTCTGGGGACGGCGGCGTATATGTCGCCGGAGCAGGCCAAAGGCAAATCGGTGGACCGGCGGACGGACATTTGGGCGTTTGGCTGCGTGCTGTACGAAATGCTGACGGGGAAAATGGCGTTCGGCGGCGAGACAGTGACGGACACGCTGGCGGCGGTGATTCGCGCGGAGCCGGAGTGGAGCGCGCTGCCGAAGGATACGCCGACGCACGTCCGCGTGCTGTTGCAGCGCTGCTTGCAGAAGGATGCGAAGCAGCGGCTGCGCGATATCGGCGATGCGCGGATTGCGATTGACGAGGTATTGAGCGGCGCGGCGGCAACCGTCGAGAAGCAATCGCTCGCCACAGTGAAAACGCCGCAACGCGCCGGACGGGCGTGGTTGCCATGGGCAGTGGCGGCGGTGTGCGCGCTGGTGGCGGCGGGACTCGCGGCCTATTTATATTTTGGGGCGCATGTCGAGCCGGGCGAAAGCACGACGCTCGATGTTGCGCTGCCGCAGGGCGTAAGCATTGTCACGCGAGACGCGCACAGTGTGGCACTTTCGCCAGACGGACGAGAAATTGTGTTCATGGGAACAAAAGGAAGTTCAGCGCAACTCTACCTTCGCTCATTGAATGAGCCTGGAGCAGGGCCGATTTCCGGAACCGAGAATGGAGCGAGTCCGTTTTTCTCTCCCGACGGGAAATGGATCGGCTTCTTTGCGGATGGAAAACTCAAAAAAATCCCGGTCGAGGGCGGGACGGCGCAAGTTCTGGCTGATGCCTCGAATCAGCGCGGGGGAAACTGGGCGAAGGACGGAACGATTATTTTCGCTCCGGATTATACGGGGGGGTTGATGAGGGTTCCGGACTCCGGCGGACAGCCGGAAGCGCTGGCGACGCCGGACGCGAAGAAGGGAGAGCGAACGTACCGCTGGCCGGACGTGCTGCCGAATGGGCAGGGAATGATCTTTACGATCGGCATGGAAAATAGCGCGGCGAGCTACGATGATGCGGAGATTGTGGCGTATTCCTTCGCTACGAAGAAAATTCGGGTGCTGACGCACGGAGACATGGCGATTTATTCACCGGCGGGATACTTGCTCTATTACCGGGCTGGAGTGCTTTTCGCGGCGCCTTTCAGCCAGAGCCGAATGGAATTCACAGGCGAGCCGCTGCAGTTGCCGGAACACGTGAGCGACGATCCTACGAGCGGGGCGACGTACGTGGGAGTCGCGTCGGATGGCACGATGGCGTACCTGAGCGGGGGTTCCGCGACATCCATTCGAACGATTGCGATAACGGATCGCAAAGGAGAGTCGCACGTATTGCCTCTCGCGCCACGCGGATATGCCGTTCCGCGATTCTCGCCGGACGGCAAGCGGCTTGCGTTGATCGTCAGCGACGTCACCAACTTTGCGGCGAACGGCCGGGGCGACGTGTGGATTTATGACTTCGCGAGCGGAAGCATGAGCCGGCTGACGTTTGACGGCACGGATGACTATGACACGTGGTCGCAGGATGGATCGAAAATTTATTTTGATTCGAGCCGCGGGAGTGGCGGGGGGCTGTATGCGAAGCGAGCGGACGGTACAGGAAGCGAACAAGCCGTGATGCCGAATGAGGGCAACTCGTATTTCAATCCGGATACGATTTCGCCCGATGGGGAGAACATCGTTTTGACACAGCCGGGAGGCACCATTGGCGACCTGTGGATGGCCGGGCTTGGAGACAAGCCGGGGCCCAAGCTGCTCAAAGCAAACGCTGCAGGGGCGGAGTTCTCACCGGACGGGAGGTACATCGCCTACTCGTCGTATCAATCGGGCATGTATCAGGCATTTGTGGATACTTTCCCTATCGGCGGAGGGGAATGGCAAGTCTCGCTGGAAAACGCGGCCTATCCCCGTTGGTCCAAGGGAGGGCGTGAACTGGTGTACTACGAGGCGGGGCAAAATATCATGATGAGCGTTGACGTGGAATTGAAGCCGACGTTCCATGCCGGGCCTCCGCATGAGCTGTTCACGCTAGCGGCCTCGGAATTCAGCCCGATGCAAACGAATCCGGCGGTGAATTTCGACGTTTCGGCAGACGGGGAGAGGTTCGTTTTCTTGCAGGCGAGCAACGGGGCCGAGCAGGCATCCGCGACGCTGAGCGTGACGCTGGATCTGCCGGAGCAGATTCGTGGGCTGATGAAAAAATAGGGTGCATGCCACGAGACAAACGAGTGAGTCAGTTATCCCTGATATACCAGACCAGCCCTCTGCGGGCGGCAGCGACGCGTATGCCTGAACTGCACGAGGAGCTGCGATGAAGATGTACCTTTCCCGACGCAGTTTGCTTATCCGTTCTGCCGCGGTTTTCGCCGGTGCACACGCTGCTGGCCTTACGCGTTTATGGGGTGGCGGCGCGAAATCGAAGCCGGGTGTGCAGATGTATATGGTGACTCCGGAATACCGGAAGGATCCTTCGGGCACGCTCGCGCAGCTGGCAGCGATCGGGTACGGATATGTGGAGGCATTCTCGATTACCAACATCAGCGCTTTCAGGAAGATGCTCGGTAATGCGGGACTGGGCAGCCCTTCCGAGCATTTCTTCTTTGGGTCTGAGGACACGGAGAAACTGCTGGACGACGCGAGCGCTCTGGGCGTGAATTACGCGGTGAGTACGTTTCTGCCGCCTGAAAGGTGGAAAATGAGCGACTTCGCCGCGACGCTGGAGAGGCTGAATCATCTGACGGCCGACGACTTCCGGCGGATCGCGGCGTTTGCCAATCAGATTGGCGAGAGCGCCAAGAAGCGCGGTTTGGAATATGCCTACCATAATCACAGCTTCGAGTTCCGCAGATTCGAGCGCGGAGAGACGGGCTACGAGATTCTTCTGAAGGAGACAGATCCCCAGCTGGTCAAGCTAGAAGTGGATGCAGGGTGGATGGCTGCGGGCGGCACTGATCCAGTAGCACTGATTACCGCGAATGCCGAGCGGGTGCGGTTGTTGCATTTCAAAGACTTCAGCGCCGTGACACCGCCATTGAACGAGATCGGAGGAGCAGCAGGGGCGCATATTGTGGATCTTGGAAGGGGAGTGGTTCCGCTAAAGGCGGCTTACGAAGCAGCGCGGAGGGCGGGCGCAGAGTATTTCATCGTGGATCACGATCCGCCGTTCCACGGGCAGACCGCGTTAGAAGCGGCGAAGACGGACTACGATTATGTCGCCGGGCTGATGGTTTCGTGACGGGCGGAGCTGAATGGCCTTACTTATAAATTTTGCGTTATTTACACTGCGCCGCGCGGCGGGAGTATAATTACACGGTACGAACGCAATTTGAGGAGGAAAAATGACAGATGCTCAAGGAGCCGCACAGGCAACGGCGTTTAAGTTGCCGCCCCTTCCCTATCCATTCGACGCGCTGGAGCCGTATATCGACGCGAAGACGATGGAAATTCATCACGACAAACACCATGGCGGGTACGTGAATAACTTGAACAAGGCGCTCGAAGGACACGCCGATTTGCAGAAGCTTTCGCTGGAGCAGCTGCTGCACGGAATCGAGAGAGTGCCGGAGACCATTCGCACCGCGGTGCGCAACAACGCCGGCGGGCATGCCAACCATTCGCTCTTTTGGCCGAGCATGAAAAAAGGCGGCGGCGGAGAGCCGAAGGGCGAAATTGCCGAAGCGATCAAGTCGGCGTTCGGGAGCTTCGCGGATTTCAAAACGAAGTTCAACGACGCGGCGACGAAACGGTTTGGCTCCGGCTGGGCGTGGCTGTTGATGAGCGGCGGAAAGCTCGGGATTGAGTCCACGGCGAACCAGGACAGCCCTCTGATGGAAGGCAAAAAGCCGGTGCTGGGACTGGACGTGTGGGAGCATGCGTATTATTTGAAGTATCAGAACCGCCGGCCGGATTACATCGAGGCGTGGTGGAACGTGGTGAACTGGGACCAGATCAACCAGAATTTGGCGGCGGCGAAGAAATAAGGCAGCCCGACAAGCCGGCGAAAACAAAAGCAGGTCCCTGCCTGCCCGCCACGGCGGGCAAGCGGCAGGCAGGCCTCACTGCCATCGCGCAGACAACGCGCGCTGGGTTCGGGATGACAGCGTAAACGCAGAGAACGCGGATTCGCCCAGAAGCGTGCGGCGAATCCGCGTCGTTTTTTCAGTGATGATTTATAGCGCGCCGCCGCTTCACTAGTCGCCGTGAGGCGGGCAGCACGGATGCGGACACGGCGGGCACGGCGGCGGGCAGCACGGATCGGTTGCCACGAGCGCGGGGAGCGCGCTCACAGCAGGCGTCGCCGTCACAGCAGTTACCGCGTATTTGATTGTTCGCATTGCTTTTTCCTCCTGCGGATTTGCATTCCGGCAAACCAGCGATGAGGCTGCAGACCTCGCCGCACTCGCCGCTGGAGCACGAGCAGCGCTTCCATTCCCGTTCAATGCGCTTGAGCCGTTGCAGCAGCGCCGACAGCTCGCGGATCTGATCGGCGACGGACTTCGCACGCGCTTGCGTCCAACTGAAAACGTCGGGGCACGGACAGCGACCGCTGCGCGCGAGATGCAGAATTTCCTGCATCTCGGCGAGGGTGAGCCCGATGGCCTTGGAGCGCTGGATGAAAGCGACGTAGCGAAGCGCGGCGGGGTCAAAGACGCGGTAGCCGGTGTGGCTGCGAGCGGCTTTCGGGAGCAATCCAAGGCTTTCCCAGTAACGGATGGTCTTGGAGGGCACGCCGGAGCGTTTGGCAAAAGCGGAAATGGTGAGCGCGTCGCCCATGATTTGCCTTTCCGAAGATGAACCTTCCCGCGGGAGGAAGGTGCAAGTACTAGATGCGGGAGATTCGAGGTTGGAAGCCAGAAAAGCGAGAAGCAGAAGAAAGACGAATGCAGATTCCTCGTTGGATGCTCGTCGCATCCTCCTCGGAATGACAATGAGGCCGCGAGGTTATATCCCGGGGAAAAAGTGGGCTTCGGCGGCGAGGAGGGCGATGGCGAGAAGGGACGTAGCGACGGTGACGAGGAGGCCGACGCGGGTGAATTCCCAGAAACTGATTTTTGTTTTCCAGGCCGCTTGCTGGAGAACGATGAGGTTGGCGACGGAGCTGATAGGCGTGGCGTTGCCGGCAAGAGTGCTGGTGCTGGCGACAGCGAGCCACAGGAAGTGGGAGTTGCCGAAAGAGGCGAGGAGCGGGCGCACGAGAAGGACAGCCGGGACGTTGCTGACGAGATTGGAGAGGACCAGCATGGTGCCGCTGATGGAGAAGAGCTGCGTAGCAACGGAGCCTTTCAGGCCGGGCTCAAAGAAGCGGATGAGGTAGCTGGCCGCGCCGGAGCTTTCGAATCCCTGCATGACGACGAAGAGCGCGGCAAAAAAAAGAAGCAGCTCGAAATCGACGCGATGGTAGACGTTTTCGGATTTGACGCGGCCGATGATGAGAATGAGCGCACCGACGGTGGCCGCGGCGAGAGCGAAAGAAAAATTCAGAATCCAGAGAACGAGGACGAGCGCGGAGACGATGACGCACTTCGTAAGCAGGATCCGGTCGACGGTGACGACCGGCGGATTGGGACGGTGCTGAAGAGGAGGGACGTTCCAAAGCTGGCGGCGAAAGATGAAGGCGAGGATGGCGACGTCAAGGAGCAGGCCGAGGAGCGCGACCGGCGCGAGGTGCTCGAGGAATTCGAGGAAAGTGAAATGCGCAGTGACGCCGACGAGAGCGTTCTGCGGATTGCCGGTGACGGACATGACCGAGCCGATGTTGGCGGAGGTGGTGAGCGCGAGTAGATAGGGAAGCTTGGGGAGGTTGAGGCGTTCCGTGGCGATGAGAACGATGGGGGTGAACATGAGGCAGACGGTGTCGTTGACAAAAAACGCGGCGAGGATGCCGGAGGTGAAAACGAGGAGGACGAGGAATTGAAAGGGAGTCTTGGCGATGATGGCGATGCGAAACGCGATCCAGTCGAAGAAATGAGCGATCTGGAAATGCGCGACGAGAATCATGATGCCGAGGAGGAAGACGATGGTGTCCCAACTGATGGCGGTGTAGGCGGCGGAGAGCGAGACGACTCCGGCGAGAACCATGGCGACGGCGCCGCAAAAGGCGGAAGCGGTGCGGTCGAGATGGCTGCCGCGGCCCGATTCGACAGCGATTAGGATGTAAGTGACGAGGAAGATGGTGATGGGAAGCCAGTGGAGATTGCCGGGATGGAGGATGGCAAAGGAGTGCGTGAGCATCGGGGAGAGAGCTTAGCGTGGCTCAGGGCGCGGGGACAACGGAAGGTTTTCATGCGAGGCCGGACGCCTGGGAGGAGCGGGGCGGGCCGACGGGGAAAGTTTTCAGGTAAAATTCGGGCATTGAGCGAAGCGATCGAAACGCGGTGCTGCATTGCGGGCGGCGGGCCGGCGGGAATGATGCTGGGGTTTCTGCTGGCGCGGGCGGGCGTAGACGTGGTGGTGCTGGAAAAGCACGCGGACTTTCTGCGGGATTTTCGCGGAGACACGGTGCATCCGTCGACGCTGGAGCTGATGTACGAGCTGGGGATCCTGGAAAAGTTCTTGAAGCTGCCGCACCAGGAGTTCCGCGAATTGTCCGGGCTGATCGGCAACGAAATGGTGCCGCTGGCGGACTTCACGCATTTGCCGACGCACTGCAAATTTATCGCGCTGATGCCGCAATGGGATTTTCTGGATTTCATCGCAGAGGAGGCGAAGCGGTATCCGGGGTTTCGTCTGCGGATGCGGGCGGAGGTGACGGATTTGATTCGCGAAGGCGAGCGCGTGACCGGCGTGCGAGCGAAGACGCCGGAAGGGATGCTGGAAGTGCGCGCGGCGCTGACGGTGGGAGCGGACGGACGGCATTCGGTGGTGCGGGAGCGTGCGGGACTGAAAGCGATCGATCTGGGCGCGCCGATGGACGCGCTGTGGATGCGGCTGAGCCGAAAGGAGGGGGATCCGCCGCAAACGTTCGGGCACATCGATGCGGGGAAGATGCTGGTGATGCTGAATCGAGAGGACTATTGGCAGTGCGCGTTCGTGATTCCGAAAGGCGCGTTCGAGGAAATTCAGCGAAGAGGGTTGGAGGCGCTGCGCAAAGAGATTGCGGATTTGTCGCCGTATATGAAAGACCGCGTGGAGGAGTTGCGCGAGTGGAAGGACGTGAGCTTGCTGGTGGTGAAGGTGGACCGGCTGGAGCGCTGGCATTTGCCGGGGCTGCTGTGCATCGGGGATGCGGCGCACGCGATGTCTCCGATGGGAGGAGTGGGAATCAATCTGGCGATACAGGACGCGGTGGCGGCGGCGAATATTTTGAGCGCGAAGCTGCGCGAAGGAAGCGTGAGCGAGAACGATTTGCAGGCGGTGCAGCGGAGGAGAATGTTTCCGACGCGGGCGACGCAGCGATTGCAGGTGGTGGCGCAGAACCGCATCATCAAGCGCGTGCTGGGAAGCACGAAGCCGATTACGGCGCCGTGGCCGGTGAAGCTGATGAGGAGATGGCCGGCTTTGCGGCGGATTTTGCCGCGGATCGTAGGAGTGGGGTTCCGGCCGGAGCACGTGAGAACGGCTGAGGCGAAACGGGCCTAGCGGCGACTCTCGCTGGGTTAGGGCGAAGGGGCGCAGTTTTTCATTTTCCGCCCTTCATTTCTCACCGTAAACAAACCCCTAAGGCTGCGGCAACTGAAGCTTCAGGGTGACCTGGCCGTCGGCGGGACCGTCGACGACTTGGTAGTCCGGAGGAACCTGAAACAGCGAAGGATCCGGTTCAGCGCGATTGATGTTGACGAAATGGGTGGTCCTGTCGCCGCCGAGGGGGTCGGAACAGTCGCGGACGATATCGGTGGCCAAATCCCGAGAGTACCAATAGTCGCAAGTGGTGGTAATCGGACGGTCATTGTCCATCGCGCCGACGGGGACAACGGTGGTCATGCGGCGGCCCTCGACAGAGAGTCCTTCGATCACCTCCGTCCCAAGGGACTCCGTAGTGGTCTGCGACTGGCGCGTATCATTTGGAGTCGAGGGTGGCGTCACGGATGCGGATTTGACCTGTGGTGAAGGGACCGGCGAAGGCGCAGACGCGGCGCTAGGAAAGCGATAAGCGATGTGGTTCTGCGGGTCAAGGACGTACTGAAAGCCGGCGACGGGATCGGAGATTTCGATGACCTTCAAATTCGACCCACCGGAAGCGCGTGAAGTGAATACTGGCCGTTCGGTGCGCACCCTGCCGGCAGAATCGCGATAAAAGGAAATGGTGAAGGGTTTCGGGGTAATGCGCGTGCCGTCCGCGAGGAGGCGGGTGCCTTGAGAAACTTCGTCATAGGAGACGGGCGAGCCGGTGACGGGCGGACGGCGGGAGTTGAGGGATATATGCGTGTTCCAGGTAACGGTGCGAGCTGAAATTTGCGAGGAAACGGAAGACGATCCGACCTGGGCAAGAAGTCCTGCTGGAGAAAAGAAAAGCAAGAGGAAAAGAGGGGTGAAGCGAAGAGCGGATTTCATGGTCACCTCCGAAGGGGGCGTATCCGGGGAACCAGTTGCAGAGTTTATCAAAACGCAAAGATAGACGCAAGATAAGGGTGAAGAGTTGCCTTGGGAAGAAAAAGGGCGGCGCTGAAGCGCGCTCCTGTGAAATGAAGAGGCGGGTTAGTGGGCCCAGAGTTTGTTGGGGTCGGATTCGTACGGGTAGACGTGGACCATCCAGTTGAAGACGACGGGGATGAAGTGGCCGCCGGCGGCGGAGCAGGCTTGCGCGGTGGCGATGCTGCCGTTGGGGCCGAATTTGGAATGATCGACCTGCGATTGCGGAGTGCCGAAAGGAGCGAGGCAGAAATTGACGTGCTTGTGCCAGCGGGCGACGCTGAGCGGAACGCGCTGGTTGAGCTGGGCCTCGGTGTAGCGCAGGGGCGCGGTGTACATGGCGCCGAGGAGCTGGTAGCCGTCGGCGACTTTTTTGTAGAGGAGCGAAGTGGGGCGCGTGGGATCGAAGGTGAATTGCGCGCGGAGGGCGTTGCTGCGGCTGGTGAAGTGGTAGATGGGCTGCGGAACATTGGGCGCGAAAATTTTGAAGCCGCCGGCGAGGGCGACTTTGTAGTCTTTGTATTTATCGATGGCGGGGCGAAGAACGGCAACGATTTGCGCGGCGCGGGCTTCATCGGCGGGGTTGGCGGGGCGCAGAGGGGTCATGAACATGTGGGCCATGTTCATGTGCATATCCATGTCGTCCATGTCGGCGTTGGCGGCGCGAGCCGTGGGAGAGTTGGGATTGGTGGGAGTTTCGGGCATGTTCATGCCGGGCATGTTGCTCATGCCGGAAGAGGGCTTTGCGGGCGGCGCAGATTGCGATTGCGACTGGGCAGGGATGGCGGCGCGGGCATCTCGGGCGTGGAGGCGCGCGGCGAACAAAAGGGTCAGCGTGAAACAGATGGCGAAGAGAGCGGCGATGATTCTTGCTGAAAGCGTGGCGGAGGTTTTTGTAGTGTGGGTCATGGGCGATGGCCTCGATTTCTCTGGCTACTTAGTTAACGCACGGAGGCGGGAAAAGTTTCGGGGAGTTGGCGGGCCTGAAGCGGCAAAGTACTGGCCAGCAATAGGAAGTTTGGCAAGGCATAAAACGACTCGCGAGTCGCCCACCTAGGCGGGGCAGGCGATGGGCGACTCTACGAAGACGCGAA
Source organism: Candidatus Acidiferrales bacterium (assembly GCA_030037775.1). Lineage (GTDB taxonomy): Bacteria > Acidobacteriota > Terriglobia > Acidiferrales > UBA7541 > DAHUXN01. The sequence goes on from JASHQB010000038.1 coordinate 29,017, forward strand.
GCAACCAACAGGGGACGGCGGTTTAGTGGACAGTGAGGACCTCATCGAAGGTGGCGACGCAATTGCTTTCCGGGTCGTCGGTGACGGTTTTGGAGACGGTGCCGCTCTTGATGTGAAATTCGAGAGGCTTTTTGGGGAAATTGGGCAGGCCAGTGAAATTGGCTTTGCCGTTGCTGTCGGTGCCGACCTGGAGGTCAGTTTTGCGCATGTTCATGAAGCCGTAGCGCAACTCGACGGAGATTTGCGCGTTGTAGAGGGGCTTGTTGGAGCCGTCGTGAACGGTGAAGCTGGCGGTGCAGGCACCAACGCCGCCGTCGATTTTGGGAATGGCCGACGTGGTTTGCGGGGGATTTTGAGTTTGCGCGGCTTGCTGCGAAGACTGCTGCTGCGCCGCTTGATTTTGAGAATGGGCGCCGAGAGCGACGCTGCCGAGACAGAAAAAAATTGCCAAAGAAGAAATTTGCAAGGGCCGAGCGCGAAGAAGAGTCATTCGAATTGCCTCCCGAGAATAAGGTCTTCACAAAAAAGATACGCCGGCGTGCGCGGGGTTGCAAATTGCGGCGAGCCAACGCACTCCAAGAAACTGATCACAGCTGACAGGCCTGTGCGGTAGCGGGCCAGTTTCCGGTAAACACTGTTCATCAGTCTCTAAAGTTGGCCGCAGTTTGTCGATGCGTGGACGTTTCACGAAGTACGGATCGGCGCTGGCGGTACGACGACCTCAACAAGTCCGGTCGCAACATCATAGACGAGGCCGGATACAAGCCACGCGGCCGGCAATGCAGGAATCGCCCGAAGGATGGCAACGTCGACGGCAACCGCGGCGCGAGGGTTGGCGACCGCTTTTGTCTTGACCTCGCCTTCCTTTATTTGAAAATAGTTCGCCAATTTGTCGAGATCTCCGGCAAGGCGACCCATGCCGCAGTCGGTATGGTGAAGCACAATGATGTGAAACTCTCCGCCGCCCCCCGGAATCTCTTTGGCTACCTCGCCAATTCGCCCGAGCAGAGCCAACTGCTCCAACAATCCCGGCGTGACTCGACCGCCGATGTTACGGATCACAACGGCCTCGCCCGGCTTAATTCCAAGTACATGAGCCGGGTCTGCACGCATGTCGGCGCAGCCGATGATAATTGCCCTGACCCCTGGCAGCGCCCGCGAAAGCGAAGGCATAAGTGTGCCCGCGGCGGACTGCTGAGCAGCGAAATCTTTGTTACGCTGCAACATGTTGTCGAGATTGCTCATTTTGATCCTCCCTGAGGCTTGTTCTAACACTAAGGATGATCGTGAAGCGTGGCGGGTCTCACGGGAATCGAATCGAGACAGATTTCAAGTTCAAGTTCCGATTCGCTGGGCTATCGGAGACTGGCCACCAACGAACGGGGCACGGGCTGAGAGCCTGCGCCACACCCCCGGCAAAGTGGCTTCCGGACGGGAGTTGGATTAGAATGCCGGGCAGCGTTTAGGACCCTCTGCTCGATCCCCGCGGGCGGAAGCCTACAAGAAGCGTGAATCCCTGCGAAGGGCCGAAGATCGAAAACACGATGAGCTTATTTCAATTGGTATCGGCAGACTGGGTGGCGGAGCGGCTGGAGTCGCCGGAATTTCTGGTGATCGATCCGCGGTCGGTGCTGCGGTATACGTCCGGGCATCCGAAAAATGCAGTGAATTTCCCGGTGGCGAAGCAGCGCGACCCCGAGGGGCGTTTGCTGGGAGCGGAGGAGTTGGCGCGACGGCTGGGAAACGCGGGACTGGACGCGCGGCGCACTCCGGTGATTTATGACAACGCGGACGGGCGCAGCGCAGCGTTTCTGGCGTGGATGCTGGCGTATTTGGGGCGGACGGATGTGCACGTGATGGAGACGTTTTGGGAGCGGTGGGTCGCGGACGGGCGCGAGGTGTTTTACCGGCCGGTGCAACCGACCGCGCGGGAATTTGTGGCCAGACTGAGACCGGAGCTGCGCGCGACGATGGCGGATGTGCAGAAAAACGCGGCCTGGCTTGTGGATTTGCGCACGGCAGACGAATTTTCGGGAAAAGCGGAGATCGATGCGCGGCCGGGACGGATTCCGGGCGCGGTGAATTTGAGCTGCGAGCAAATTGGCGCGAATGGAAGAATTCTAAGCGCGCCGGAGCGGTTGGAAGAGATGTTCGCGGCGCGCGGCGTGAAACGAGGAGACAGCGGGATCGCGTATTGCCGCACCGGCGTGCGGGCGGCGCTGGGGTTTTTGGCGCTCGAGCGGCTGGGCTACAACGTGGCGCTCTACGACGGGTCATATGCGGAGTGGAGCGGCAGCGGCTTGCCGGTGGAAAAAGATTTCGAGAAAACTGAAACTGAAAAGGGAGAGGGCGCACATGTCTGAGAAAAAATTATTTCCGGTGACCGTCGTGGGGAGCTGGCCGCGGCCCGCTTGGCTGATTCAGGCGCTGCGGAAACGGCAGGCGAGCGGGTGTGCGGAATCGGAATTCCAAGCGGTGGCGGATCGCGCGGTGGTGGAATGCCTGGACGCGCAAGAAAAGGCCGGCGTGGACATTCCGTCGGACGGGGAGCAGCGGAGAGACAATTTTTATTCGTTCGTGGTGGAGAAGCTGGGCGGGATGCGACTAATGAAGGTTTCGGAGCTGATGGACTACATGAAGGACCGCGCGCGATATGAAGAGGTGCTGCGGGCGCTGGACGTTCCAGCGTTCGCGATCAAGAGCCCGATCGTGGTGGAGCGGCTGACGGAAAAAAATGGATTGGCGCAGGACGAAGTGGATTTCGCGAAGAAGCATACGACGCGACCGCTGAAAGTACCGCTGCCAGGGCCGTATATGCTGACGCGGTCGAGCTGGTTCGAGGGACTGTCGGATAAGGTTTACGGAGCGCCGGAAGAGCTGGCCAAGGACGTGGTGAAGATTTTGCGCAAAGAAGTGCAGGCATTGAAGGCCAAGGGAGTGGAGTTCATACAATTTGACGAGCCGATTCTGAGCCAGATCGTTTATGGAGCGGAGAGCACGGAGACATTTATGTGCGCGGCGCTGCCGAACCGGAGAGATCCCAGCGATGAGTTGGCGCTGGCCGTGCGGCTGATGAACGAAACGACGGAGGGAATCGACGGGGTGCGATTTGGGGTGCATGTTTGCAGGGGAAACTGGAGCCGGAAAGAAGAAGTGCTGCTGAAAGGAAACTACGGGCCGATGCTGCCGTACTTGATGCAGATGAATATTCACCAGCTGGTGCTGGAGTTTGCGACGCCGCGAGCGGGCGAGCTGGAAGTGTTCAAGGAATACAAGAATGAGAAAGAGATTGGATTGGGAGTGGTGAATCCGCGCACGGATGAGATCGAAACGCCGGAGCAGATTGTGGCACGGGTGAAGGAGCTGGCGAAGTTTTACGATCCGGAGAAGATTTTCCTGAATCCGGACTGCGGTTTTGGTACGTTTGCCGAACGCAACGTGAACACGGCGGAGATCGCGACGAAGAAGATGGCGGCGATTTCCGAGGCAGCGAAGCAGTTACGCGGGGAATTTCAGGGAAAAGCTGCGGCGAGTTGAAAGCGGTGACGAGTGGCAAGAAAGAGTGAAAAACAGTGGTCAGGGCCAGTGGTCAGCAAGCGAAGACATTGCGCCTGCGTGCGGGGTAGTGGTTGGGGAGCAGTGGAAATCCGGGCCATGTTAGCCACACCAGCAAGAATGAATGACTGAGAAAGAGGAGAAAAAAATGGCAGAGGCAAAGATGTCGGGAGAAAGACTGAATGGATTGCGGCCCGAGAAGCTGAATGAGATTTTGTGTTCGATGAAGCAGCCGGAAGTGCTGCAAGGCATCAGCGGGCCATGGAAGTCGCGGGTGGTGTGGCAGGACGGGTTTCGCGCGAAGGCGTACATGCGCACGCACGCGTCGGAGATGGACGAGCCGGGCGGGCTGGACGCGACGGACCTGGCGGCAAGCGCGCACGAGCAGCTGTTGTCGGCGATTGGCGCGTGCATGACGGTTGGATTCGTGCTGAACGCGACGAAGCGCGGAGTGAAAATTCACGACCTGGAGATCGCGCTTGAGGGGAATTTCGACAATATTTTGAAGTGGGCGGGGCTGGATGATGCTGGGAATCCGGGATACCGCGGGATCAAGGCCAAGGCGTTTGTGCGCGCGGACGCGGATGAAAAGACGCTGCGGGAGATTTGGAAGCTGGCGGTGGATGGGTCGCCGGTGACGCAGTCGGTGGTGCGCGGGACGCCGGTGACGACGGAAATTGAGGTGGTGTGAGTAAGACAGTTGTCAGTGAATAGTGACCAGTGGGTCAGCAAGAGAAAACTTCGCGCCCTTCGCGAAAATCGCTCAGAAGCGGCGCGATAGGGAGATACCCACCGGTCGGAGCGATTTGCTTCCTAGTATGGATGCACCCCGGTAGTGCGTAACCAATCCATTTGGTGCAGTACGAGCGTACGAGAGTCAGCGGCGCGAATCCGGCGCAGGAGTCTGTACGGCGAGCGAAATTCCAGGAGAGAAAAAATGAAAAGAGCAGCGGGATTCCTGGTGGTGACGGTACTGGGGTTGTTGGCGGGCGGCAGGACGGCTTTGGGGCAGCAGACGACGCCGATGAAGAAAGCTGCGGCGCCGCCGACGATCGCGTCGGTCATGCAGACGCAACTGGGAATTGTGGAGCATGAATTCGTGGGGGCGGCGGAGGCGATGCCGGAGGACAAGTACAACTTCGCGCCAACTGAAGGAAATTTCAAAGGAGTGAGGACATTCGCGCAAGAAGTGAAGCACGTGGCGACGGTGAACTACGCATTCTTCAGCGCGATTCTGGGGCAGGCTCCGCCGCCGGGAGTGAGCGCGAACGAGCAGATGAACGGGCCGGATGATATTCAAAGCAAAGAGCAGATTGTGAAGTATCTGAAGGATTCGTTCGCGCTGGGACACAAGGCGATTGCGACGCTCACCATGCGGGATGCGGTGACGCCGCTGCCCAAGCCGCCGATTTCGTTCCTGAACACGGGGCTGGCGCTCGCGAGCTTCAGCTGCACGCACGCGTTCGACCACTACGGACAGATGGTGGAATATTTGCGGATGAATGGAATTGTTCCGCCTGCGAGCCAGGGAGCACCGCCAGCGAATCCGGGAGGGAAATGAACGCCGTGCTGGAGTTCTTGCTTTAGAGGCTGTCTGAGGAGCGAAAAAAATGAAAAGAGCGGCGGGATTCCTGGTGGTGGCGATGCTGGGAATGTCGGGGGCCGCGGCGACGGCTTTAGGGCAGCAGACGACGCCAATGAAGAAAGCCGCGGCGGCGCCGACGATCGCGTCGGTGATGCAGTCGCAACTGGGAATTGTGGAGCATGAATTCGTGGGGGCGGCGGAGGCGATGCCGGAGGACAAGTATGATTTCGGGCCGACGAACGGCGAATTCAAGGGAGTGAGGACGTTCGCGCAGGAAGTGAAGCACGTGGCGACGGTGAATTTTGCTTATTACAGCGCGATACTTGGCCAGCCTATGCCGCCTGGCGTCACCTTTAGTGAAGCGGCGAACGGACCCGATTCGATCCAGACGAAAGAACAGATTGTGAAGTACTTGCAGGATTCATTTGCGCTGGGCCACAAAGCGTTTGCAACCATCACGATGCGGAACGCTGTGACTCCCATTGAGCATCCGCCTTTGCCATTTTTTAATACGCGGCTGGCGCTGGCGAGTTTTGGGTGCACGCACGCGTTCGACCACTACGGACAGATGGTGGAGTATCTGCGGATGAACGGAATCATTCCGCCAGCGAGCCAAGGAGCACCGCCGGCGAATCCGTCGGGGAAATGAATCGCGGCGAGTGGCGGGCGCTGGCAGTTAGTCCCCGAGCGGGGTCACGTCCTGGATTTGCACGCTCTGCTGTTCAAATTTGCGGCCGTTCCAATGGAAATGCACGACGTCCATGAATTTGGGGCAGCAAACCGGCGTGCCATCTTTGCTGCGAGCGCGGATGATGAGGCTACCTGATTTCGGGTCGAAAGTGACGCCCGCGCCGGGAGCCTGGGAATCGAAGGTGAACTGCTGCAGAACGTGCATGTGACGCGCGGTGACGGTGATTACCTGCACGATGCCGGTGATTTTGGTATCGCCTCCCGAGTCGGTTTCGTTCCCGTCGAGAAGAGCATAATTCGGACCACTTCCTGTGGCGCCAAAGAACCGCGGGGGAGCCAAAGATATGCGGCTGTCTCCGAAATCCTGGCGCTCATGGTGTGCGCCGTTCTTCAAGCGCACGGAACGCTGGACCTTGCCATCGATGTCGAAGATGACGAAATCGAAGTGGGTGAAGTCAAAGTCACGAAGCGAATCGACGCGCTGAGCGTACTGATAGTCGGGAGCGACGAGATCAACGGCCGGCGGGAGTTTCGGCTGCGGATTCGATTGCGCTCCGCCGATCAAAAGGAAAAGGCTCAACAGGAAAGGGAACATGAGGAAATGTTACATGGCTGCGCCGCGGCGACGCAATATTCGCGAATCAGGGTGTGCCGGAATCGGCAGGTTCGGGCTTGCGGGGTTTCGAGCTTAACTTGGGAATGAGAAATTCCTGCAGGAGGTTGTCGGCGGCGGTTGCGGCTACGCCGACGGCGGTGACTTCGAAGGTCAATCCCACGCCATTGCGATTTTGCGGCGGGTAATAGGTGTTGGCGAGCGCGCCTGAAGCCAGATTCCCCAAAACACTCGAGTAATTGGGCTGCCAGCGGCCGTTGTCGCCCTTGCAGATAACGGCATTGGCGATGGCGTAGAGGATGCGCTGGCGTTTGCTGCCGGTGGCTTTGTAGAAATAGCGTGGGTCCTGTTTCAGGATGGAAGGAAAAATGACGCTGCCGAAGAGAGTGCCGGTGGCGAAGTCGGCGTAGGAAGCGCCGTAGCGTTTGCCGTAGCCCTGCGCGCCCTGGCCGTATCCGGGAAACTGATTGACGGCTTGTTGAATTCCGGCAGTGGCTCCGATCAGCACGAAGGTGACCGGATCGATGGCGTCCCTCCAGGAGAGTTGGAATTTCTGCTTGGTATTCAGGGGCGCGGCGTTGGGGACGTAAGTGACGTAGAAATTGGGAATGACCTTGAGGACGCGCTGCTGCTCTTCCTGCTTGAGCTGATGTTCAGCGATGACCGCCTGCGGCTGGACGCGCACGACGGTGTTCACGGTGGCGAGGACCAAGATGATCGGCGGGATGATGAAGCTCTGGCCGGAAGCGACGGTGCCGGAAGCGGTTTGGTCGGCGAAGGGCGGCGCGGTGACGCTCAATTGGAAAGGACCGGGAGAAACGTTCGTAAAGGAGAATTCTCCGTTGTCGCCGGTGAGGACCTGCTGCTTCGCAGGCGAGTTCCCGTGGGTGAGGGTGACCTGAGCGCCGATGACGGGGTTGCCGTCCTTGTCGGTGATGGTGCCGTTGATGCTGGCGGGCGGTTGCTGAGGGGCAGGCGCAGCGGCTTGCGCCGGCGGCTGCTGTTGCTGTTGCGCTCGTGTGGGGTAGCCGAGGCAAGAGAAGGTCACTGCCAAGGCCACGAGAACAAACGGGAGCGCCGACCGGCTCAAGGAGACCTTCCCGGCATCGCCGGCCCGCCGGGAAGCGCGCGGGACCGGTGGAGAATTGTCACGCATGGGGAGTGAAGTTCCCGAGCAAGGTCATCGCCTAAGCTCCCGTCCCAAACAAGAGATGACGACGGCGGTTAGAAGGTTTCTTGGCGGTGTTGGAGACGAAAGGGCGAGCCAAAATACAGGCCAGGGCATGGCCCAAGAGCGCGAGCCGAGCGGGCAGAAATGAGAGGATGGGCGCGCGATACGGTTGGCTCATGGTCATCGATCATCTCGAAATAATTGTCACAAGTTTCCGGCGAAAAGCCAGAGGTTTATGCGGAAGCGGTTTCCAAGCTGCTGGGTGCGCGGCGGAAGGAAGGCGGACGCGATGTTCCGTCATGGACACGATTTGGCGTAGAGGGTTATACTCCCGGTTCATTTGTCGCAAGTTTCAGGAGCAGGATTTCCGCAGGTGCGTTTGAGCAAGCGCGTCCGTGCGCGGAAACATTCACAACCACTTTTGCGTATCGCAAGGGGACGTTCTCACAGAGGAGAGATTTGCATGAAGAAAGCTATCTTTGCGGTGATGGTGTTGCTGCTGGCGGGAATTTGCTACGCGCAAACGGAACCGGGGCCGCTGCTGCTGCAGCAGCCGACGATGAACAGCACACAGATTGTGTTCGTGTATGGCGGCGAGCTGTGGAGCGTGAGCCGCAACGGCGGTGACGCCGTGCGGCTGACCACGGGAGTGGGGATTCAGTCGGACCCGCATTTTTCACCGGACGGCAAATGGGTAGCTTTCACGGGCGATTACGGCGGGAACCCGGATGTGTACGTAGTGTCGGCAGATGGCGGAGTGCCAAAGCGGCTGACGTATCACCCCGATCCGGACACCGTGGCGGGATGGACGAGGGACGGCAAGAGCGTGCTGTTTGCCTCGACGCGGGACAGCTTCGCGAGCGGCGTGGGGGGTCTGTACACCGTCTCGGTGGACGGCGGGTTGCCGGAGAAGCTGCCGTTTCCGCTGGCGTATGAAGGCTCGTATTCGCCGAACGGGGACGAGATTGCGTACCGGCCGGTAGCGTTTCCGTGGGGAACGTGGTCGCATTACCGCGGCGGAACGGAGTCGAAAATTTGGGTCGCGAAGCTGGCGGATTCGAGTTACGACGAAATTCCGCGGGGCGATTGGAACGAATTCGACCCGATGTGGATCGGGGACAAGATTTACTTTTTGTCGGATGAAAAGGGGCCGTTCACGCTGTACGAGTACGACGCGACGACGAGGAAAGAAACCGAGGTAGTGCCGAACGATGGGCTGCCGATCAAGGAAGCGTCGGCGGGTCCGGACGGGATCATCTATTCGCAATTCGGTTCGATCCACATCTACAACCCGGCGACGCATAGCGAGCACGCTGTGGCGATTCACGTGGCTGGCGATTTCCCGCAGCTCATGCCGCATTTCGAGAGCGTGGAAGGAAATATTCTTTCGGCGGACATTTCTCCGACCGGCGCACGCGCGGTATTTGAGGCGCACGGCGAAATCCTGACCGTGCCGGCAGAACATGGCGACGTAAGGAACATCACGAATTCGCCGGCGGTGGCGGACCGGTATCCGGCGTGGTCGCCGGACGGGAAATCGATCGCGTACTTCTCGGACGAATCGGGCGAGTACGCGCTGCACATCAAGAACCAGGACGGCATGGGCGAGGTGAAAAAGGTCAGCTTGGGCGAGCCGCCATCGTTTTTCTACAACCCGACGTGGTCGCCGGACAGCAAGAAGATCGTGTACACGGACAAACGGCTGAGCGTGTGGTACGTGGATTTGGACAAGGGCACGCCGGTGAAAATTGATACGGATGTGTTCGAGACGCCGCAAATGACGCTCAACCCGTCATGGTCCCCGGATAGCGAATGGATTGCCTACACAAAACTGATGGGGAACCACATGCATGCGGTGTTTGTGTACTCGCTGGAGACGGGAAAGAGCACGCAGATCACCGACGGACTAAGCGACGCTAGTTCGGCAGTGTGGGACAAGAACGGCAAGTGGCTGTATTTCACGGCGAGCACAAATGCGGGACCCACGACAGCATGGCTGGACATGTCGAGCGAAGGACACGCAGTGACGAGCGCGGTCTACGTGGTGGTGCTGGCGAAGGATCAGCCGTCACCGCTGGCGCCGGAGAGTGACGAGGAAAAGACCGCGAAGGCTCCGGAGGGTGGCGCAGGCGCCGGGGCGGCGGCAACCGCGGACAAAGGAAAGAAGGAGGAAACGCCCAAGGTCACCATCGATTTCGAAAATATTGACCAGCGAATTCTGGCGCTGCCATTGCCGCAGAAAGACTATGCCGGACTGAATGCCGGCAAGACAGGGGAACTATTTGTGAGTGATGTCCCGCCGGGGCAGGATTTCGAGTTCGGGCCTCCGGCGATGGAAGTCGTGAAGTTTGACATGAAAACACGGAAGCCAATGCCGTTCCTTTCCGGCATTCAGGCCTTCGCCCTGTCGTTTGACGGAGAGAAGGCGCTGTATTCACAGATGGAGCACTGGGCCATCGTGGCGACTGCCGCGCCGCCGAAACCCGGCGAAGGCACGCTGAATATGGCGGACATGAAAGTGTGGGTGGATCCGAAGGCGGAATGGAAACAGATGTTCCATGAAGTCTGGCGGATCGAACGGGATTTCTTTTATGCGCCGAATTATCACGGTCTCGACCTGAACAAAGCGGAAGCGGAATACGCCAAATACCTGCCTGGACTGGCGAGCCGCGAGGACGAGAATTTCCTGTTCAACCAAATGCTGAGCGATTTGAATGTGGGGCACATGTTCGTGCGTGGCGGAGCGATCCCGGAGGTGCCGCCGGTGAGCGTGGGCCTGCTCGGGGCGGACTATTCGATTGAAAACGGGCGCTATCGGATCGCAAAGGTGTATTTCGGCGAGAACTGGAACCCGCAGCTGCACGCTCCGCTGACGCAGCCGGGCGTAAACGTGCAAGCCGGCGAGTACATTCTGGCCGTGGACGGACGGGAACTGCACGGGTCGGACAACATTTACAGCTTCTTCTTGGACAAGGCGGGCAAGCAGGTGATTCTGAAAGTGGGGCCGAGCGCGGACGGAACGGGCTCGCGCGAAGTGACCGTAGTTCCGATTGCGAACGAGCTGAACCTGCGGCATCGCGACTGGACCTATCACAATTGGGAAACAGTGACGAAACTGAGTGATGGGAAGCTGGCGTATGTGTATCTGCCAAACACCGCGGGAGGCGGGTTCACGAACTTCAACCGCTACTACATGGCGCAGGTGGGACGCGAAGGCGCGGTGATGGATGAGCGGTTCAACACCGGAGGGCAAATCGCCAATTACATCATCGAGATCATGCAGCGGAAACTGACCAGCTACTGGTACACGCGGCAAGGGGAGATTTTCAGCTCTCCGCTCGACGCGATCTTTGGGCCGAAGGTGATGATCACGAACCAATTCTCGGGCTCAGGCGGCGACTGGATGCCGTGGGCGTTCAAGCACGTAGGCGTGGGGCCGACCATTGGCGAAAGAACTTGGGGAGGGCTGGTGGGAATCTACGGATACCCGGAGCTGATTGATGGGGGGGCAGTGACGGCGCCGCGCGTGGCGTTCTTCAATCCGAACGGCACGTGGGATGTGGAAAACCACGGAGTGCCGCCGGATGTACCGATCATTCTGGACCCGAAGGCGTGGCGCGAAGGGCACGACGTGCAACTGGAGAAGGCCATTTCTGTGGCGATGGAGGAGTTGAAGAAGAATCCACTGCCGAAGCCGAAGGTGCCGGCGTTCCCGAACTATTCGAAGGATGCGCACTAGAAGCTGGATTGGTATTTTGGGAAGCAGAGAGACGGCTCGCAGCGAAACAAGGCGGCGAGCCGTTTTCTTTTTGGAAGGAGAATCGCGGAGCGTTGGCGCGCATCCGATCACTTTTCGAGGAGGAGAGAGCTTATGCCATCCACTTCAAAAAGAATTTCGTTTCCGCCGCCATCAGCACTTGGGCCATTGCCATTTTCGAATGGTGTGCTTGTTGGCGATACGTTTTACATGAGCGGGCACCTAGGGCTCGATCCGGCGACAAAAAAGCCGCCGGCAGATGCGGAGCAGGAAGCGCGGTTGGTGCTGGACGGGTTCCGCGAGACGCTTTCGCGGGCGAAGCTGGGGATGGAGGATTTGGTTTTCGTGCAGGTGTTTTGCTCGGACGTTACGCTCTTCGATAAATTCAACGCGGTCTACCGGACATATTTTTCGGGAGAATTTCCGGCGCGGGCGTTTTTGGGATCGGGGCCGCTGCTGTTTGGGGCGAGGTTTGAGGTTCAAGGGATTGCGGTGAAACAACTGAAGCGCCGGAGCAAGAAGCGCCGAGGGTGAACGGTCCGGTCAAAGGCAATCGAGCGGGGCCCATCCATACTTAGGCCAGCCAAAATGTCTTTTTGCGTGAGCGGCTGAGGCTGGCACCTTACTGAATTGTTCCCGTAACATTTGAAGCTTGGCGAGAAGTTGAGCGAGGCGACCATGCATATTGAAAACGCCGATGCGCCGGAATTTCTCGAGACGGTGCGGAAATTGTTTCACGAATATGAAGCGAGCATCAAGGTGGATTTGTGCTTTCAGGGATTCGAGAAGGAGCTGGCGGAGCTTCCGGGAGAATACGCGCGGCCAAGCGGGCGATTGCTGCTGGCGTTTGATGGCAGCGAAGTAGCAGGATGCGGGGCGCTGCGGCGGCTGGACAGCGATATCTGCGAGATGAAGCGGCTGTATGTGCGGCCGGAGCATCAAGGAAAGTCGATTGGGGCGGCGCTGGCGCGTACGCTGATCGAGCAGGCAAGAGAAGCGGGCTACGCACGGATGCGGTTGGACACCATGCCGTCGATGGCACGAGCGATTGCGATGTACTGGTCGCTGGGATTTCGAGAGATTGCGGCGTACCGATTCAACCCCGTGCCGGGCGCACTGTTTTTTGAATTGGCGCTCGCGGAAGCAAAGTTTTCGCGCAAGCTATGAAGACGAAAGTTTCGACGAGGGCGAATTCTCAGCGCCGACTTCGATATGGGCCGCGATGTTGCGGGAGGCAGGCAAGCGTCCCAAGAGAAAAGCGACAAGGCCGGCGATGAGGCCGCCACTGATGATGACGGCTTCCCAGGCGAGGCCGACGGCGACGGTTTTGACGGGAGGCGCGCCGAAAGGAACGAGCAGGACGACGAGAGCGGCTTCGCGTACGCCGATGCCGCCCTGGGTGATGGGAATCAGGGCGGAGAATTTGGCGAGAGGCCAAGCAAAAAGCCAGGCGCGGAACAACAGATGCAAGCCGGTGGCGCCGGCGACGCGCGAAGTGAGCCAGATAAAGCTTCCCTGAGCCATCAATCCCAAGCAAAGAGCGGCAGCGACGTTTTGTGGCTTGCGTCGCATGGAACGCGCCGCGCGGCGCAACCGGATGACGCGGCGGCGCAACGAGAAGGATGTTTTGCGCGCGGGAAACCACAAGATCGCCGGCAGAAGCAGCGCGAGAAGTACGGCGAGGACAATCCCAGAGATTACGAAAACGCGACGGGCCTCAAGAGGCAGCGCTCCGGGAACCAGGACAGCCCCGAGAATAATGAGTAGCGCGAGCGCGGCGAAATCGAGGATGCGGTCGAGAAGGCCTCCCAGGAAGACTGCGGCCCTCCCCTGACCGCTGCGGAGAGCGAGCGCGCCACGAACTACATCACCACCGACGATGGAAGGCAGAAAAAGGGTGCTGAAAAGGCCGGAGAAGTAGAAACGCACGGACTGGCGAAAGGTGAGGCGTGCGCCGGCCAAGTTCACCAACATGCGCCATTTATTGAGGGCGATGAGATGCGCGCCCAAGTAGCCGGCGATCACCAGCAGCCAGAGATGCGGAGGCAAGCGGCGGAGGGTGCTCCAAACTTCGGCAAGGGGCAGGAAACGAAAGAGGACGAAAAGGGCGAGGATGCTGCCACAGACACGCAGCATGGCGACAAGCCACGGGTGGCGGGCGAGAGCCTTTTTCAGGGTTAGGAGCAGGGTCACGGTCATTGCCTATTCAGCGAGCCATTATGCCTGCATTCGGAAATGAATGTGGCCGGAGGCAAGCGAAGTGCTTGCGCCACAAGGCATTCGGAATTAAGGTACTGGCTCGGCTAGACCGCCGAAGCTGGGAGACTTTGTGACCAAAAAGAAGATTCGCGTGGTGCAGTACGGGGTTGGGCCAATTGGGGCGTCGATTGTGCGCCTGATGAGACAAAAAAACGCGGTGGAAATTGCAGGAGCGATCGATTCGGATCCGGCGAAGGCGGGACGGGATTTGGGCGAAGTGGTGGGAGCGCCAGACGCTCCCTGGGGAATCGCCATATCGGCGGACGCGGCAAGCGCGCTGGGCGGGCAGGTGGACGTGGTGATGCATTGCACGTCGTCGTACTTGAAGGACGTGGCCGGGCAATTGCTGGCGTGCATCGAGGCGGGATGCTGCGTGGTTTCGACGTGCGAGGAGCTGGCGTACCCATTCCGGAAACATCCGGAGCTTTCGGCAAAGCTGGACGAGGCGGCGAAGGAAGAAGGAGTAGCAATTGTGGGAACGGGCGTGAATCCAGGGTTCGTGATGGACAAGCTGGTGCTGACGTTGGCGGCGGTGTCGCAGCGAGTGGACTCGGCGCGCAGCATAAGGATCGTGGACGCATCGAAGCGGCGGCTGCCGTTGCAGAAGAAGATTGGCGCGGGGATGACGCCGGAAGAGTTTCGCGAACGAGTGGCGGCGGGAGTGATCAAACATCATGGCTTGCCGGAGTCGGTGGCGATGGTCGGCGACGCTTTGGGCTTTGAGCTGGAGCAGATTACGGAGACGATTCAGCCGGTGATCGCGGAAGAGGCGGTGCAGACGGAATACCTCCGCGTGGAAGCGGGCCAAGTGGCAGGAGTGCATCAGGTGGCGCGCGGGGTTGGCGGAGGCGCGGAGAAGATCTTCATGGAGCTGAAGATGTATGTGGGCGCGAAGGATCCGGCGGATACAGTGGCGCTGGCGGGAGAGCCGAATATCAGTTTGACGGTGCCGGGCGGAACGCACGGCGACATTGCGACCGCGGCAGTGGCGGTGAACGCGATTCCGACCATCCTGGCCGCGGTGGCAGGGTTGCGCACCGGGCGGGATTTGCCGTTTAGTTACTTTGCGCCAAACGCGGCGCCGTAACACTAGTGATGCGGTTCTGGCGCAAAAGAAGCCACCCGAAAATGAGCAAGGTCTCCAGCGGCACCTTGCGCGAGAAGATCCAGCGCGCTTGGACTGCTATCCACGCTGAATTTCGAGCGTGAAATCGGGATTCATCAACGACGCGCCGCCATCCACGGCGATTACTTGGCCAGTGACCCAGCCAGCTTCTTCCGAAGACAGAAGGGCCACGGCGTTGCCGATGTCCGCAGGCGTTCCCAACCGGCCCATCGGCGTCCAACCTGCTAGGTGCCAAGCACGCAACCCGTCCTGCACGGCTTGTGGCAGGGCATTCAAGACGCTGTCCTCGGTAACGCCGGGACTGAGAGCATTCACGGTGATACCGCGGCTGGCCAACGCCACAGCGAAGTAGCGAACCAACGACTCCAGCGCTGCCTTAGCTGATCCTTGGGCGACATAAGGCTGCCAGCCACCGGTGAGACCGGCAGGACGGTAGGTGATGGCGATGATCCTGCCGCCCTTGCCCATGAGCTGGGCCGCCTCCTGCGCTCCCACGAGAAACGCCTTGGCCTGCGAATCGACGGCCCTGTCCCACTGTTCTGGTGTGATCTCTAAGGGAGGCCGATAGTAGGTAAAGATCTCGCCGAGAGCGTTGCTCACAAAGATGTCCAAGCGGCCGAAGGCGGCTTGAACTTCTTTGAGCATCCGGCGTACATCCTCAGGGCGCGAGACGTCGGCCTGGATAATCAAACCATCGGAGCCTCGTTCGCGAACCTTCGCGAGCGTATCGCTAGCAGCAGCCTTATCCTGGCGATAGTTGATGGCTACCTTCACACCCTTCTCGGCCAGCTTCAAAACAATACCGCGACCAATTCCGCGTGAGCCTCCGGTGACCAGCGCATGTTTTCCTGTGAGTGACATACGACCCTCCTCTGCTGAAGTCGGTGAATGGCAAAGTTTCCTTGGGGCCGTTAGCCGGGGGGAATTGACATCGCAACCTCGTCGGCTGCGTGCCCAAGAGTTTAATCACGAAAACCTTGTTATGCAAAGGAACGGCGGGCGCTGAACCGGTGGTAATCGTGAGCAAAGCCGAGCGCCAATCTAGTTGTCAGTTCTTTGCGCCTAGGGGAGTGCTGTGACGCTTAGAATTCAGTTTTTCTTCCAGTAGGAGGCGATGGCGGCGTAGTCGACGTCGGATTTTGCCGCGGCTTTGACGGCGGAATAGGCGTGGTAGGCAGCCGCGCCCGCAGGAAGTTCGATGCCGTTTTCCTTGGCAAGCTCCATGGCGAGGCGAATGTCTTTGAGCATGAGCCGCAAAGGGAAACTCGGAGTGAAATCACGTTTGAGCATGAACGGAGCTTTGACGTCGAGAACCGCCGCGCGGCCCATGCTGGATTGCAGGACTTCGATGAGCTTGGCGGGCTCGACGCCGGAGCTGGTGACGAGCTCGAGGCCTTCGGCGAGGGCTTCGACTTCGAGGGCCAGGATCAAGTTCATGGCGAGCTTGACGGTTTGGCCGGCGCCGTTGGGACCGAGAAGGAAGAAACGCTTGCCGACGGCTTGAAGGATGGGCTCGACGCGGTCGAGGACTTCTTTTTTTCCGCCAACCATGAAAATCAGCTCGCCCTTTTCGGCGCCCCAGGTGCCGCCGGTGACGGGCGCGTCGAGGAAATCGACGGATTGGTCAGCGCAAGCTTTGGAGACGCGGCGGGCGAGGGCGGGAGAAACGGTGCTGGAATCGATGAGCACACTGCCCTTCTTGAGACCGGCGAGTGCGCCCTGATTGCCCCAAAGAACTTCTTCGAGCGCCGGAGGGTCGCTGACGATGGTGAATAAGACATCGGCCTGAGAGGCGGCATCCTGCGGGGACTTGGCGACGCTGGCACCCTGGGCGGCGAGTTTTTGCGCTTTTTCGGCGGTGCGATTCCAAACGGTAAGCGGAAATCCGGCCTTGAGTAAGTTTGCGCCCATCGGCGCGCCCATGAGTCCGAGTCCGATGAGTCCCACGCGTGGCTTCATGACGTTTTCCTCCCGTTTGCCGAGGGATGACTATACCTGCTGAAAGATGCGGGAGAAAACGAAATCGTGGCCGGGAGGGAGAGTTGCGGGGCGCTAGCTAGGCGGCCGGGGCGGGTTCGGGCTGGTGGAGAATTTCGCGGATGCGCAGGATCGCGGCATAGGGGATGGCGATGCGCACAGTGCTTTGGCGGCCAAACTGAGAGAAGCGGTCTTCGAGATGAATGTGCTGGCCCGAGTCGCTCGCGAGGGTTGCAGTGACGCACATATGGATGTCGGCAGCGCGGTAACTAACTTCTACACGTTTACCGAGGAGGTAGGCAAACGATGACATGGAGGCAGAGTAAAGAGGCACAGGGGAGGGGTCAATAGTACGAACGGGAAAGCTGTGGAAAACGTAGAGGGGCGAACGAGTCAGGCGAGGACGCTGAATTCGACGCGATTGCGGAAGGAGTCGATGCGCTCGGCGCGGACGCGCAGGCGGCCACCGAGATGGAATTCGCGGCGGGCGCCCGAGTTTTTGCGGGAGCGGAGGGATTCGGCGACGATGGCGTGGTCGCTTTCGCGATAACGGAAACGGGCGCTGAACGTTTCTTCGAGGCGGTCGATGGGGACGAGGCCTTCGACGAAGACGTCAAAAAGTTCGACGAAGAAGCCGAATTTTTGGACGGAGATGATGAGGGCGTCGTATTCCTCGCCGAGATGGCCTTCCATGTACTGGACGGTCTTCCAGTCCATCAATTCGCGCTCGGCGGCATCGGCGCGGCGCTCCGCTTCGGAGGTTTCCACGGCAATTTCCTGCAATTCGGATTCGCGATAAGGACCTTTGGTGGCGGAGGGATTTTCGAGGGCCCATTTGAGGATGCGATGGACGATGAGGTCCGGATAGCGGCGGATGGGCGAAGTGAAATGGGTGTAATGATCAGCGGCGAGGGCGAAATGGCCGAGCGGCTCGGCGGCGTAGCGGGCCTGCTTGAGAGAGCGAAGCATGAGGTAAGAGAGGATGCGCTCCTCGGGCTTGCCGGCGATTTTTGCGGTGAGGCGCTGATAGTGCTGCGGGCGGATGGCGATGTCTCCGGAGGGAAGAGCGACGTGCATGGGGCGCATGCGGCTGTGGCGCTCGCGGCCGGCGGGACGCACGCTGCCGTGGCGGACGGCGATGCGGCGCTCGGAGAGGTCTTCGACGCCGAAGGAGTAGCCGAAGGCGCGGGCGAGCTCCTCAAATTCGAGGACCTTTTTGGCGTCGGGCTTTTCGTGAACGCGATGCAGCGAGGGGATTCCGCGGCGTTCGAGATAAGCGGCGACGGCTTCGTTGGCGGCGAGCATGAACTCCTCGATGATGCGGTGGGCGATGTTGCGCACGCTGCGGGAGATGCCGATCATTCGGCCGGCGGCGTCGAATTCAATGATGGGCTCGGGCAAATCGAAATCGATGGAGCCGCGAGCGACGCGGCGGGCGTTGAGGGCCAGGGCGAGAGTTTTCATGCGGCGGAAATTTTCGACAAGCGAAGAGTAACGCGCGGTCATTTCGGCGTCGCCTTCGAGGACTTTGTGGACGTTGGTGTAGGTCATGCGCTCGACGGAACGGATTACGCCGGGAGTGAACTCGGTGCTGAGGGTATTGCCTTCCGCGTCGAGCTGAAGAATGGCGCTCATGACCAGGCGGTCGACGCGAGGATTGAGAGAGCAGATTCCGTTGGAGAGCTCTTCGGGGAGCATGGGAACGGCGCGGTCGGGGAAATAAACGGAGGTGCCGCGCAGACGGGCTTCGCGGTCAAGTTCGGAGGCGCGGCGAACGTAATGGGCGACGTCGGCGATATGCACCTGAAGCTCGAAACCGCCGCCGGGGCGAGGCGCGACGTGGACGGCGTCGTCGAAATCCTTGGCGGTCTCTCCGTCGATGGTGACGATGGAGAGATGGCGAAAATCGCGGCGGCCGGAAAGATCTGCGGGCTGGACTTGCTGAGGGATGGCGCGGGCTTGGGCCAGAACTTCATCGGGGAAGATGTGAGGGAGATGGTGTTTGCGAATTACGATTTCGACGTCGACTCCCATTTCGCCGTGACGACCAAGAATCTCGACAACGCGGCCCGCGGGAGCCGCGCCGCCGCGCGGGTAGCGCGTGATTTCGACGTCGACGACGGCGCCGTCGAGTTCAGGGAGGCGCGAGCGGCGGCTGGCGCGGGGTGCTTCGGCGGGAGAGAGCTTGAGTTTTTCGCGCAGCGCGGGCGTCAGTTCGTCGCCGGGCGGAATGATGATTTCGTGGGCGAGGCGCGTTTCGTAAGGCAGCACGACATTGCCGTGCGGGCCGTAACGGAAGAGGCCGACGACGGTGGGATGAGCGCGCGCGGTGACTTTTTCGATGCGGCCTTCGAAGCGACCATCGGGATGACGGCGCACGATGCGGGCGAGGACGTGGTCGCCGTGCATGGCGTCGCCCATGGCTTCTGAGCCGACGAAGAGGTCGCCGTCCATGTTGGGTATGGGTTTGTCGGGAACGACGAAGCCGTAGCCGTCACGATGGGCGACGAGGCGGCCAGCGATGAGATTGAGGTCCTGGCGAGCGTGCCGGGTTTCGCGTACCGGCGCGGCGGGCGCGGGGTGTGGCGTGCGCGCGGGCACCTTGCGATCGGGACGCTGGCCGGTGAGACGGAAGCGGCCATGCGATTCGTCAACGTCGCCGCTGCGTTTCAGGCGAGAGAGCAGCTTAGGTAAAGAGCGGCGGCCCCAGTGGCGCAGGTGCAGCGCGGAGGCAATTTCGCGAATGCTCTGCGAGCGGCCGACCGTGGAAAGATGGGCCAGCAGGCCGGCTTCGTCGATTTCCTCGGGCGGCGAAGGCGGACGGTTTTGATCAGAGTGGCGGTCTTTTTTCTTCATGAAAGGTGCGGAGGCAAAGGGACCATTCGGCGTCGAAACTTCGCGCCGATTCTCCGATTTCATTGTATGGCCCCGGCGCGGAATCGCCCGCAACTTTTTTCGGAGGGCGGGGTTTGATTCGGAGTCAAATCCGTTACCTGCCCCCAAGCGGGAACGGGACTCACACCCCAGGGACATGGGAGGCGATTTGACAAGTCGCCTCCCAGTTTTTTCAGCGAACCGTTCCACGAGGGCTGTTCTGCTTCGCGCTTGTACGCGCGGCCGGGGTTGGAGATGACCTGACCTGTCCTGCGCCGGTCAGCTGTCCTTTGGAACAAATAACCCTTTAGAAGCGAATCGAGTGACGGCCACTCGAATGGCCAAATATTCCGCTATGCTTGGTTTCGCATGCTGGCGCTTTTCTACATCCTCGTGCTGCAGCAGATCGCGCAGGGACTGGTGTCACTGTGGGACGGCTGGAAATGGCTGTTGATGGTCCGGCGGCGGCTGAGCACCCATGCGGGCTTTTACGCGCCGCGCGTGGCTTTGATCTGCCCGTGCAAGGGGTCGGAGCAAGGACTGGAAGGAAATCTGGCGGCGCTCCTGAATTTCGATTATCCGAATTACGAAACATTTTTCGTGCTGGCCAGCGCGCTGGATCCGGCGCGGACGGTCATCGACCGAGTGTCGTCTTCGAAGCAAGAGCGCGCGCATGTGGTGATCGCCGGCCCGCCAAAAGAACGCGGCGAAAAAGTGAACAACCTGAGGGCCGCGGTGCACGAAGCGGCAGCGAAATTCGATGTGTTGGTGTTCGTCGATTCCGACTCGCGGCTGGGGCGCTCCTGGCTGGCGCACATGGTGGCGCCGCTGGCGGATGGCAACCTGGGCGCGGCGACGACCTATCGCTGGTATTTCCCGAATAAGGGCGGGGTTGCGAGCAGCATGCTTTCCGCATGGAACGCGGCGATCGCGACGCAACTGGGAGAGCACGGACGGAACTTCTGCTGGGGCGGCGGGACGGCGATCCGGCGGGAAATGTTTGAGCGCGCGCAAGTGTTGGAAGCGTGGGAGGGAGCGGTCAGCGACGACTGGGCGCTGACCAATGCGCTGGAACGCGCGGGGCTGCGGATTCTCTTTGTGCCGGAGTGCCTGGCGCCGACCGTGGGCGACGTGGCTCCCGAGCAGCTGTTGGAATTCACGACCCGACAACTGATCTTGACGCGGGTTTACGCTCCGCGGCGTTGGGCTTTGGCGGGGCTGGCGCACTTTTCGTATTGCGTGACGCTGCTGTACGCGGCGTTCGCGGTTTTCGCGCAAATGCTCGGCGGGTTTTCGTGGGTGGGGATGCTTCTGCTTGCGCTGCTGATCGTATTGCTGTCAGCGGCGAAGGGCGCGATGCGGGCGATCGCAGTGCAGGATATTCTGCGCGAATGGCGAGCGAAGTGCGAAGAAAACAGCTGGGCGTGGATTGCGCTGGCGCCGGTGGTGCCTGCGTTGTTCCTGTGGAATTTCGTGATTTCAGCGTTCGAGCGGCGCATTCGCTGGCGCGGCGTGCGTTATGAACTGGTGTCGGATACGCAGACACGCGTGCTGTCACACTAGGCCATCTGCTGGACCCTCTCCTTCGATCCAACCTCTGAACACTTGGCCGGCCGCGACGCTCCGTCAGTGACCGATGCTGCTGAGAAACGGGTAATGTTCCGAGGCCGCCATGAAAAAGAGCATCGGAAAAGAGAGCCAAAAGGCGGTACGCGTCGCGAAGGTGGAAAACTGAACCATCTTGGCGGCCTTTTCCGGGATGGGCGTGTCGCTTTCGAAGCTGGCGCGGGTCCACGCAATCATGCGTTTCTGCACCCGCCAGATGATGCCCCAGGCGTTCATCAGCATGATCAGGCCCAAGCCTCCACCGACGCTGATGCACAAATGAGCGTTAGAGACTTCGGGGCCGGCATTCCACGCGAGAATCAGCCATGAGGCAGCGATGACGACGAGGGCGATGAGAATTGCGCGCAGCCAGCCGCCCGCGAGCGGGCCGCCAAACGGCATCTGCAGCGCGTAGATAATGGCGTAGGCGACGAGCCACACGAGGAACCATTCGCCAAGCCAGCGCCACTGCAGGCCCGGGTTGCCGGAGTTTTGCGCGTCGGCCTGCAGCAGAATCATGTAATAGCGCAAGCCGACAAGGACGGTGATGAGCGCACTCCAGCGGATCCAGAGCATCGACCGTGAGATCAGCGCCGGGTAGACTTTGCGGCGCGTGACGTCTTCGAGCCCCTTCAGTACGGGCGTGCCGACCAGAACGACAAAGTAGAGCAAGCCAATCCAAATGATTCCCGCGACGATGTGAATCCAGCGTAAGACGATTTCCTCGTTAGCGACGGGGCTTCCGGGGAAGCTGAAATGCGGCTGGGCCGCGATGAAGTGAGAGATGGAGCTGCCTAGCGTGATCATTTTTCCTCCATGTGAGTCATGAATGTCTTGCGGCGCGGTGCGATCCGCTGTCGCGCGAACTCTGCGCGGAAGGAGCAGCGCGGAGGCGGGCGAGCGCCCAGGCGGCATGTTCGGCGAGAAGCGCGTCTTCTGCCGAGGCGAGTTTCTCAAGATGCTGCACGATACACGGATACGCCGGATTTTCAGGGGTGATGGCGGAGTTTCCCAATGCCACGCAGGCGTTGCGGAGCAGACCGCGCCACTTGGCGCGTTTGACCGGACTGGCGCGAAAGACACGGCGAAATTCGTCTTCGGTGAGAGACACGAGCCATTCGAGGACAGGCATGAAGAGTGAAACATCCTCCGAAACGGAAGATTCTGCGCGGGCATGAACGACGCCGGCCGTGATCTGGCGGGGAAGAAATTCCGCGAGCGGCGTAGGCGGGGATTTGCGATTCCAGGGGCAAACGTCCTGGCAGATGTCGCAGCCGAAAACCATCGGGCCCATGGCGGGACGGAATTCCTCGGGAATGGCGCCGCGAAGCTCGATGGTGAGATACGAGATGCAGCGGCGGGCGTCGAGGACATAGGGAGCAGCGAAGGCGCCGGTAGGACAAGCGTCGATGCAACGGGTGCAGGTGCCGCACAAATCCCGGGGCGGCGCGTGCTCAGCCGCCAGCGTGGGAGCGAGGTCCAAATCGGTGAGGATCACACCAAGAAAAAGCCAGGAACCGAGCTGCTGGTTGATCAAACAGGTGTTTTTTGCGAGCCAGCCGAGACCGGCGTGTTTGGCAGCGAGGCGTTCGAGGACCGGGCCGGTATCGACGTAGACGCGGGACTGAAAATCCTGATGGAGTTCAGAGCGGAGCCAGGACTCGAGCTGCTCAAGCCTGGGCTTCAGCACGTCGTGATAATCGTGGCCCCAGGCGTAGCGAGAGATCCAGGCGCGCGGGGCGGAGGATGCGCCATCGCTGCATGCTTGACTCGCAAACGCGGCGGTGGAATACGGCGGCGCGGTGTTGTAGTTGAGCGCGCAGACGATCACCGAACGCGCGCTGGGCAAGACGCCGGAGACGCTGTGGCGGCGCGCGTCGTGGAGGTAGCGCATTTCGCCGGCGTATCCGCGGGCGAGCCACTCCGGCAAATGCTCCGGCTCGCCGTAATTTTCCGCTGGGGCCACGCCGCAGAGATCGAAGCCGATGGCGCGGGCTTGCTGGGCAAGCCGAGCGGTGATGGAGGCATCCAACATGCCGCTATGATGCACCAAGTGCCGACGGCTTGGCTGCGCTATCTAATGGTGCCGATGCGGAGGAACAGCGGACGCTTGCGCTGGTGCGGGCGCTTATCCATTGATACAATCGCCAGCCATGGCAAACTGGCGGCAAATCCAAGGGCGTATTCGCAGGGCGCGCACCAGCAGCGATCCCGCGGGCAAGCTGAACGAACTGTTTCAGAAGACCCGCGACGCGATGGTGGCGTTCGAGGCCGGGACAGTGGAAGAAAAGGCCGGGCGAAGCGACGATGCGATTCGCTGGTACACGATTGCCGCACAACGTTTTCGGCGCGCGGATTGGCGGCAAAAGGCCGCAGAAGCGCTGACGCGGCTGGGCGCGTCTGTGCCGGAAGAAACGGTTTCGGCGGCGGGAAATTCGCCGTCCCGCACGGACAACGGCAATGGTGAGAGCGGCGCAAGCGTAGCGGCAGAGGCGCCATTTGATGCTGGAGGCGCCAGTGCGGACACCGGTGAAAGGGCTGAGCGCGAAATGGCTTCCGAGGCCGCGATGGCGGGCGGGCCAAGCACGTCGACTGTGACGCGTGCTGCGGGCGAGCACACGCGACGCAGACGGGGACGGCGCGGAGGGCGGCGCCACCGGCGCGGCGGAGCTCGCGACGCCGGGGCGAAGGCCGGCGCACCGCACGCGCATACGACGTTGCATGGTGAGCAGCCGCACATGAGATCGGTGGCCGCGAGCGAGGAAGAAACAAGTTCGACGGAAAGCGCTCCCGCCAGCGAGGGAATCGCAGCCGCGGCAGCGCGGTTCGTCCCCGAACCCACCGGGGCGTTTGTGGAACGCGCGACGTATATACGCGCGGGCGACCCGGCGCTGGCTTCACGATTTGCGCAACTGGAATCGCTGCTGCGGCGGCTGATTTCCTCGCCGCTGCATCGCCTGGATGAAGTGGAGGATGCGCCGGCCGGACCTGGGGTGTTCCTGCTGTCGGATTCCGACCTGATGACGAATTACTACATCGAGGCGTGCAAAACGCTGCGCATCGGCACCAGCCAATTGGCGCGCGCAGGACGTGCAGGGCGCGGCGCGCGGTCGGAGGGCAAAACCTCGCTGCGCAGCCAACTGGCCGAGCATCTGGAGATTAATGACACGCAGGTGAGCGACTACCTGCGCAAGCACTGCGTGGTGCGGTGGCTGCAACTGGATGAAGACGCCGCGCACGTGGCGCATTTCGCGATTGCGTTGCTGCGGCCAGCGCTCAACGCCGAGTAGCGAACTTCGGAAAGAAAGAGGCCCTGATGGCTCGAGCCATCAGGGCCTCTTTTCATTCTTGGGCTGCAACCGCTGCGTTCAAGGGCCTCAGAAGGAGAAGTGCAAGCCCAACTGCAGGAAGCGCGGGCTACCGACGGTGTGCTGAATAACCCCCAGGCTGCCCTCTGGCGGGATTGAAGGCGGACCTTCGTAATAGGGGAAGAAGTCCACGTCGTTGTTTGGGTCATCGAAATCGGGATGGTTGAATATGTTAAAGGCATCGGCTTCAAAGCGCAGAGTGTAACGCTCTTTGATTGGAAATTGCTTGGCCAGCCCCATATCGAAGCGCGTCTGGAAAGGACCGCGGAAAATATTACGTCCCGTATTCCCGAAGAGCGACTCGTAAAGATCGCAGCCGGAAGCGTCGCACGGCGGAACTCCGTTCGTGCCGGGGGCGACGAATTGCGGTGCAAAGTCCGCAGCATTGAGCACGGGAGTCGCGGCATTGACACCGAGAGTGCCCTGTAGCTGCGCTTGCTTAGCGGTTACGCCGGGCACGAGGGGTACGATCGGGTTTGTAATCTCATCGTCAGTACCGAAATACAAGCTGCCCACCGAACCCGAATAATCGTAAACGCTATACGGCTCGCCGCTTTCTGCTACGGTCTGCCCGCTGATAACCCATCCGTTGACCACGTAGCCCAATCCTTCGTTCTTTGTCACCGTGGGAATGGCGTAGCTGTAATTGATGAGAAAAACGTGGGTTTGATCGAAATCCGAGGAAGCATAGCCGGACTTGGGATCGAGCGCGTTGTTTCCATTGAAGAATAGGCCCAGCCCGCTCTGCTCGTCGAGCGAATGCGACCAGGTATACGCACCAGTTAATTGCAACCCGAAAGACATGCGTTTGTGTACCTGCGCCTGCAGAGCATCGTAATTGGAGATGCCCTCCGCCTCGTAGAGGACTGAGTTCATGTCGTAGCCAATATAGGGCACGCGAACCGGAGCGTTGCCGGAATACTCGTTTGTGTAGATGGGTTCGTTGTCGAGGCAGGTGGTGTAGCAGTTGGCCGGCGATAGAGGGCTAGTACCGCCATAAGAGGAGGTTTGGCCGTTGACTGGATTCGTTGGCGTGGCGATTTCCGGCTGGTTGAACGGAATCGGCAGCACTTCATGCGTGCCGTGGTTGCCTACGTAGCCCAGTTCGAACATCCAGTTGTTGGTGGCTTGGTATTGCAAGTCGAGGGTCCAGTTCTGCGTATAAGGGAGCTTATTGTTGGCGTCATAGCCGCCAAACAGGAAAGGCCCAAAGAGATTGCCGGTCGGCCAGCATCCCGGGAAACCACATTCGGTCTGCGCCAAATTGGGAAGCAAGGCAAGAAAACCGGCGGCGGTGGCTGGCAGCGGTGGTGGCAGCGCCGTCCCGTAAGGCTCCGAGAGATTGGCTCCCTTTGCAGCAGCAATCGGCTCGACGAACGGCGGCGCCAGCGTCACGCCAAATGGCCCGTTGAAGCCCGCTCCCGCGCTAGGCGAAAGGTAACTGAAAAATTCGCCGCGGTCATAGTAGATGCCATAACCGGCCCGGACGGTCAGTTTGGTGAGAGGCGACCAGGCGATTCCGATACGCGGAGCAAAACCCCACTGGTGATGGTTCATCAGCGTATCGCTGGCACCGGGGGTAGCTGCGGTCGGGTTGTTGCCGGCAATTTCCAGCCCGGAATTGGTGATGGTATCGCTGGCTGCATCGTATGAATAGAGACTCGGATCAAAGGCGGTCAGGTGGCCATATTTCTCCGAGAGCGGCCCGTCGAAATCCCAACGCAGACCGTAGGTGACCGTCAGATTGCTGCGAAGCTTGAAATTATCGTTGCCGTAGAGGCCCGCGGTATCCGACCGATAATAGCGAGAAGCGGAGCCCTCGAACGCATCTCCGCCGTGAACGTCGCCTTCCAGGAGAGTGAGGAAGGAAGTGAAGTCGAGCGTGTCGGTGCTCGTGTTATTGTTGATGATATTCAGCTGGGTGTGCTCCCACATACCGCCAAAGCTGAAAGTGTGCCGCCCTCGCACCCAATTCACAGTCGATCCGTATTCCCACTGATTCTGGAACATGCCGGCGTTGCCAAAACTGGTGCTGGGGCCGAACTCCAAGCCCTCCTCGATCTGCGGATCCGCGGTGGTGATATCAAACTGCGGGAATGTCGCTGAACCTGGTAGGGTGATGCCTTCTTCGCCCGGAGTGAAAGCGGCCTGAGTGTTCGCGTAAGCGCGCAGGCGGGTAAAACCAACGTGCTGTTCCCAGGTAAGGTTTGGAGACAGCACGGTCGTGTTGGCGAGGGAGACTACCTGGCTGCCGGCCGCGAGTTCTTGGGGAAAGCCGAGCAAAGAGCCCACTGCGCCGAATGGGTTGGTGGTCGGGTCATCCTGGAAATAATATCTTCCGGACAATCGATCCCTGTCACTGACCTGGTAATCCACATCACCAATGGCCTGGTAAACCCTCGACTGGGTATTCGGCCCTCGTATCACGGCATCGTAGCCGAGGTTTACCGCCTCGGTTACATTCGTGATTTGCGGGGCTGGGATCAGATATTGCCCGTTGGCGAGTTTGGCGTTTAACAGATTACTTGCGGCGGGATTAATCGTGCCGGAAAAGCATGCCGGTTGCCCGGTGGTACCGCAAGTCCCGGTTGGATCGATAAAGTAGTTCGCGGCAGCAATCAATCCAGCGTTGCTGCGGTCGTTGGTAAGGCCGAGGGGTACGGTCGTGTCCTTGGTAGAGGCGGCCTGATCCGCGATATTCACGCCTTGATAGGATCCGAAGAAGAACAATCTGTTATGGATAATTGGTCCGCCGAGGGTGCCTCCGTACTGATTCCGATTAAGGTATGGTTTGGGAAGCAGCGGCTGCCCAGCGCTGTTCCTGCCGGTGGCGTTGTAGAAGAACGGGGTTGCGTTCATAGCGCTGTTCTGGAACTGCTCCCAAGCGGATCCGTGGAGATTGTTGGTGCCTGATTTGGTGTCCACGCTGATTTGCGCGCCGCTGTTGTTGCCCTGGGTCGCGTCGTACATCGAGGCATTTACGGTGATCTCCTGGATGGCGTCGGGAGGGGGGGTAGGGAGCGCTTGGCCGATTGCGCCATACACGGAAGTGCTCGTGAGGATCTGCCCGCCCGCCCCAAAATTCTCGCCAGTATTGAGGACGAAGCGGTTCTCTCCCACTTGGCTGGTGGAGTTTCCGTTGAACAGGTTGTTCGTGCCGGTACCGTTCAAGGAAAAGCTATTGCTGGTGTCGCGGTTTCCGTTGGCAAAAATCGCCTGGTTACCAAGGCCGGTATTGGATCCATCGCCGCCCAAGAAATCGGCGTGAACGCCGGGGCTCAGAATCGCGAGTTGCGTGAAGCTGCCCGTTCCTAGAGGCGTGTTCTGGATGGTCGTGGTGTCCACGACGTATCCGTTGGTGGTGTCGGTTTGGTTCATGAGGGGCGTGCCTTGGACCTCGACGGTGGTGGAGATCTCGCCCGGCTGGAGCGCGGTATTCACCGTAGTCGCACGATTGCCCTGCACGATAATTTGCGTGTGGGTTTCCGTCTTGAAACCTTCCTTGGAAATGGTGACGCTATAAGTGCCGATGGGGAGATCGACGATGCTGAAGGAGCCGTCGCCCTCAGTGGTGGCCTTCACAGTCAAGCCTGTGCCGAGGTTCTTTGCTTCCACCTGGGCTTTGGAAATCACAGCGCCCGAGGCATCCGTGATCGTGCCATTGATAGCGCCAAGAGTTTGCTGCGCCCGGGCAGGCTTAGAGCACAGGGCACACAGCGCGATTGCACACACCAGGCAGACGAAAATCAATTGGCCAACTTGCTTTTTCATCATTTTTCTCTCCGACACACCTGTTTAGTCTGGCGACGCGTTTTACTATCAGTTACGCCAGCCGGTCAAGCCGTCCTGTGGATATCTCTGCCTGATTCGGCGGGGGATGCGTTGCAGATATGGCAGACGGCTTATAAAAAGCCACATCGGTGCGCTTTCATCCCAGCTTCCGCGGCAAGCGATTGTTATTGGTGACGATTAACGGTTTGTGTCCAGTCCATTACGCGGATGTGAATACTGGATTTGGGGCTCTTTTTGACGCAAAATCGACGCCCTGGGGCGTCGCCGTTGGCTGCCTAAACCTGCCGTTTAACCCCTGTGACAACCGTTTGGATGTTTGGGCTGGACGAAACGGGTCTGAGCCTGCAAACTATGGGTGGGTAAAGATTTAGGGGGAAGTTGTCTGTACGGGCAGTCCGCATGGGCAGCTTGAATATCATCTTTAGCTAAATTAGATTTCGCTAAAACGCTGCAGTTCTCTGTGTGACTGAGGAAAGAGAGGTCTGCGAACAATGGGATCATTGACAGTTCGTAACCGCATGTGGAAATCATTGGACTGGGTGATGTGCAAGAGCGCTGGCGTCGCCTTCGATACCATTCAGTTTTTCAATAAATACAATCCTAATCCGTCGTTCACACCGAAGTGGTCGGACAAGCCCATGCTGAAGTCATGGGAGAAGAGCAAGCCCACGCTGGGCTGGCCGCGCACCACGGACTCGCTGTGCCCGGGATGCGTCAAGGATGCGCGCGAAGCCATTATCAATGGCAAAAAGGACTGGACGGACCTGGTTCACGAGAAGGTGGGCGAGATCAAGGCGCAGATTGTCGAGCGCGACGGCCAGGTCTGGATGGTGAAGGAGTGCCCCATCCACGGCAAATGCGAAGACCTGATGGCTGTCGATGCCAAGTTCCTGGAATGGATTGAGAAGAATTTCCCCGGGCGCGACATCCCGGCGCACAACGACGAAGACCTGCACAAGCACGGTTCGAGCACGGTGCGCTATGGCCGCGGAGCGGTGCTTACCGTCGACCTGACCAACCGCTGCAACATGATGTGCGACCCGTGCTTCATGGACGCCAATCAAGTTGGCTATGTGCACGAGTTGAGCTGGGAGGAAGTGCAGGAAATCCTGGACAACGCTCTGAGGATCAAGCCGCGGCGGCAGATGTCGGTGCAGTTCTCCGGCGGCGAGCCGACCATGAGCCCGTACTTCATCGACGCGGTGCGATATGCGCGCAAGGTGGGGTACAACAGCGTGCAGGCCGCGACGAATGGCATCGAGTTCGCCAAGAGCAAGGAGTTCTCTAAGAAAGCCTTCGAGGCGGG
Organism: Candidatus Acidiferrales bacterium; assembly: GCA_030037775.1. Lineage (GTDB taxonomy): Bacteria > Acidobacteriota > Terriglobia > Acidiferrales > UBA7541 > DAHUXN01. The sequence goes on from JASHQB010000038.1 coordinate 58,695, forward strand.
CTTGCGCTATGCGTATTTGCAATTCGACGGCATCGGCAACGACGCGAACAGCCACCGGCAGGTGGGTAACCTGTTCGACGTGAAGCTGCGCGCCATCGAAAACATGCACGAGGCGGGCATCGAAATCGTGCTGGTGACGACCATCGTCAACAACGTGAACAACGATCAAGTGGGGCCGATCGTCAAGTTTGCGATGGAAAACCCGAAGAAAATCGCGTTCGTGTCGTTTCAGCCGGTTTCGTTCACGGGCCGCGACGAAGACATCACGCCCGAGCGCCGCATGCGGCAACGCTATACGCTTTCGCATCTGGCCAAGGACGTCAGCGAGCAAGTGGGCAAGATCGAGCCGACGCGGGACTGGTTCCCGCTGTCGTTCATCGCGCCGTTTTCGAACTTCTCCGACCACGTCCACGGGCCGGACGCCATGTGGGGATCGCTCTCGTGCGGATGCCACCCCAATTGCGGGGTAGGCACGGCAATGATGGTCCACAAAGAGACCAAGGAGTGGGCGCCGATTTCCCGCTTCTTGAACGCCACGCAGCTGGTGAAGGATGTAAACGGCATCACCGACGCGGCACGCGGAAAGAAGTTCTCGGCGTTCATGCTGGCGCTGGCGATGCTCAAGAACTACAGCCCGTTTGAGGCGCCGCCGAATCTGCGAATCAAGGACATTTTGAAGAAATTCGACAAGACCTGGGCGGTTTCGAAGAACTCGGACAAGAAGTATGGCCGCACGAATCCGAACCGTACGTACGAAGACGCGATGAAGCGCCGTTCGGAAGATCCGTGGAATATGCTGTTTATCGCCGGCATGTGGTTCCAGGACCTTTTCAACTATGATTTCCGCCGCACGGAAATGTGCATCATTCCGTACGCCACGCAGCAGGGCGAGATTTCCTTCTGCGCGTACAACACGGGCATCGGCTGGCGGAAAATTATCGAGAACATGCACAAGAACGCGACCGTCGCGCAGTGGTACAAGGAGCACGGCCGGCACGAAATCTACGCCAAGGGCAAGAAAGTCAATCTGGAGCATTACGAGCACTCGCTCAAGGTTGACGCCACGGACGCCGCGCGCGTCCGGCATCTGGAGCACGACATTCCGCTCACGGCGGCCGAAGAGGATCGCGCACGGCGTCGCCAGGCCATGGAAGAGGCGGCCAAGGTTCGCGCGATTTACGAGGAGTTGGTGCTCAAGCGGCCCAAGGAAGAAGTGGTGCAGATTGGCTCGCTGACAGCGATGAAGACGGCGGTTCCGGGGACCATTGCGAAGCCCGTGCAGATCGAGGGCGCCAATGGGAACGGGAATGGCCACGCGAATGGCAATGGCAACGGAGCGGCTAAGACAGTTGAAGCCGAACCGGAGCACGTCGCCGGCGACTAGGTCAGCTTCGATTTACAATGCAGCGTTGTGAAACGGCCTCGACCCAGCACCGAGGCCGTTTTCTTTTCTACGTGATGCGTGTGGATTCGCTGCTAAAATCCTCCTTCCTTTCGTTGTAGAATCCTCGGCGTGAGTGCGCCGCGTCCGCTGCGAATCGTCCTTCCTGGAGGCAACGGCCAAGTCGGCAACATCCTGGCGCGGCATTTTCATGCGCAGGGGCACGTCGTCACTGTGCTAGCGCGCAAGGCGTACGCTGCGCCGTGGCGGGTGGCCGTGTGGGACGGCGTCACTCTGGGTGAGTGGACGCGGCAACTCGAAGGCTCGGACGTGGTCGTGAACCTTGCCGGGCGCAACGTGAACTGCCGCTACACCCCCGCGCATCGCCGCGAAATCATGGATTCGCGCGTAATTTCCACGCGAATCCTTGGCGAAGCTATCGGCCAGCTTTCCGCGCCGCCACGAGTGTGGCTCAATTCCAGCACGGCGACGATCTACCGACACGCGTTTGACCGGCCGATGGACGAGACTACCGGCGAGATCGGCGGCAACGAGCCTGACGCGCCGCAATCATGGCGTTTCAGCATTCAAGTGGCCACCGCGTGGGAAGAGGCGTTTTTCGCGGCGAGCACGCCGAACACACGCAAAGTCGCGCTGCGAAGCTCGGTGATTCTGAGCCCGGACCGTGGAGGCATCTTCGATGTATTGCTGCGGCTGGTGCGGTTTGGACTGGGCGGCGCGTCGGGGTCGGGCAAGCAATTCGTTTCGTGGATTCACGATGCGGATTTTGCGGGCGCGGTCGACTTCCTGGTTCAGCGGGGAGAGCTGAGCGGCGCGGTCAATGTGGCGTCGCCGAAACCGCTGCCGAATGCTCAGTTCATGCGCGAACTGCGTAAGGCGTGGGGCGCGCGGATTGGCTTGCCGGCGACAGAATGGATGCTCGAAGTTGGCGCGATTTTCATGCGTACGGAGACCGAGCTGGTCTTGAAGAGCCGCCGGGTGGTCCCAGGGCTCCTGCTGGCTGGCGGTTACAACTTTCAATTTCCCGAATGGCCAGCTGCCGCGCGCGACCTGGTGCAGCGCTGGCGCGACGGCGTGCAGTCCTCTGGAAACTAGCGCCTCAAGCAGCCTATGTGATAATTTTTCAGCCGCGACGGCGCACCTTCCGCGCCTTGATCCAGGAGCGTTCCATGAAAACTCGTGTGGCAATCGCCTGCTGCGCATTTCTGTTGCTGTTTGCCGGCCTTGTTCCCGCTTTCGCGCAGGACAAGGCAACGGCGCCCGCTTCGCCGAAAAAGCAAATGACGCCGGAAGACATTATCTATGCGGAGTTCGCGGGCCGAGCGAGCCTCTCGCCCGATGGCAAGTGGGCGGTGTGGGTCAAGGTCACGCCGGACAAGGACAAGGACGGCTACGCCACGTGCCTGATGCTGTCCAGCCTGACCTCGGACAAGGAGATCCAGCTCACGCGCGGCGAGGACAACGTCGGCGCTCCCCGCTGGTCTCCCGACGGCACGAAGATCGCCTTCATGACTTCGCGCGCCTTGCCCAAAGACAAGCAGAAGCCCGACGCCGCGCACATGCAGCTCTGGATGATCAGCCCCTTTGGCGGCGAAGCCTGGCCAGTCACTTCCGTTGATCGCGGCATTCAGCAGTACGAATGGTCCGGCAACGACACCATCATCTTTTCTGCCGAAGAAGAAGCCACACTCTACGAAAACGAAACAAAAGAGCGTAAAGACGATACTGACGTTGTGGATGACGCCGCGCACACCGCCCCGGTGCGCCTGTTTTCCTACAGCGTGAAAGACGGAAGCAGCGCCCGCATCACGCGCAATAACGACTGGATTGATTCCTTCGACGTCTCCCGCGACGGCAAATTTGCGGTGACCATCAATTCCCGCGAGCTCAGCTACGCCTGGGACGAGAAGACTCCGGCATCCATCAACATCGTCAACATGGCCACGGGGGAAAGCCGTCAGATTCTGGCAGATGGAAAAATTCGGGTGCAAGAGGCGCGCTGGGCGCTCGATAATTCCGGGGTTTATTTGATCGCTCCGTTTTTTTCGGACCCGCGCTTCGATTACGGCTCGATCGAAAAGGCCTATTTTTACGAGGCGGCGTCGGATCACGTGATGCCGATTGATCTTTCCTGGGATAACGGGCTGGGCTTCGGTTTGGAGGTCACCAACGACGGATTCTACGCGTTGCTGGCCGACGGCGTGCGGTTGAAACTTGGCCGCTATGTGAAAAGCGGGGATTCATGGACGCATCAATGGATTACGGGCGAGCACGCGGCGCAAATTTTCGGAATCTCGGCGAGCGAAGATGGCACGACGCTCGTCTACGAACATTCCGCGCCGAACGAGCCGCCGCAACTGTATCGCGCGCATGTGGCCGGTGGCGCGCTCACCGACGTGGCCCAGGTGACGCACCTGAATCCGCAACTCAAGGACAAATTGATGGCGCGCGCCGAGGTCTACCAGTGGAAGGGCGCGAACGATGAAATGGTCGACGGGCTGCTCTACTATCCGACGGACTATCAACCCGGGAAGAAGTATCCGCTGATGCTGGCGATTCACGGCGGACCGGCGGGAGCGGACCTGGACAGCTGGGACGAGAACTGGGCTTATCCGACGGATCTCTACACGGAGCGCGGTGCTTTTGTGTTCAAGCCGAATTATCACGGCAGCTCGAATTACGGGCTGGCGTGGGTGAGCTCGATTTGCTGCGGCAAGTATTACTCGCTGGACGTGGAGGACATTCAAAAGGGCGTGGATTCGCTGATCAGCAAGGGCATGGTAGATCCCGACCGCGTGGCCAGCATGGGCTGGTCGAATGGCGCGATTTTGACCATCAAGCTGACCACGGTGGACCCGCAGCGATACAAAGCAGCGGCCGCGGGCGCAGGCGAAGTGGAATGGATCAGCGACTGGGCCAACGTGGATTTCGGGCAATCGTTCGACACGTATTATTTCGGCGCATCGATGCCCGATGATCCGGAAGTGTATTTGAAAATGTCGCCATTGCTGGACCTCGGCAAAGTACGCACGCCCACGTTGATTTTTCAGGGCACCGCGGACCGCAACGTGCCTCCGGACGAAGGTTGGACCTACTACCGCACGCTCTATTACTACAATCGGGCTCCGGTGAAACTGGACCTTTTCCCCGGCGAACCACATGGCCCGCAAAAGCTTTCGCACCAGATGCGCAAAGTGAATGATGAGCTCGCGTGGTTCAATCAGTATTTTTTCAAGACAGCGCCGCCGGAGAATGAAGCGTTCAAGAAAGGATCGCCGCTCGATGACGCGCTGCGCTTGCGCGCGGCGAAGAAGTCCGAAGGGCTATATGGCGACACCGTGAAGGGTGCTCTGATTCCGGAGGTGGTGAAGCATGGTGATTTGCAGATTGGCCGGTTCGAAGTGACGCGCGCGCAGTTCGCCGCCTTCGATAAGAATTACCGCTATGACGCGGAGACCGGGAACTTTCCGGCAAATGGAATCACGTTTGAGCAGGCGAAAGCTTATTGCAAGTGGCTGAGCAAAATCACCGGCGCGTCCTATCGCTTGCCGAATGAAAATGAAGTGGCGCTGCTCTTCAAGGAAAATGCCCACGGAAACGAGAACACGCTGGACTATTGGGCGGGGTACACCCTCAATCCGGATGACGCGCGGCGGCTTGAAGCGAAAATTGGCGATCTGCCGGGAAATGCTCCGCTCTTGAAGCCGGTCGGAAGCTTCGCGGCGGAAGGCGGCGGCGACGAAGAGTTGATGTTTGACCTGGGTGGCAACGTCGCGGAATGGGCGGTGAAAAGCGACGGTTCGGGAGAAGCGCTCGGCGGGAGCGCCGATCGCGCGGCGGACCCGAAGGCGCGCTATGCGGCGGCGGATGTGCAATATACGGGATTGCGAGTGGTGCGCGCCCAGACACCCTAGCGCCGGCGGAGGCATTGTTCAAAGATTCGTTATAAGATTAAGATATGGATACAGGCGAGGCGAAAAAAAGCCGCAAGAACTCCGTGGAACGAGATAATTGAGCCAGTCCGCCACCCTTCGCGGACACAGACCGCGACTCATTCGAGTTGCGTGACACGGAGAATTGAGAGAATGCGCCCAGCCTATAAGTTCGTCGCAGTTACTATGTTCGTTGCACTCCTCATGGTTGCAGGCTTTTTTTCCCCGGTTTGTAGCGCCCAGGAAAACGGAAACACGGCGAGCGCTGCGACGCCTGCCACGACGGCCAGCTCCACGCCAGCCGCCTCTTCCAGCACATCCGCGGCGTCAGACGATGCGACGGTGGCGGCGATTGTCGCCGAAGCGCCGGCTCCGAACGAATCGAGCTCCGTGGCGCTGGGCACGCCGCCCGCGCCGCCACCTCCTTCGCCGAACAGGGGATCGCGCGGCGAAGATCGGCATCGGCGCAAAGATTTCGGTGCTGGGAATCGGCATCGAGGCGGCGACGCCAGTTTCGAAGAGGATCAATTTGCGCGGCGGGTTCAATTTTCTGAACTACAATCGCGACTTCAATAACGACGGCATCCACTATGACGGACAGCTAAGTTTTCGCTCCGGTGAAGCGCATCTCGACTGGTATCCGTTGGGCGGATTCCACATCACCCCGGGGCTGCTTTTTTACAACGGAAATAAAGTGACCGCTAGCGCGTCGGTGCCGTCAGGGCAGACGTTTACGCTGGGTGGAACGCAGTATGAGAGCGATCCCACCGGCGTGAATCCTGTCACCGGCAATGGGCAATTGACGTGGCCGAAGGCGGCGCCGCAGATTCTGGTGGGGTTTGGAAACTTGCTGCCGCGGAACGGAAGGCATTTCGGTTTCAACTTTGAGTTCGGCGGCGAATATGCAGGCGCACCGACGGTCGGACTGAATTTGCAGGGCACAGCGTGCAACACGAGTACGGACGTTTGCGCCAATGCCGCGACTGATCCCGGCATCCAATCGAGCATTCAGGCGCAAGAAAAAAAGATCAATCACGATCTGGCGCCGTTTAAGTTTTTCCCGCAGGTGTCGCTGGGCTTCGGAATCAATTTCTAGACGCAGGCGAGAAGAGGGAACGCAGAGCCGTCATTCACGCAGCTTTCGTCGGCGCGGGTGGCGGCTTTGTTTTTTCCTCGTGCGGTCCCGATTCCGCTGTAAAAGGGCGCTGGCGGGCTAGTGGCAGCCGCAGGTGCGGGGAGTGCAGCCGCATGAGGAGGCGTCGGCGGAACTGTTTGACGAGGTTGACGTTACGCCATTGTCGGTGCGCGCGGCGAAGGTTGAGAATTGAATCGTGGAGCGATGGCTGCCACACTTCGGGCATTCGGGGTTGCCGTTTTTCGCGGTGACGATGCGCTCGTAGCGCTGTTTGCATTCCTCGCAGACGTATTCATAGATGGGCATGGCCTCTTTTTTTCGTTCCCCAATTATACCCGAAGAGACGCGGCCGCGCTTCGCAAGAGCGGCCTTTTGCGGTTACACTGGCGGGCATGGCGAAGGTTTACGCTAGCACTTCCGGATGGTCGTATGCGAGCTGGAAGCCGGATTTTTACCCCGCGAAACTGGCTTCGGCGAAGTTCCTCAGCTACTACGGGACGCGGCTGAATTCGGTGGAAGTGAACTATACGTTCCGGCGGTTTCCCACCGAGAAGCTGCTGGAGGGCTGGATCGCGGCGACCCCGGCGGAGTTTAAGTTCGCGCTGAAGGCGCACCAGATGATCACGCACATCAAGCGGTTGCGCGGCACAGCGGATTGGCTGACGCGGTTTTTCTCATCGTTGCGGCCGCTGGAAGACGCCAAGAAGCTGGGGCCGGTGCTGTTTCAGCTGCCGCCGAACCTGAAATGCGACGTCGGGATGCTGAGGGACTTCCTCGAAGAACTGCCGCCGGGACTGCGGAGCGCTTTCGAATTCCGAGACGCCTCGTGGTTTTGCGAGGAAGTGTATGCAGCGCTGCGGGCGAAGAAGGCGGCCCTATGCCAGGCAGAGAGCGAGAAGCTGGAAACGCCGACCGTAGAGACCGCGGGATTCGCCTACCTGCGCTTGCGCAAGGAGAAATACCCGCCAAAAGAGCTGGCGCAAATCAGGTCAAAGGTCGCCGAGGCAGCGGGGCGCGGCGAGGTATTTGTGTACTTCAAACACGAAGAAACGCCCGAAGGGGCGCTTTGCGCCGAGGGCTTGCTTAGTACTTCGCCTCGGTGAGAATGGCCGCCGGAGAGGCGAAGTAGACTAACGCCGCGACCAATCGAGTTAGTCGTAAGTATAATATAGACAATACAATACGAGGCGACTGGAGTGGACCTTGGCTCTGGGGCGACGGGCTATGGTTGTAGTACTTCTGTACCCCATTTTCGCGCCAAAGAAAGTGACTTGGCTCCTATTCACCTTCCGGCGGACCTGACCCAGAATGGATGGCATGTCATACACAAACGTGGTCATCGAACAAACTTGGGTAAGCCGGAATTGGTGGTGCGCGGACTGTCGCGTGCCGACAGACCTCGACCGTCACGGGCGCTGTGGGACCTGCGGCTCAGATGCAGTGGATATGATGAGCAGGCCAAACAAGCTGGGGACAGTTACGGCGATGCAGCCGGGGAGCATCGTGCTGGACGATCTCTCTCAGTACGTCCGCGTGGCTTAAGCGCAAAACCAGTCCACATTCATCTGAATAAGCAGTAAGCGGTTTGTGCACGCTACACGCCTGCGCGGACGGTCGCGGAATGCGCGAGGGGCGGAGAGCGAAGAACCGCACCGCTAGGCGCGCTTTGACGGGCTTTCGGCTACAGGGCGCTCCAGGGCCGGCCTTTTGCGATCCGAAGGATTCCAATCGTCCGGCGGAAAAGCGATGTGCCAGAAATAGTCGGACGAGCGCATAAACTCGACTCCCGCTTGTGTCTTTCCCCCCTCTGACTGACCAACGTAGGCAACGCGGCACTCGACTTCCTGGGTGCTCTTGAGGTTGGTGATGGAAATTTTCTGGCCGCGTTCCAATGCCACCTGGAGACGCAGCAAGCAACCGTGAGCATTCACGGCGTCGGTGACGGTTTCCTCTTCATACGTGTGGCCGCTGCGCTGGTATTTGACGAGCACAGGCATGGAAATGTAAACGCGCTTGCTGCGGCGAGTTTCGCGCTTCGCTTCCGGCGGGTTCAGATCCGCGAGCGAGGCGACGGAATCCGGCTCTGCCGCAGCGATGCCTTTCGCCGGGGCAGATGCCGCCCGGTTCAATACTTTGTCCCAAGCCATGGATGCCCCCTTCAGGCGATGATGCCTTGCTTCCGCGAATGCAATCAAAGTTTCGGAGCGAGCGTATCTATTCAGTAACCGATGGCTGGTCCGGTATTTCGAGGTGTCACAGCCAGGGAGCGCCGGGGGCGGAATCGCGTGACCTGGTTTCGCGAGCGGTGATAGAGTCTGCGCGGAAATGTGCTGAGCGGGCGGATCGAGTCTCGCGAGGCGGTTCACGCTGAATGAAAAATCCCGATAAGACACAAACGCGTCCGCCTGGCGGAACAAGCGCTTCCGGGCTTGCGGCGCGGCTGGGAATTTTCGACGCGACCATGATCGTCATGGGCGGAATCGTCGGCTCGGGCATTTTCATCAACCCGTACGTGGTGGCGCAGCAGGTGCACACGCCGGCGCTGATTCTTGGTGCATGGGTGATTGGGGGCGCGCTCGCGCTGGGAGGCGCGTTCATTTGGGCGGAACTGGCGGCGACAATGCCGCGCGTGGGAGGGCAGTATGCGTACTTGCGCGAAGCGTACCATCCGGCGATTGCGTTTCTGTACGGCTGGGTGTTGTTGCTGGTGATTCAGACCGGAGGAATGGCAGCGGTCGCAGTGACGTTCGCCAAGTATTTCTTGGAATTGACGCCGCTGCATGTGAGCGATGGGCTGATCGCCGCGCTGACGCTGGGGATACTTACGGGGATCAATTGCCTGGGCGTTCGCGCGGGCAGCACATTGCAAAGCGCACTGATGGTGCTGAAGATTGCGGCGATTGCCGCACTGGTTTTCTGCGGCACCGCCTTTCTGGCCCATCATTCACAGCTGTTTCATGCGCCCAGTGGCTCGGCAGCAACGGAGCGCTATCGATTCGCGGACCAACCGGCTTCGTTTAGCTTGCTGACAGCGATGGGCGCAGCGCTCGTGCCGGTGCTCTTTTCCTACGGCGGATGGCAAACGGCGAACTTCGTCGCCGAAGAGATCCGCGAGCCGCGCAAGAATCTGCCGCGGGCGCTGGTGATCGGCGTGGTGGGCGTGATTCTGCTGTATCTGTCGGTGAATCTTGTTTGCGTCTACATCCTCGGGCCAGCGGGGCTGGCGGGAACCATGACGCCGGCTTCGGCGGTGATGCGCGCGGTGCTGGGCTCGAAGGGCGCGGCGCTGATCGCCGTGGGCATCACGATTTCCGCGCTGGGATTCCTGAGCCAGTCCATTTTGACCGCGCCGCGCGTGTATTTTGCGATGGCCGAGGATGGACTTTTTTTTCGTTCCGTGGGATGGCTCGATCCACGGCACCGCGTGCCGGTGGTGGCCATTGCGCTGCAAGGAGTGGCGGCCATCATCATCGCGCTCTCGGGACGTTACGATCAGATCCTGAGCTATGTGGTCTCGATGGATTTTTTGTTCTTTGGATTGACGGCGACGTGCATCTTTGTCTTTCGGCGGACGGGTAAGACCGCGCAAGGGGCCAGCCAACGCAGCGGCTTGGCGCGCATGCCGGGGCACCCAGTCACGACCTTTGTGTTTGTGACGGCATGCTGGCTGGTGGTGATCAACACGATTTTCAAATACCCGCACAACACGGCGGTGGGATTCGGGATTCTGTTTGCGGGGATCCCCGTGTATTTTCTGTGGAGCTGGCAGAAGAAGAAAAGGAGCGGTGCGAGGTGACGAGTTCACGCAAGGAAACTCGGTCGGCATATTTGGAGTGGGCCAAGTTGCGCTCGGCCGCGAAGTACAATCTGGCAACGAGCGGGCTCGACGGGTATCCGCTGGCGAAGTTGCCGGTGAAAATCGAGGACCTGGAAATCTCCGTTGGCGGAAGCTACGGTTATCCGCCGCTGCAGGAGCGGCTGGCGCGCAGAAGCGCGGTGGCACCGGAATGCGTGGTGGCCGCAAATGGAACTTCGATGGCGAATCACCTGGCAATGGCAGCGCTGCTCAAACGCGGCGACGAGGTGCTGATCGAGGAACCGACTTACGAGCCGCTGCTCACCGTGGCGGAATATCTGGGCGCGAGCGTTCGACGATTTCGGCGGCGATTCGAAGATGGATTTGCGGTGGACCCACGCGAGGTGGAGCGACAGATAACGCCGCGGACGCGCGTGGTGGTCATCACGAACTTGCACAATCCGAGCGGCGCGCGCACGGCGGATGACCGGCTGCGGCTGATCGGAGAAATCGCGCAGAGCCGAAATGCGCACGTTTTGGTGGATGAAGTTTACCTGGAGGCTTGCTTTGATGCGCCGGCGCGCTCGGCGTTTCATTTGGGAAGCAATTTCGTTGTCACCAGCAGCCTGACCAAAGCCTTTGGGCTGTCCGGGCTGCGCTGCGGATGGGTGCTGGCACCGGCGCCGCTGGCCGAGCGCATGTGGCGCATCAACGACCTCTACGGCGTGATTCCAGCGCACGTGGCGGAATTGCTGAGCGTGATCGCGCTCGATCATTTGCAGGAAATCGAAGAGTACGCACGCACGCGACTGCAAACGAACCGGACTATCCTGCAGCAATTCATCGCGTCGCGCAAAGATTTGAGGGCGATTCGCACGGACGCCGGAACGACGGCGTTTCCACGATTGGCCTCGGGAAAAGTGGATGCGCTTTGCCAGCTCTTGCGCGAGAAATACGAAACTTCGGTGGTGCCGGGCCGGTTTTTCGAAATGCCGAACCACTTCCGCGTGGGGATTGGCGGGAGAACGGAACTGCTCGAGGAAGGACTGAAGCGGCTGGGCAAGGCGCTGGACGAAATCGCGGGCTGAAGATTGCGATAGCCGCTACGAAGCTTTCTCCGTGCGGCGGTCGTCGGCGAGCCGCAAGGGCTCCTTGGGCCGCAGCAGCCGAATGAAGGCTTGCGCGCCCTGAGAGAGGGGCTGATCGCGCCGAAAGATCAGGAAAAGGTCGCGACGCAGGCGCATCTCGCGCACACGCACCTCGGCCAGCTCGCCGCTTTCCACCTCCATTTGCACGCACATGCGCGGGACAATGGCGACGCCCATACCCATTTTGACGAAACGCTTGATGCTCTCGATGGTGGGAAGCTCGACGCCTATACGTAGCGGCACGCGATGCTTGGCGAAGAGCTGGATGACGCGCTGGCGATACGGCGAAGCGACGATGTGGGCGACGAAATCCTCGCGCGCGAGTTCATGAATCGAGATGCTGCGGTGGCGAGCCAGACGGTGGCGCGGGTGGACCACGAAGGCGAGGTCATCACGCAGAAATTCGACGGACGCCAGGGCTTCGTCGGGCGGGCGATAGGAGGCCACGCCGAGATCAAGGCGGTAATTCAGGATTTCGCGGGGAATGTCGCGCGAATAGACGCGATGAATGGCGATTTCGATCTTGGGGTACTTGCGGCGGAAGCGCGCGAGGGCGGGAAGCAGAGCATGGATGGAGCTTTCATTGACGCCGAGCGAGAGGCGGCCGCGGCGCAGGCCGGCAAGGTCTTCGAGGCTCCGTCGCGCTTCGGCGCGGAGATTGAGCATGCGCTCGGCGTACTCCACAAGCAGCGCGCCCGCTTCGGTAAGCTTGCCAGCGCCGGTGCCGCGCACGAGCAGCGGCTGGCCGACCCATTCTTCGAGCTTGCGCACCGCGATGCTCACGGCCGGCTGGGTGCGGTAAAGCCTTTCGGCAGCACGGGAAAAACTGCGCTCGCGTGCGACAGTTAGAAAAACCTGCAAAGAGCCGAGGTCCACGGCACGACTCCTCTCGCCAAATCCTTATAAGGCAGGATTATAGTATATAAAAATATTATAAATTGGACGAATGCTTCCTCCGGGGGCTCTACTGGTTTGGAATGCGACAGGGGGGAGCCATGGACACGGTTCGGTTCTTCGACACAACGCTGCGTGACGGCGAGCAGTCGCCGGGCTTTTCGATGACGCGCGAGGAGAAGCTTGCGCTGGCGAGCAAGCTGGAAGCGCTTGGCGTGGACGTCATCGAGGCAGGCTTTCCGGTGGCGTCGGCGGGAGAGCTCGAGGCCGTCCGAGCGGTAGCCGCGGCGATTCGCGGCACGCGAGTGGCCGCTCTCGCGCGGGCGCGGCGCGAAGACGTGGAAGCAGCGTTGATGGCGCTGGAACCCGCGGCGATGCCGCGACTGCACGTGTTTCTGGCGACTTCCGATCTTCACCTGCAAGCCAAGCTGCGCATGACGCGGCGCGAGGCGCTCGAAGCCATCGGCCGCTGGGTGCGGCACGGCAAAGAGCGCTGCGCAGAGGTGGAATTTTCCGCGGAAGACGCGAGCCGCAGCGATATCCGCTTTCTGCTGGAAGCGATGGAGACAGCAGCCGAGGCCGGCGCGACGATTCTCAACTTGCCGGACACGGTCGGCTTCAGCACACCGGAAGAATACGGAGCGATGTTCCACCGCGTGCGCGGGCATCTGGGGCGCAGCGAAGAAATCATTCTGAGCGCGCACTGCCACAACGATTTGGGGCTGGCGGTGGCGAATTCGCTGGCTGCGGTTCGCGCCGGCGCGCGGCAGGTGGAATGCACAATCAATGGCATCGGCGAGCGCGCGGGCAACGCTTCTTTGGAGGAGCTGGCCGTGGCGCTGGCGGTGCGACAGAGCTTTTTTGGCGTGCAAACGAACATTCGACTGGAGGAGATCTATTCAGCGAGCCGGGCGCTTTGCGACGTGACAGGCATCTCCGTGCCGCCCAATAAGGCGGTGGTGGGCGCGAATGCGTTCGCGCACGAGGCGGGGATCCACCAGGACGGCATTCTGAAAAATCCGCTGACGTATGAGATTATACGGCCGGAGGCGGTGGGAGTTCCGTCGCGGCGCATGGTGGTCGGGAAGCATTCCGGGCGCAACGCGCTGCGCACGCGGTTCACGGAACTCGGTTACACCGTGAGCGACGCGGAACTTGCGCAGTGCTATCGTGCGGCGATGGAGCTCGCAGACGCTGCGAAAGAAATCACGGATCGCGACCTGCTGACCTTGATTCATCACGCGCGACGGCAGAACCGGCACGCGGAAACGAGCGTGGATGCGACGGTAGCGATGGGGGAAGCCTAGTGAGTCGGGTGCAGAAGGCAATCGCGGTCTTAGCCGGAGACGGAATCGGACCGGAGGTGACGCGCGCGGCGGTTTCGGTCCTGGAGGAGTGCGCCAGCGCGCTCGGGCATCGCTTCGACTTCATCGCGCTTCCGTTTGGCGGCATTGCCATCGACCGATGCGGCGAGCCACTCCCGGCGGAAACACTGGACGCGTGCCGCAAAGCCGACGCCGTGCTGCTGGGCGCGGTGGGCGGCGCGAAATGGGATTCGCAGCCACTGAACCGCCGTCCCGAAGCGGGTTTGCTGGGCCTGCGCAAAGAGCTTGGGCTCTATATCAACGTGCGGCCGGTGAAGCTGCTGGGAGCGCTGCGCGCGATGTGCCCGGTGCGACTGGACGAAGGCGAAACCATCGACATGGAAATTGTGCGGGAGCTTGCCGGCGGGATTTATTTCGGCCCGCGCCAGAGCAGTGGGTCAAATGGCGACGAAATCGCGTCGGACATGGAAGTCTATTCCGCGAAGGAGATCGAGCGCGTGGCGCTGTACGCCTTCCGGCGTGCGGCGGCGCGAAGCAAACGACTGGCGAGCATCGACAAAGCGAACGTGCTGGCAAGCTCAGGGCTGTGGCGCAGGACGGTGGAGCGCACTGCGAAGGGTTTTCCCGAAGTGAAGCTCGATTCTCTGTACGTGGACAACGCGGCGTTGCAACTGGTGCTTCGTCCAGCGCAATTCGACGTGATGCTGACGTCGAATATGTTCGGCGACATTTTGAGTGACGAAGCAGCAGCGCTGGCCGGTTCGATCGGCTTGATTCCGTCGATGAGCCTGGGGAATGGCACGGCGCTTTACGAGCCGATTCACGGGTCCGCACCGCAGCTGGCAGGAAAAAACTCCGCTAACCCGATTGGCGCGATTCTGTGCGCGGCGATGCTTTTGCGGGAGTCTTTCGGTTTGCCGCGAGAAGCGATGGCAGTTGAGAAGGCCGTTGAGCACACGCTGGCTGCGGGATTTCGCACGCCGGATATTGTGAGGGGCGGTTCGCGGATGATCGGCTGCTCGGAGATGGCCGCGCAGATTCGCGCCGCGGTGGCGGAATCAGCAATGGAAACGGAGAAATACGGCTGGGGCGTGTGAGCGGCCGATTTGTTTGAGTGACCTTCATATTCTCCGCAGGACCAGGCAGCTGGCAATCATGTCATGCAGGGCCTGCTTCTTCTCCGTGAATCCCGCCATGATGTAACCGATGAAAAGCGGAATCAGACCGGTGATTAGTTTCGCGAAAAAACGTCCGCTGGCGCGCGCGAAGGACACGGGCCGGCATTGCATGTCGGTGACGATCAGGCCGAGCGCCATCTTGCCGAGCGTGCCCTGGTAGCGCGAGCTTTCCATGCAAGCGTAGTAAAGCCAGACGCTCGCGAACGCGCCGACGCACAGAAGGAGCAAGGCCACAAAGAATGTCCCCTGGAAAAACAGGTCGGGGTTTGGATTCTCGGGCAAATGGCGGAGGAATGCCGCAAGGCCGGTGGTGAAGACCAGAATCAAAATGATCAGCCCAACGACGATGCTCACGATCAGGCTATCGATGATGTAAGCGACGAAGCGCAGCCAGAATCCGGCGTAAACCAGTCCGGAAGCAACGGGAACGACCGGCGCGGGAGGAATGTAAGAAGGCGGCACGGCGACGCTGACAGGAGCGCCGGGAGAAGCGGCAGCGATAGTAGGCCTGCCGCACTGCGGGCAAAACGCGGAACCCTCGGGTATGGCCCTTCCGCAACCGGAACAGAACATCGGCCCTCCTCGGCGGCGATCTCAGTTGACGACGCGCGGGCTTAGATTTTGCGAATTACTAGGCAGCCGGCCATCATGTCGTGCAAGGCCTGCTT
>JASHQB010000353.1 GCA_030037775.1 Candidatus Acidiferrales bacterium
ACCGCGCGATAAACCCACGCAGCGGAAGCGGTGCAAACGGAATCGCTTTCTCCTCCGATGTCCAGCACGGTATCGCTTCGCCGGTGGCTTTGTCGCGCCCTCCCGAGCCCCACGCCACCGCGCTCGGCGCGTAGGCCGCCACGGCGCGAATCTGCGGCAAACGCGAGCCAAGCAGCAGCGCCAGTTCGGCGCCGCGCGAGACGCCCAAAACCCCGATGCGCCGGGCGTCGATTTCTGGCTGCGCGCCAAGCCACTCGATCACACCGGCAAAATATTCGAGCGGCACCCGGTGCAGCCATTCTGGGAGTGGAGGAACTCCGAAATAAGCGAGCGCCAGCGTCGCGAACCCGTGGCGCGACAGCAGCGCCGCTTTATCCAAATCATACCCGCCGCCCGAGCCGCCCAGCACCATCACCACACGCCTTCGCTCGCGCCCCGGTGGAATGAAAAGCCAGCCAACTGCTTCGCCTGCGTCCAATTCGCGCGTCTCGGTATTCGGCGTCAGCCAGCGCCGTTCCAGCATAGCCGACGCCACCCAGGCCCCATCCGCTTCCGCCGTTATCGTCACGCGATCCGCCTCAGCGCCGTTCTTGCAGAATGTCGCGCGCTCCGCGCCAGCGTCTCCCTGCAAACTCATCGACCAGAATGGTCCTGCTGCGTCAACTCCTCGGTAGCTCCCAGCCTTGGATTTCTGCACGCCGGTATCGACCCGACCATCTTCCGTCGCCACATAGACGCCACGCGATTCCCACGCGCGTCCGGCATCGTCCCGCGCCGCCGCCCGCAGCGTCACTTTCGCGCTTGGCGCGACCCCACTCACGCGCACGGCCACTGGCTCATCGACGAACGCCGGATTGGGCAAAATTTCAATCTGCCCGCCGTGGCTGGCGGAAATGTCGGTTTGGCTGATTGCTGTCGCCTTATATTTATGCGTCTTTTTCGCCACCTGGCTCGTATACAGAACAGTATGATAAGCGAGTTTGCCAGCTCGATGGCGATGGAGGTGGCTGTGGGTCTCGACGCCGACGTGGCCAGGCTTCGCCGCGGGGACCTGGACGCGCTCGCCGTCTTGGTCGAGCGTTATCAGCATCGGCTGTATCGCTACTTGCTCCGCTTGGTCCGCCAGCCAGCGGAAGCCGAAGACCTTTTCCAGCAGACCTGGCTGCGCGTCGCCTCGCAAATCCGCCGCTTTGATCCGCGGCGAAATTTTGACGCCTGGCTTTTCACCGTCGCCCGCAATCTGGCCATCGACCATCTCCGCCGCCTGCGCCCCGAAAGCCTCGACGAGCACGAAGCCGCCGATTCCTACCACACGCCCGCGGCCTTGCGGGCTTCCGATCCGCCGCCTGTCGACGCCATGATCGCCCGCGAACACACCCGTTTTGTTGCTTCGGCGATGGAAACTTTGCCGGTCCTCTACCGCGAAGTCCTCGCCTTGCGCTTTGAAGAAGAAATGAAGCTCGAGGAAATTGCCGAAGTCCTGGGCGCTCCTTTATCGACGATCAAAAGTCGCTTGCGCCGCGGCCTCGAAAATCTGCGGGAAACTTTAGACGCTCGTTTCCCGTCCACGGAGTGGCAATGACCAACGGACGAACGACCAACGCACGATCCACCAACGAACACGACGCAGTTCGTGAACTTCTGCCCCTCGCTGCGGCCGGCGTTCTCGACGCCGCGGAAGAAGCGCGCCTCACTGCGCACATTAGGCTGTGCCCCGATTGCGACGCAAATCTCGGAGCCTGGCAGCAACTCGGCGCGGGTCTCCGCCGCATTCCTACTCCGCGGGCCTCGTCTGCACTGATCGAACGAACGATTGCCCTGACCCAGAGTCGCCTCACGCAGGAATCAGACCGCCGCAGCGAGCGCAGAATCGTGACCCTGGTTCTCATATTTTCCTGGGCCTTTGTCGCCATCAGTTGGCCTTTGGCTCAGCTCTTGGCGCACGGATGGGAGAGCCTGTTGGGATTCGGCTTCGAGCAAGGTTGGGAGAACTTCGTGGTCTTCACCGCGATTTGCTGGATGTCCGGCGGCGCCGCAGCCGTTCTGCTCGCCATGCGCCGAAGTCGTGAAAGGAAACTCGCATGAGCTCCTTTGGCAGCAATCTCAAAATCATTCCGCGCAGCGCGTGGATTATTGCCTTCGCCTGCTACGCGGGCGTTGCCATCTTCATTCACTTTCTCGTCTCTAGCGATACGGGCCCGCACGGCTCGGCGCACTGGCCCCTTGCCGGTCAGCTCGCTCTCAATTTTCTCGCTCCAGTTGCCCCCCTTGTCGCCGTTCTGCTATGCGGCTACATCTACGGGGAAGCCAAGCGCCGCGGCACGCGCTACGGCAAAGAGCTCGGCGTCATCCCCCTGACAGCGCGGATCATCGCACTGGCAGTTTACGTCGGCCTCGCCATTCTTATTCACTTTCTCATTCTTCATGACACCAACCCAGGAGGCACGGCGACATGGCCTCTTGCAGGTCGGCTCGCTTTCAACTTTTTGATTCCCGTTATGCCTCTTATCGTCATCCTCTTATATGGCTACATCTACGGCGACGCCAAGCGCCGCGGCATGCGCTACGTGATGTGGACTCTCTTGGCTATCTTTGTCCCCTATGTCATTGGCATTCTCCTGTACTTTATCTTGCGCGACCCGCTGCCGTCGGACTGTCCAAACTGCCATAGCCCTGTCCTCGCTAAGTTCGCCTTCTGCCCCAGTTGTGGTACTGCCGCCCGGCCCTCCTGTCCTCAGTGTGGAAAGAGCATCGAGCGCGGCTGGGTGAACTGTGGCTACTGCGGCACAAAAGTGCCGACGCACTTGTGATTTGGGACGGAAGGAACGGCCATGAAACTCAATTTACTGACGCTCGCGGCGGCAATCATCATCTTAGCTTTCTATGGCATGCATGCCGCTCATCTGCCGTGGACTGCATGGCGCATTGCAGGAATTGCGATTGCAGCGCCCGCATTTCTTTTGTTTGTAGCCGCGCGTCTTGAACTCGGACGCGCGTTTAGCGTGCGGGCCAAAGCGACGACGCTCGTAACCACGGGCCTCTACTCGCGCATCCGCAATCCGATTTACTTCTTTGGCGCGATATTCATCCTGGGAATCATCATCTGGTTGGGACGGCCGTGGCTGCTGCTGATTTTTGTGGCCTTGATTCCGCTGCAGGTGGTGCGCAGCCGAAAAGAGGCGCGGGTGCTGACGGAGAAGTTCGGCGCCGCGTATCTCGATTACAAGAAAAAGACTTGGTTCTGACGGGGAATTCTCAGGTGGTCAGTCAGTTGGCCTCAATCCAGAGTCAAAC
>JASHQB010000354.1 GCA_030037775.1 Candidatus Acidiferrales bacterium
GTCGCGTCAAATCATCAAAAAACCGATTTTTCAATGGCCTGCTCTACCAGGCCAATTTTCGCCAAAAAACGGCCTCGCGAGAGACAATTTGGCTGTTCGGTCGTTATACAGCGTTCGCCTATTGTTCGCTCACGGCGTCGCCGGATCGCCGCCGGCCGCCGGCGCGTCGTTCAAGTGGTCGTAGTTCATCGCTGCGTTCAGCAGCAGCATGAAGCTGCCCTGCGTGATTTGGCGCCACATCGGATTGATCGCGAACAACACGACGTGGCCGCGGCCGACGGGAACGTCGACGACGGCGGGCGATTGCGCGAGCGCCTGGCCGCCGTCGAGCATGCCGCTAACCCACAAGTCCTTTTCGTCCGCGAAACGCAGAACCACATGCGGCCACAAAGATTTTGGCGGGAGATACGCGCTCAGCGATTCTTCTTCCTCCGACGGAACGTAAAGTTCCTGCTGCGCGCGCGTGCGATGCGCTTCGGTAGGCGGAGCAATGTACGGGCGGCCCTGCGGCACGTCGGGATCGGTGAGCGAGCCGCGGCCGCTGGTGCGCGCGGCCATTCCGCCGTCGGCGCCACCGCCGCCGAATCCGCCTCCGCCGCCGGTGAGCGAAACGCGAAACACCGGCGCCTGATTGAAGTACACAGGAACAGTCGTGTCATACCCATACGTCACCGGGCTTCGCGCATCTTCCACGGTGGCGTTGAAGATGGCGCCGCGCGCGTGCAATTGCGGAGTGGGCGCGATGGAAACGGTGTCGGTGATTCCAGTTTCGGTTGGAATCACCGCGCTGCCGCCGATGGTAATCAGCAGTCCGCCGTCTTCAGCGAATTTTTCCAGGTTCGCGAGGCCGGAAAAACCGAAGCCGCCGCGAATGTCAGCAGTTTGATCGGCGCCAAGGCCGAAGCTCGGAGTCAAATCGGATTTCTCCCACGGAATGGCGCTACCGTACTCGCTGCCGTCGGGCAAAATTCTTTTTGGCACGCCGTTAATCATGCGCGAGAGGCTTGGCGCGGAGGGCGGGAGAATAATGACGTCGTATTTCGAGCGGAGGTCGGGCGTCTCGCGAATCACGGCGTCGGAAATGTAGGCGTACGGAACCTTACATTCTTCGAGCGCGAGGCGATACCAGCCTTCCGGCTGGGTGTTCATCCAGTTGTGAACGAGGGCGATCCGCGGAGCCTCGAGCGGATGGCGAGCGACGGAAACGTCCGCCGAAGCGGCGTGGATTTCGAGGCCGAGATCCTGCGCAGCGGAAGAAAGTTCGTCGCGAAGATTCGAAGGATTGCCGTCCGCGGGAATGATGATGGAGCCGGCATTGAAATTCTGGCCGTCAGCGGTGAAGGAATTTTCCGCTGCGTACATTTTTATATCACTCAGTCGGAAGCGCAGCGTGGCGAGCGCGGGTTCGGCATTGGCATTGATGATGAAGAAGCCTCCGCCGCCATCGATTTTTCCCGCGGCCTGTACAGGTGCGTCGATGAGCGTCATCGGCGCTTTCAAAATGGACGCGTCGGTGATGCGCACAGTGGAAACGTCCATCAGCGGGCCGAGGGTCCAGCCGGTGTCGTCATAAGGCGTGGGATCGTGGATGGAATAATACTGGGTGTCGAGCAGCATGTCGGCTTCGCGGCTATAGGGCTGATCCATGCGAATGATGTAGCTGCCGGACGGAATGGTGACTTTTTCCGGCGGCTTTTTCATGTCGCGCGGTTTCTGGCCGTCGCTTTGTCCCGCGCTCTGGCCGGAGCCATCGTCAGGCGACTTTGCGTCGGCTGATTTGTCGCCGGACATTTTTGCGTCAGAGGATTTGTCGTCGGCGAAAGGATCGGCGAAGCTCGGGGAAGCAACGGCGACGGCCTGATCCAAACGCGCGACCTCCACGCCCTGGTCCTGCAGCAAACGCGCGAGATGCACATCGAGGGCGGGACGCTTGCCGTCGTTGAGAAGCGCGTAAGCGGCGGGGCCTTCGGTGCTTGCTTTGGCGACGGAGCGGCGAGACATGTTGTAGAAGCGCGCGAGAAATTCCTCGGGGCGCTGGGCCATGTAACTCAGGCCGATGAGCAGCGCGCTCTGCTGGAGATTGACGTTGTCGCGAATGGACCAATTGATTTTCGGCATGGGCGGATTGGGACGGAACCAAGTGATGGAGGTCTCGTCTGGAGCGACGGTTTGCACGGAAGTGTCCGCGCCGCGGCCGCCGAAAGTTTCGTAGAAGCGGCCGATGCCGTTGTGTCCGGCTTCGGCAAACATCATGTAATTGGGCGCCCAGCCGTCGTAGAAGCCGTGGGTCCACACGCCGGGAACGCCGTAGGCGGTCATTTGCTGTATTTCATTGAATGCCAGTTCCTGCCATTCGCTTTCCACAATGGGATCGAGCCAGGCGTTGTACGGGCCGGTGCCGGTGGATATATAGAGAAAAGGAACGGACTCGTGCAAATCGTGGAGGACCTGCGGATGCCAAATGAGGAAAGTTTTCATCTGGATTTTGGAGAGCGCGAGGGCCATGGCGATGCCGTCACGATTGTTGTCGTGCGCGACGTAATGTCCCCAGTAGATAAGGCTGGGCGCGGCCTTATCCGGATTGGCTTTTTCCCAGTTGTAGAGATCGACTTCGCGGTCGCGGCCATCGAC
>JASHQB010000355.1 GCA_030037775.1 Candidatus Acidiferrales bacterium
TCGATCATGCTCGAAGACGCCAGAGAGTTGAGCGAGCCGCTGGCATTCGACATAGCCACGGCAAAGATCGCCGCTAACACGATTCCGACCAGTCCCACAGGCATCTGCGTCACGATGAATTCAGGGAAGAGGCGGTCGGGATCGTGCTCCGGAAGAGGAAATGGAATGTGCTGGCGGTAGACGTAAAGCATCACGCCGATCACCAGAAACAGCGCGAACTGCGCGAAAATAATCACGCCGCTGGCGAGCAGCGCTTTCTTGCTGTCGCGTTCGGAGCGTGCCGCGAGCAGCCGCTGCACCATGGTTTGATCCGTGCCGTGACTGGCCATGGTCAAGAACGTGCCGCCGATCAATCCGGACCAGAACGTGTAACTCTGCGTGAGGCTGAAGTGAAAATCGAAGACGCGCAGCTTGTCTCCGGCGAAGGCGGCCGCGTGCGTCACGCCGGCCCATCCCATCGGGATCCTATGCAGCAGTAGAAAAAACGCGGCGAGCGAGCCGGCGATGTAGAGGAAAAATTGCACCACGTCGGTCCAAATCACGGCGCGCATGCCGCCCTCGAACGTGTAGAGAAGCGTCAGCAGCGTGATCACCCCGACCGACAGGCGATCGTTGAATCCCAGTGCGACGCTCACCACTTTGCCAATGGCGGCAAAGCGCACGCCTTCGGCCAAGGCTCGCGTCACCACGAAGATGCTTGCCGCCGCGGATTTGGTTCGTGCGCCGAATCTTTTTTCGAGCAACTGGTAGGCGGTAAAAAACTCGCCGCGGAAATATTGTGGGATTAGAATGATGCATAGGATGACGCGTGCGACCAGGTAGCCGATGACCAGTTGCAAGAACGCCAAGTTCGTTTCGTAGGCGATGCCGGGCGTGCTGATGATGGTCAGAGTGGAGGTTTCCGTGGCGACGATGGAACAGGCCAGCGCCCACCACGGCGCCGAGCGTCCTCCGAGGAAGTAATCGCGGATGCTATGCTGTTTGCGGCCGTAGCGCAGGCCGAAGAGCGTCACGCCCACGAGATAGAATACGATGATGGCGAGATCGATTGTGCCGATGCGCATGGCGTGTTGTCCGCAGAAGTCGCGCGATGCTATCCGTGTTGCTCGAATGGTGTCAATAACTCGTCTCGGCGATCAAAGATTTGCATTGCGGCAGGGCGCAATTTCCTAATGAGCCTCTTTCTCGGTTTTGACGCGGGCGGAACAAAAACGGATTGCGTTCTCATCGACAGCGCGGGCCGTTTGCTTGCCGAAACGCGCGGTGGCGGTGCGAATCCGATGCGTGCCGGATTTGCCCGCGCCTGCGACGTGCTGGGCGAAACAGCGCAGCGTGCTCTCGCTGACGCCGGCCGAAATGCCGAAAATATTCGCGCGATTTGCGCGGGAGTCGCGGGCGCGGGGCGGCCACGCGTCGCTCGCCGCATCAAGTCCTATTTCCTCCATGCATTTCCGCACGCGGCGGTTCGTATCGTCACGGATATTGAGCTCGCTCTGAGCGCCGCCGTGGGCGATGGTCCTGGCGTGGTGATCATTGCAGGAACGGGCTCCGCGGTTGGCGGCCGCAATGCTGCGGGGCAGGTCGCGCGCGCCGGTGGATGGGGGCCTTGGATTGGCGACGATGGCAGCGCATACGACGTCGGCCGTCGTGCGGTGAAGGCCGCGTTGGCTGCGCGTGACGGCGTCGGGCCCGCGACGCTGCTCGGCGAAAAAATCCTCCTTGCGCAGGAAACCCACGACTGGCAGGTCGTCATCGGGCGCATCGCCAAGCGTCCAGACAGCGTTTTTCCGCAGCTGTTTCCGTTGGTGACCGCGTCCGCCGTAGCGGGTGACATTGTCTCGCAAGAGATCCTCGCGCACGCGGGCAAGCTCCTGGCTGTGCTGGCCGCCAACGTCGTCACTGCGCTCGGTCTGCAGGATCGGTCGTTTCTGATTGCCAAATCCGGAGGCGTGTTTTCCGAGCCGTCGCAACTGGAATCGGTCCTCTCGGCGGAGCTGTTCCGCGTCGCGCCGAAAGCGAAAATCGAACCGCTGCGCGTCTCTCCAGCTCGTGCCGCCGCCGAGCTGGCCCGCAAATCCGTTGCTGCTTCGGTCGCACATGGCTCCTAGTTCCGGCGCACGCCGCATCGACATGAAATGGTACATCGTCGTCGTCGGCGCCGTTTTCGTTGTGCTGTTGATTTACTCATCTTTTCATCAAAGTGTGCATCGTGTGGAAGCCTGCGTCGATTTTCATGGACGCACGCATTGCGCAGAAGCTTCCGGGCAGACGCGCGCGGCCGCGGTTCGCAGCGCGCAAGAGATCGATTGCGAACTGGTCGCTGACGGCCGCGACGAGAATATTGCTTGCCTTGACCTGCAGCCTTCTTCGGTGCGCGAACTCCCGGTGAAATAGCGCGCGCCGGTCTGGGCGTTCGTTCTCGGCCATCGTCCACTCATGACGCTGATATAATCTTGACACTTGACTTGGGGCTTTCTAGCATCCTCCCAGCACCCAAAATCCGATTCGTTGTAATGGTGCACTGAGTGAGCGGAGCCGAACGCCGCAGGCATAAACGCTATCCTTGTAAGGCCACGGTGAAAATCACTTGGGGCCAAGTCTCCCTGGAAGCCAGGCTGCGCGACATCAGCGCCTCCGGCATGTACCTCGAGACACCTGAGCCGCTCTGGGCCCGCGCGCAGTTTTCCGCCGTCCTGATGCTTCCGGAAGTGATCCGTGTAGAATGTATCGTTCGCCGCGTGGATGCGGGCAAAGGCATGGTCGTCGAGTTCACCGAGTTGACCCAGGAAACGAAAATGGATCTTACCCACCTCATCTGGAAGCTTGCTCACCAGTGACGCGCTGCCCCCATTGTGGCGCGGAGCGCTCCGGAATGGTCTGCGAAAACTGCGGAATGAATCCAGCGGAGGCCAGCCGCGCGATGCGCCGCAGCCTCGTCAATCGCTTCGGAGTTTTTCTGCTTGGTGTGGTTGCGTTCTTTGTCCCCTGTTTCTTCTATCCGCCGTTGGAGCTCGATGAAATTCTGGTTTTTGTGGGCGTGGTTTTCTTTTCCACCATCGCGTTGGCCATGTGGGCCGAGCGCCGTTCGATTCGCGGCCAGGAAGTCGAATTGCTGAAACATATCTTTCACGGCCTGGTGCCCATTCCATGGCTGCTTGGCGCGCTCCTTCTGATAAATGGCTCGCTCGACCGCTCCGCCCCGCGCGACGTCGAATCCACGGTCGTCAGCCGCCTCGCGGTTCCGGGTTTGCTGCCGATGCACCAGTTGATCGTCAAGTCTTGGCGCGAAGGCCGCAGCCTGGAGCGTTTGGCTGTCACTCGTCAGGATTTCGATCGCTTTCAAGTCGGCGCCCGCGTCATTGTGCGCGTCGAAGACGGCCTGGTTGGCATCCCCTGGATTTTCGGCGTCTACAATCCCTAGCGCGCCTTTGTAGCGCAGAGCTTCGCCGTGTTTGCGAAGTTCTGCGGGTCATTCAGTCCCTGTAACCCTGTGCCTCTTCGCCCGGCTTTTCTGGCGCACTACCAGAACTTCAGCGACCCGTTCCTGATTGGTCGGATTTGCCTACGTAGCGACTGGATATTCTCCACCACGGAGGAATGATCCAGCTCTTTTGTTCAAAAATAGGATGGCATAGCGGAAATAACAGTGTGAGCAGCAGGGCGAAAAGGCTTCCGTCATATGTGGTCATGATGCATGTGTACGGCGGAAATAACCCCATCGGCACGGCGAGAAGACTGTCTGCTCCCGTGTAAAGACCAGCCCCCTGAAATGTAGAGCCGAGGAGTATAGCGGTCGGTCCCAGGAGCCACAGACCCACGAACATGTAGATTGCTGCAGAAGGGTTTTCTGGCCGCGCTCCCCGAAAAAACAACACCAAGAAATACGCGGCAAAAAGCGTGCTCGGCAGCAAATAGGTGATGACCGTCCAGTTCGTTTCATGCTGGGTCCATCCATAGATCAGAAGCTCCGGCCCCCAAAAGCACATGGCTCCTAACAAGATCAGTCGCGGCACTGTAAGTCGGCGTGTCATTCCTTTCATTTTAGTACGGCGATCACCTGAGACGGTGATAATCGGGCGCGTTGTTTCCTCGACTTTCAAGCCCTCGTCATTCTCCATGCGATAATAAGGCCCGCCATGAAGCACGCAAAAATTCGTCCGCACGTACCGAAAATTCTGTCCTGCTTCCTGCTGGCTTCAATTTTCGTTTCTGCTGCACCGTTCAGCACGAAAAACGAGCCTGCCTCGTACGGATATCGTGTGGTTCATACTTACCCACATGACCCCAAGGCATTCACACAAGGCTTGATTTATCTGGACGGCTATCTTTACGAAAGCACCGGATTGAATGGGCAGTCTTCTCTGCGCAAGGTGGATTTGCGGACCGGATTGGTGCTCCAGCGCCACGATCTTGATCCGCAGCTCTTTGGCGAGGGGTTGACGAATTGGAAGGACACCCTCGTTCAGCTGACCTGGAAAGCGCAGACCGGTTTTGTGTACGACCGTGCCACTTTTCGCTTGCTCCGCGCGTTTCAATACCGTGGCGAGGGCTGGGGGCTGACGCAGGATGGCGTGCATATCATCATGAGCGATGGAAGTTCGGCGCTGCGCTTCTTGGATCCGCAAGATTTCCACGAAGTGAAACGGGTCGTGGTCACAGATGGCGGCGTGGAAGTCCACGAATTGAATGAGCTCGAATTCGTTCATGGTCAGATTTACGCGAACGTGTGGCAGACGGATCTGATCGCCATCATCTCGCCGCAGAGCGGACACGTGACCGGCTGGATCGATTTGAGCGGTTTGCGGCCGGAAAGCGTGCGCGGGAATTCAGACGCGGTTCTGAACGGCATCGCGTTCGACGCCGCACGCGATCGCTTGTTTGTCACGGGAAAAGTGTGGCCCGAGCTGTTTGAGATTCAACTGGAACGAAAGCTGCCGCAACGAAATCCGCCGCGGAAATAGTAGCGCGGCGTATCACGCTTTCCACACGCGGGCGAAAATGCTACTTTGTCGAGTCGCAGACTTGTAGCTATTCTCAGCAACTCCTTTTGGTCATGTCATCGATCAGAGAGATTCTTGAATTTGCGCTGCTCACGCTGACCTCGATTTTCTTTCTGGTCGATCCGTTCGGCGTGATCCCGCTCTTTCTCGCGGTCACTTCGGACGCATCTGCGGCGGAGCGACGACACGTCGCCCGCAAGTCCGCATTGACGTGCGCCATAATCCTCTGCGCTTTCGCACTCGCGGGCAGCCTGATCTTCAGGCTATTCGGCATCACCCTGCCGGCATTCAAAATCGCCGGCGGAATTATTCTTCTGCAAATCGGCGCGGATATGCTGCAGGCCAAGCAGTCAGGGCAGCGTTCCACGCCGGAGGAAGCGCAAGAGGGAAGCGCGAAGGAAGATGCGAGCATCATCCCGCTGGGCATGCCGATGCTGGCGGGGCCAGGCGCGATTTCGACAGTCATGGTGCTGATCGGTGAGTCGCATACGATGTGGCGGCGCGGGATCGTGTTCGCGGCGATTCTCGTCACTTCGTTTGCGGCGTATTTGGTTCTGGCGGGTGCGGGCCGGGTCCGCAACTACATGGGTGAGACGGGGGTACGCATTTTGACCCGGCTGATGGGCTTGCTGCTTGTGGCGCTCGCGGTGCAGTTCATCGCCAATGGTCTGATTGATTTTGGCCTGCTGAAAAATCCGATCCCGCAGTAATTTCGAATTGAAAATTTCGTGCCGTCGCGAGGTTTGCGCAACGGGTCCGGTCAGTTTTTTGCAGAGTAGAATTTTACGTCGACGGCGTCGACCATTTGGGGGCTGGGCAGGCCGCACTTTTCGAAGGTGGAAATGTCGGCTTCGTGTTCGAGCGTTAGGCCGATGTCGTCGAGACCTTTGAGCAGGCAGCGTTTGCGGAAGGGATCGATTTCGAAGGAGCGTTTGAACCCTTCGCTGTCGCTGACCGTTTGGTTTTCCAAGTCCACAGTGAGCGTATAGCCTTCATTTTTTTCGAGGCGCGAGAAAAGTTCGTCCATGTCGGCGTCGGAAAGCGTGACGGGCAGAATGCCGTTCTTGAAGCAGTTGTTGTAAAAGATGTCGGCATAGCTGGGCGCGATGATGGCGCGGAATCCGTAATCGCCGATGGCCCACGGCGCGTGTTCGCGGCTGGAGCCGCAGCCGAAATTCGCGCGCGCCAGCAGAATCGAAGCACCTTTGTAGCGCGGCTTGTTCAGCACAAAATCGGGGTTCGGTTTTTCACTGGGTAAATAGCGCCAGTCGTAGAAGAGAACGCGTCCATAGCCCTCGCGCGTCAAGAATTTCAGGAATTGCTTGGGCACCATTTGGTCGGTATCGACGTTGACGCGGTCCATCGGAGCGACCAGTCCGGTGTGTTTTGTGAATGGATTCATTCGAACTTGCCATCCTCCTCCAGTTTCCAAGAGACTACGTCTTCGAATCTTCCCAGACACGAAAATCCTTCGGCATGCTGTTTTTGTTTTTCGAGTTTCTCGGAGCGATTCGTAGAAAGCAACTTATAGACGAATCCGTCGCACGAATCGTGGCAATCGAGAATCATAACGAATTCCATCCTGAGTACTTGCTCTTCTCCGTCCGCAAAAAGAATGCGCACAGTCTTGCCTTCGAGTTCCCGCGTCAAACCTTTGGTGTCGACCGTCATGGTGGCGCTCAATTCGAGCTTCCGTTGCGCCATTTGCGAACGTCGACGAAATGGCCTTCGATGGCTGCGGCGGCGGCCATGAGCGGGCTGACGAGATGCGTGCGGCCGTCTTTGCCCTGGCGCCCCTCGAAATTGCGATTCGAAGTGCTGGCGCAGCGCTCGTGCGGCTGAAGAACGTCATCGTTCATGCCGATGCACATGCTGCATCCCGCATCGCGCCATTCGAATCCGGCAGCGACGAAAATTTTGTCGAGGCCCTCTTCTTCGGCCTGGGCTTTCACGCGGCGCGAGCCGGGAACGACGAGCGCCTGCTTGAGCGATTTCGCGACATGTTTTCCCGCGACGAGTTTTGCAGCTAGACGCAGATCTTCGAGGCGCGAATTCGTGCATGAGCCGATAAACACGCGGTCGAGGGAAATGTCGGTGATGGGCGTGCCGGGCTTCAAGTCCATGTAAACGAGGGCGCGCTCGGCGGCTTTACGGTCGACGTCGTTTGCGAAAGAAGCGGGATCCGGAACACGCTGCGTGACGTCGGTGACCATGCCGGGATTCGTGCCCCAGGTGACTTGCGGCGCGAGTTTCGCCGCATCGAGTTCTACGGCTTCATCAAATTTCGCGCCGGGATCAGACGGCAAAGTTTTCCAGTGCTCGACGAGTTTCTGAAATTCTTTTCCGCGCGGAACAAACGGCTTACCGTCCAGGTACGCAAACGTGGTTTCGTCCGGCGCGACCATTCCGGCGCGCGCGCCGCATTCGATGGACATATTGCAAATGGTCATGCGCGCTTCCATGGAAAGTGCGCGAATCGCTTCGCCGGTATATTCGAAAACGTGGCCGTTGCCTCCGGCGATCCCCAGTTTTCCGATGATGGCCAGAATGATGTCTTTCGACGCGAGTCCGCCGCCGAGTTTTCCTTTCACTTCGATGCGCGTGGTTTTCGATTTGAACTGCGAGAGGCACTGCGTGGCGAGCACGTGTTCGATTTCGCTGGTGCCGATACCGAAGGCCAGCGCACCCATAGCGCCATGCGTGGACGTGTGGCTATCGCCACAGACAATCGTGAACCCCGGCT
>JASHQB010000356.1 GCA_030037775.1 Candidatus Acidiferrales bacterium
CGCGCTAAGACAAAGCGACCGTGGTAGCCACGGTTTCAAATACGCCTTCTCCGCGTCCATTGGAACGAAGCTGGCTCCAAGCGGCCTCTATCGACACCGCCGACTAGGGCAATAGTGCTTCCAACCACTGCTTAGATTTTGCGGCGCGAATGAAAGGCACTTCTTTTTGACTGCGCTTTGTCACATTCCACCTCTTCCATTCCTTTTCCTCCAGGCTGGGCATCCGATCAGCGGTACCGAGTTCAATGGCTCGGCTCAACCTTTCCTCGTCTGCCGGATGTTAAGAAAAGCAGCCACCCTGGACAGTTCGCGTGCCGCATCGTCAATCAAATCCTCGTATCACAAAAGAGGGAATTTTTCGCGACTTTGCTCCGTGGCCAGCCAGCCCACCACGTCCCCCCGATATCCGAAGCCATTTCCGGGGGCCGCTCCGTGTAACGGTAGCCGGACGGAGTTAGACCTTGTAGTGTAGCGGATAACTGAACTCATGAAGCGCATATCTACCGCCGAGTAAACTCCACCGTGCTCTACGAAAAATGTCGTATCGGAGTTTTAAACTTCACCGGTCCGATCGGAAACCGGCGGCACGCCCGCGACTGGGAAAAGACGTTGGTGTTGACGCGCCCGGAAGCAATCGCTGCGATGTGTTCATGGACCAATTGACGTAGCCCGAAGGCCAGGGGCTGCAAGGCGAAGCCGTTCTCATGCCTGAACGCCCTTCCCGTGCCAACTTCCCGCCTATAGCGGCATCTGTCTGTAAGCCGGGCGGAGTTAGACCCTTGCAATAGAGCGGATGCTTGAAGTCATGAAACACATATACGCGGAACACATCTATCAGTTCATTCCAACGGGATGGACTTGCCCGCGTGGCTCGAAGCAGGTGAAGTGGACAGATCTTCGGCTGCTCGCGGTCCTCGTTGAACTTTCGGAGCGCATATACCTCACCTCCATACTCATTCCTGGCAAGTGGTTTCCGGCCTGCTCATGTCATAAAAATAGCAGTCGGCGCGTGGTAATATGTTCCGGCTCCCTAATTATCTTTCTAGGCATTTGCCAGCGCCACCGCGCGAAGTTCTCTCATTTCTTCATGACTACCTCTTTGCATTTGAGGGGGTGGATACGCGAGGGCTGGGAGAGGGTGGCGACCATATAAAGAAGCTAATTCGACCACGAGCGGCCGCACGAGGATGGGGTCAAATGAATGCTGACGGACATTCAATATCGAATACTGAAACGCATCTCCCCCGGGGCGCCGGACCGTTGCAGCGGCGGCGCCTATGAAGGAAAATCGAAGCTCACCGCTCTCATGGGTGCCGACTTCTTTGCCAAGATCACGGGGAAAGTTGTCATCGACTTCGGCTGTGGTGAAGGGGCAGAATCCGTCGAGATGGCTCAAAGAGGAGCCAAGCGCGTAATCGGCATCGACATCCGCGAAGACATTCTCAGGGCAGCAACTAACAGGGCGCTACTTGGTGGCATGAAAGACACCGAGTGCCTGTTCGGCTCTTCAACGAATGAGCTTGCCGACGTTGTCGTCTCACTGGACTCGTTCGAGCATTTTGCCGATCCCGCCGAAATCTTGCGTGTCATGCACGCATTGCTAAGGCCGACGGGTGAAGTGCTTGTCAGTTTTGGCCCAACCTGGTATCACCCATTGGGGGGCCATTTATTCTCCGTTTTCCCGTGGGCCCACCTGATATTCAGTGAGAAGGCCCTGATCCGTTGGCGCTCAGACTTCAAAACGGACGGCGCAACGCGCTTCAGCGAAGTGGCGGGCGGCCTGAATCAAATGACGATAACGAGATTCGAGAAACTGGTCGCAGGCAGCCCCCTAGAGTTCGCGAGCCTAGAGCTTGTGCCGATCAGGAAGCTTCGCCATTTTCACAACGGTATCACGCGAGAATTCACGACGGCGATTGTGCGCGCTCGGCTGATCAGGCGAGCAGTTTCAGCGTCTCAATAGTCTGCGTCGTGCCATTGCGGTCAGCCACTTTTCCTCATCGTCCCAGGAAAGCGCGACCCAGCTCCCAGCGGAAGCGATCTTCTCTTCGTGGCGCGCTCAGCCGCTTTAAGCAGAGCGGGTTTGCGCCGGCAGAGACGAGTCCATGCGTGGTTGTAACGGCGCTTTTGTACCCGGCACTCGCTGTCATTTTTATCGTCCGCTCCGACCATTGCGGATTCAGGGATGGATGAGGATAGGAGAAGTGCAGGACTTCCAAGCCAAGCTCCGCCTCGATGCGCTTCTTCGATTCTGTTAATTCGTTCCGGAGGTCCGCTTCGTCCGCTACATAGGCAACGTTTGGATGAGTGAGTGTGTGCGAGCCGACGACGTGTCCCCTCGCCCGCAGTTGCCGGACTTGTTCCCAATCCATCATAAAGCGATGGCCATCGGGCTGAAACTTCGCGTCCAGAGCGGCCTCAATGTCGTGGATTGCTCTCTCCTGCCGGGCGGCGACTAAAGGCGCGCAAAGATCGAAGGCAGCCAAAAGCGCCGCCTCGCGCGCGGCGCGATCGTTCAAACTCCACACTCTTCCGTCAGACGCGCTGGTCCATTCTGGCTTGCGCGTCGTGAGGAAAGAATATCGCAGACGAGAGTACCACGGCGGTTTTGGCGTTCCGATCAGGTCCACGGTCGCGTAAAACGCGCCTGGTATGCCGAAATGGCTGAGTATCGGCTCCGCGACCTCCAGATTATCGGCAAACCCATCATCGAATGTAACGGCGACCGCCCGGCGCGGCAGGCTGCCTTGTCCTCCTACGAATCGGAGGACATCCTCCAAAGCAACTGGCGCGAATTCCCGAGCAATGATTTCCATCTGGCGACGGAAAGCCGACGCCGCATGAGTAATGCCCGGACCGATCAGGTCGGCGAAGTCGCGCGGATCTTCCCGCACCGAGTGATACATCAGGATGGCGGCGCCCGGAGCGGCGAAACGCCCCGCCAGGTCCAAGATGCGGCTTCTTAAGATCGCCCTTCGAACATATTCTTTGCTATGAGATTTGAAGCCCATAAGAACGATAACTAATTCGACTCTTCAGTGATGGAGACCGACGCGAAAGAGTCTGAGAAATTCACTTCATGGCCGTTTCCCTTTGAGGCTGCCATAGTAAGCAAGAAAGGCTGCATAGACAAACCCAGGGAAGCGGATCCTGGAGTCCAGCATCGGTTTTATAGGAGCGAACAAGGGGACAGTCATTCTGGCAAACAGCCTTTGCATCCGATACCTTCGCGTCCCCCTCCGGCGCGCCTGCCCCTCGAGATAATGAGCTCCGGCTTCGGTACCCTCGAATATCTTCAGACTTGGGGTTGTTGCCATCAGCGCCACGCGGCGACACATGTCAGCAAATGTTACACGTTTGAAGTGATATCCGACGGCGTCAGGGTTGTAGATCATGCGCAGTCCTTTTTTCACCAACCGATAGCCTAGCTCGACATCTTCGTATCCATATGCACGGAACCTTTCATCAAAAAGACCATTGGCTCTCAGAAATGCCACTTTCGCCGACGTATTCAAGAAAAGCCCGGCAGCATACGAGACCTCATGCCCCGCCTTCATATGCGGAGGATCGAAGCGAAGACCGTTCAAACCCCACCATTCCATAAGTGGGGTTGGATTAACGTCCGGAGACCAAAAGACAGGGCCCACGATTGCAACGGATGGATCCGCATAGCGGGAATGCCAAGCAAGATGCTCCTCCACCATATTGGGAGCTGGTATAACATCATCATCACCGAGGAGAATTAGTTCCCCACTGGCCTCGCGGATTCCATGGTTTCTTGCGGTCGCTTGGCCTTGGTTTGCCTGTCGCAAATAACGTACAGGGACAACCCCGTCATTGGCCAGTCGCGGAATGACCTCGCTCGTCTCGTCTGTGGAGCCGTCATCGACGACCAAGATCTCGCGAATTTCGGCACGGGCGGTTTGCTCCGCGTAAGCAGTCAGTGTCTTTTGCAATATGGCAGCCCGGTTGCATGTTGGAATGACAATGCTCAATCGTGCTGGAGGCATGTCGTGCTAAAACTCCCGTTTGCGGAGATGCAAAGCTAGCGTTGCTGAGCACTCGCCTGTGGCTCGGCTGCGCTTGGTCCCAGGCAACCGCCTTAGACCGGTTTCACCGGAATTCCAACTGGCGACCGGCCGTCAGTCTTTCCCTTTCCAAGCCGCGAGGCCAAAGCACGCTCACCAGTGCCTCCCATCGCCTCCACGCTTCGGACGACGCCGACAGCTTTTCCGGGTCGTTCGCCAGTTCGTATCCCAGGAGTCGCATCACCGGTCCCCAAGCACCTTCAATCGCTGCCACCGACTGAGCGGACAACGCGTCCGCCCATTGACCAGACTTGGCCGCACGAATGAAGGGTATATCCGGCCGAGTGCGTCTTGTCATATCCCAGCTTTTCCACTGTTCTTTTTCCAACTGACGCATTCGATCCGCCGTGCTGAGTTGGACAACCCGCTCTAATCTCGCGTCATCTGCCTCCATACTGAGGAAAGCCGCGATCTTACGTAATTCACGCAAGGTGTTTTCCAGCAAGTCCTCGTACCGAAGAAAAAGGAACCTTCTCCGGCTGGGGCCCATCGCGAGCCAGCTCACTACGTTGTCCGCCCAGGGACCAAAGTTGTCCGTCATCCTGTCGGCGATAAAATCCGAGACGAATGTGTCTATTGCAAAGTCCCTAGGCAACCGCTTTTTCTTCACCAAGAAGTGGTAATTTGAGACGGCGACATCCCTCGGATCTCGCGCGATGTAGAGGACATTTTGGTAGTAGGCATGAAACGGTTCGTGCGACTTGATATAGCGGGGGCGCGGAACACGGAGCAACTCCCTTTCCGACATATCAGAAAACGATGGTATTCGCTGGTTCACATCGGCAAACGTGACAGGCTCATCTTGAAACACGAGATTTCCTACCAGAAACTGTGTCCAGGTGTTGCCTGACTTGGGATAGGACGTGAGGAATACATCGTCAGGAAATACAGTCGCAAACCTGCGCGGCGGTGTCCGCTTCAAGAGAACCAAACCAGCGCGTTGAAAGTGTCTCAGCTGCACCTTCATTTTGGTTATCATTTGGGTTGATCCATTTTCTGCATCTCTCTCATGCGCGTGGGCCTTGCACGCGCACATTCCAGGCGTGCAAAAAAGCCCAGATGCGAGAAGGCATAAAACTGCGCAACGACTCTTTCGCTCTCTTGATCCGATACTTTCCTTGGAGGTACAAGCTGCCGGCGGAGCGAGGCCGCGCAAACTGAAAATTCGCATACCTGCCCAGCTGGGCGCCCCAGCGCGTCTTGGAATCGGTCACGCCTCCGAGGAAATC
>JASHQB010000357.1 GCA_030037775.1 Candidatus Acidiferrales bacterium
CGATGATTTCGTCAATGTGCTCGGCCATGCCGTCGCCGATGCCGGGAAGTTCGGTGAGTTTTTTGCGGTCTTTGGCGAGCTCTTCGACGCGTTCGTGGAGGCTGTAGATCAGCTCGGCGGCTTTTTCGTAGCTGCGATAGCGGCCGATGATGGCGCCGTCGATTTCGAGAAGCTGGGCGGTTTCGTGGAGGATGCGGGCAATTTCGCGGTTTTCCATGGAGGGATTATAGAGGGAAAACTAAAGGAATTGTGGAATTGAAGTGAACGGACGCCGAGTATCAGTGAAAATCGACTTCGACGTTCACGACATTCGTGGCTGGGTCGGCGTGAAGACTAAACTGCGGGTTGCCCACGTGCACGCCGCTGCGGTAGAGATCAGGCAGAGCCTGCTTGGCGAATTGCGGCAGATAGGTTCCGTCGTAGACGTCTCCGGGATGAAGCTTCCATGCCTTGAGAAGGCGCTGCTTGAGCGCGTCGGGAAGGCCCGTAACGGTAACTGCGCCTACGTGGAATTGAGGCCCCTCGTTGACCGAGAATTGATAGGTGACGTGTCGTGTGGCGTCGTCGAGGCTGGGCTGCGGAGAAATAGTGGCTTGCAGATAGCCCTGCTTTAGGTATGCGTCGTGGACGGCCTGCATGCCGTCGTCGAACTTCTGCATATTGGCGACACCTTCCGGGTGCATGCCAAGCAGCTTGTCCAATGCATCGGCGGAGAATAGGCGATTGCCGGTCCAGTCGTCACCCTTCCACATGTAGGAAACCCCTTCCTCGACAGGGACGTTGACAGCAACATCCTGGGAAGGTGCGCTTGCGCTCGCAGTCAGGAGTTGCGCCTGAGCTGCATCGAAATGGGCGCGCAGATAGCCGAGTTCGCCATAAAGCGGGAGGAGGGCTTTTGAAACAAACGCGTCGACCTCGGTGGCGGTATAGTCCTGGTCCAAGAGCGGCTTGGAATTCTTTTGCAATTGATTCTCCGCGATGGCGCCGGCTCCAGGAAAGTGGATTTCGCGAATCGGCAAGGCAACAGCGGAAACGCTGAACACGACCGCCGTTATTGGCTGGCCTATTCCCGCTGAGAAGGGCATGAAGCGTACGTCGCCGGGGACGCCCTTTTCTTTCAGCATCGCGGTCAAGGAATCGTTTATGGCTTGCAGCATCTGGCCGCTCTGAGGCACCGAGCCGTTGTAGAGGGGGACGTCACGCGCGAGTTGGGATTTGAGTTCTGCAGGTGTGAACCAAACAAAGTTATCGAATTGGCAAGCGACCAATTCTTGCGCCTCGACAACCTCGAACTCAAGATCCATCTGGTTATTCTGCGTTCGATAGTGAAAGGTTACGTTCTGAAAGACTCCAACTTGTGCGAGCCGGTCTGCAGCGGCGTTGACCTGTTGGAGGGTGACTGTAGTACCGGGAGAAAGCTTACTCACCGCAATGACTTGGGTTTCATTGAACTGGTGCAGGCCGGTAACGGAAATCTTCATCAGTTGAAAGCTGGAGGGCGCCGGCGTTTGCGCCGGTACGGGCGATGCAAAAACGAAAACAACAAAGATAGTGTTGAGAAGGGTCGAAGGCCGGCGAAGGGCGATTTTCACAGCGGTATTATACGGAAAGATACGACGAACGAAAGTATCTTCCTCGACCAGGAGCTTCGATAACATCAATTTGCTGCAGAGCTGGCACGAATGAAACTTTTGGGGTGGTGGCGCGTAGGTTGGTATGCGGCGGCGAAGGATGAGGAATGCGGTTCGGGCTCCCGCGCCGGCGCAAATCGTAACTTATGGAGAATGCAGATGAAGACACAGCGCGCATTCACGGGCCTACGCTACGCAACAGCGTTGCTTTTCGTTCTTGGGGTTGTTTCGCTGGTTTCGCTCGCGGCAGCGAAGCCGGCCGTGGTCGGCGACTGGAGCGGCGCGCTCGACGTTGGCGGCGGGAACAGCCTTCACCTGGTCGTTCACATCACGCAGGCCCAGAACGGCAGCCTTAGCGGCACCGTCGACAGCCCCGACCAGCAAACCACGGGCATCAAGATTTCCGCGATCACGTACAAGGAACCGGCGTTGCACTTCGAGTGCTCGGACATTGGCGGCTCCTACGATGGCAAGATGAGCAGCGACAAGTCAAAAATCACCGGCACGTGGTCGCAAAACGGGAATTCGCTCGCGCTGAATCTGGCGCGCGCGAACTAGCGCGAACTTCAACTTAGGAAAGTTTGACGACGTTGGCGGCTTGCTCGCCTTTGGGGCCCTGCACGATGTCGAATTCGACCTTTTCACCCTCGCGCAGGGTCTTGAACTTGTCGCCGACGATGCCGGAGTAATGCACGAAAACGTCGGGCCCACCGTCATCGCGACCAAGGAAGCCGAAGCCTTTGGCATTGTTGAACCACTTTACCGTGCCGTGCATAGGGGAAGTCTACAAGCGAGATGCGTGAGAGGGAAGTAAAGAGGCAAAGAGGCAAAGAGGCAAAGAGGCAAAGAGGCGGAACCTAGCGGCTGGTCTTTTTGGGGCGATGCGGGGAATGGGTCGACTTCTTCTGAGGGCGGTGGGAAGTGCGTGAGGGTTTGAGTTTGGGCTGAGGCTTGGCCGCGCAGAAGCGAAGGTAGTAGAGAATGCCGGCGATGGATTTGGCATCGCGCAATTTGCCGCTGCGAATCCACTTTTCGATTTCACGCGGAGAAAACGTGCGTGCAGTGATGCGCTCGTCCTCTTCCGGATGCGCCGTGCCCGCGCGCAGATCGCGCGCGACGTAGACCACCATGCGTTCGCTGACGAAGCCGGGAGTGGGGAAGACATCGAGAATTTGTTGCCACTGGCGCGCGCTGTAGCCGGTTTCTTCGAGGAGTTCGCGTTTCGCGCCGGGGAGCGGATCTTCGCCGGGCTCCATGCGTCCTGCGACGAGTTCCCACAGATAGCCGCCGACCGAGTGGCGATACTGGCAGACCAGCAAGATGCGCCCATCGTCGAAAACGGGCAGCACGACTACGGAGCCGTTGTGCACAACGAACTCGCGCGTGGCCTCAACGCCGTTCGGCTCTTTCACGGTTTCGCGGCGGACATCGAAGACGCGGCCATGGAAAAGAGTTTCGCTGGACGTGATTTTTGCGCGTGGGCTCATGGGAACATGATAGAGCCAATAAACGAAAATCGAAAAGCGAAACTCGAAAAGCGGCGAGCCGAAATGCGGGGATTCAAGCCCGAAACGCCGGAAACAGGCCTTCACGCGAATTGGCGGCGGCCGCGGGGATTGCGTATACTGGCGCGGGAATTTTGCGGCGAGAATCATCTATGGCCATGCAGACATTGATCGTTGACGACGAACGGCCCGCGCGGGAGGAACTGGCGTTCCTGCTGAAGGGCATTCCGGAGGTCGCGATCATCGGGCAGGGGAAGAACGGGCTGGACGCGGTGAATTTGATCAAGGAGCACAGTCCCGACCTGGTTTTTCTGGACGTGCAGATGCCGGGGCTCGACGGATTCGGCGTGATCAAAAAGCTGTCCGAGAAAAAAATCAAGATGCCGCAGATTATTTTCGCGACAGCTTTCGACGAATACGCGGTGCATGCGTTCGAAGTGAACGCGGTGGATTACGTGCTGAAGCCGTTCGACAAGGGGCGCGTGGCGAAAGCCGTGCAGCGCGCGAAAAAAATGCTGGAGGCGCAGGCGTCTCCGGTGGAGTGGCTGGAGACGCTGGTCGGGCAGCTGGGCGCGGGCGCGCCAAAGCCGGCGGAAGCCGGCAAGCACGTGAAGCTGCTGCTGAAGGCGCAGCAGCGCATGTTCCTGGTGGACGCGGAGGAAATGGTGTACGCGTCGATTCAGGATGGAACGATCACGATTTATACGAAGGATTCCGAAGGGGTGTCGAATTACCGGACGATTGAGGAGCTGCAGTCCGGG
>JASHQB010000358.1 GCA_030037775.1 Candidatus Acidiferrales bacterium
CGAGGTGCAAGGGCTGGTCGGTCTTGCGCGCGAGTTCGCGATAGATGCTGATGAGGTCGCGCGGACGCGAAACTTTGCAGGAAATAATGATTTGATCCTTGCGCAGGCCGGAGGCGAGAGCGAGTTCGGTGGATTGCAGCGCGGAGATGACCATGCATTCGTTGATGATTTCTTCGGAGGTGCGGCCGAGGTTGCGGTCGGTGTTCTCCTGCATTTTTTGCATGACCAATTCTTGATTGAGCGAGCCGCCGTTGACGCCGATGCGGACGGGCTTTCCGTTGTCGACGGCAACTTTGCAGATGGTGGAGAACTGTTCGTCGCGACGCGCGCCTTTGCCGACGTTGCCGGGATTGATGCGGTATTTGTCGAGGGCTTTGGCGCAGTCGGGGTATTTGGTGAGCAGGACGTGGCCATTGTAATGAAAATCGCCGATGAGCGGGGTGTCGCAGCCGGCGTCGAGGACGCGCTGCTTGATTTCAGGAACGGCGGCGGCGGCTTCGGGGATGTTGACGGTGACGCGAACGAGTTCGGAGCCGGCCTGGGCGAGTTCGAGATATTGCTTGGTGGTGGAGAGGGGGTCGGCGGTGTTGGTGTTGGTCATGGACTGGACGACGACGGGCGCGCCGCCGCCGACCTGAACTTTGCCGACCTTAACGCCGACTGTTTTGTGACGCTGTGCGATTGCCGGTTCCATAGACCTTCCGTTGAGATCCGAATCGTTCTTTGGCTGCTGTAAAGATGATTGTAGCGGATTTTGCGGGGAAGGCGCTAGTCGGGCGGGAAGGTCGGTTTCTGATTCACATCATTCCGGGCAAAAATGGTGAGTATCTGGTCTGCAAAACCCGATAATTGCTATTGCCATGCGCTCCTATTTACGTCCGGCCCGGATCGCAGCGATTTGGCTTTTGGCTTTGGGCACTGCACTCGCTTCGGTGCGCTACTTCCTTATGCCGGCGCGATGGCTGCTGCCGAATGAGACTCTCCTTCTATTGCGACATCACACCTGGATTCTGGTGCACATTGCGGGCGGCATCGTGGCCATTACCCTGGGGTTGTTCCAATTTGTCGGCGGGCTGCGCGATGCTTATCCGCGGCTGCACCGTGCGGTGGGGTACGTGTACCTGAGTGCTGTCTTTGTGGCGGGTTGCGTGGCATTGGGCCTTTCCTCGGATACTCCCGTGTTTGCCGCGGATGGATTGACGGACCTCACCTCTATCGATCTTTCCTTTCTCGGGCTTAGTCCTGCTCTCCTCGGTTATAGCGCCACCTCGAGGTTTTCGGCGAACCAGTTCTTTCTGGTAAGGGTCGGTTTCACAACCCTCGCCGTCGCGTGGCTACTGACAGGGGCTATGGCGTTCGTCCGCGCTCGTCAACGCCGTTTCAACGAGCACCGCGCGTGGATGATGCGCAATTATTCGCTCACTTTCGCTGCCGCAACTGTGCGGCTGGCTGGCCTTCCGTTTCTGATTCTGACTCGCGACCCGGTCGCCGCCATTACATGCACATTTTGGAGTTGGATTCTGAACCTGATGGTCGTGGAATGGATGATTCGCCGACGGTCCTACCAGACGGTTCCTCAATGGGGAGCGTTTCGAAACTGATTTGCTGACCGCAATAACTTTCTGGGCGGATGGCCGGTTAATCGGAAATCAACCCAATATCCGCATAGTCTAGCTTTGGCTGCGAGCGAGGATGAAACTTTGTTCGCCGAAGTTCCGGCTAGCGGGTGGCCGGGGCGTTCAGTCCCTTATAGGCTTGTTGCGGCGCCGGGGAGCGCATGGCGATGTATGCGGAGATGAGTCCCCAAACGTACATTGCGCCCATGGCCGTAAAGCAAACCTTGGCGAGCAGGAGGTAGCGGTCCACCAATTGGATGACGGACCAGCCGTACATTCCCGTGAGCAGGCTGGGGTCGGAGAGGTTGCGGCCCTCGATCTCGCCGAAGGGAAGGTTCTCCCAGGGTCCTGACCAGAGCCGGTAGACGTGCATGAAGGCGAGCGCTCCGATGAGCAGCAAACCCCAACGCACGCCCCAGCTCTTGGAAAGCGCGCTGTCGCGCGGAGCGTAAAACGCCGCCATGAGGATGGTGGCGAGAACCATGGCGCCGCCGTCCCCGGCAAAAATGACGAGAGCTCCCTGCATGATCGCGGGCGCGCTTAGGATGTTCAGTTGCAAAAGGAGCACCGCGGCGGCGGCGCAAACCCATCCCCAGCGCCGCGCCTTCCAGGCCAGAAATCCACCGAGGATGATGGCAGCCATGACGAGCAGGACGATCAACCAGGACTTGTTTGGGCCAATCATGGTGAACCAGAACGTAGGGATGGCCCAGCGG
This sequence comes from Candidatus Acidiferrales bacterium, assembly GCA_030037775.1. Lineage (GTDB taxonomy): Bacteria > Acidobacteriota > Terriglobia > Acidiferrales > UBA7541 > DAHUXN01. Next base: position 2,333 of record JASHQB010000358.1, read on the forward strand.
CCCACAAGCCAGGCAGTGATGGCGTGGCCGGATTCGTGTACGACCATAGCGAGCATGCCGGCGACCATGTTGAAACCCGTGGCTGTCAGCCAGCGCGCCAAGAGCAGCGCCAGAGGGAGCGCGAACAGCCGGTACTTGAATTCTGTGGCGGGGGATTTACCTGCGTCGGGCGACAGTTCCGACTCGAGAGAGGCAGCAAGAGACGAGACCATGGCCGCGGCCGTTTTCGCGTCAGCGGGTTCAGTGGGGACTAGAGCGTCGGGCGGTTTCGCGTCCGCCGCGGAGGGCTCGGAGGCCTGTGAAGCAGCGACTGGCGGCTGGTATTTCGAGAAGACGATTCCGCACTTCAGACACTCGGCGGTCTGCAACGGATGATCGAATTGGCATTTGGGGCAGCGCATCGCTGGGGTAGAAGAGCTATTCGCGGACGTTTTGGTAGATGCCGAAGAGGGCGAAGGCCATTCCGGCGAGGAAAAAGGTGGGAAGCAGGTAGCGCGTCAAGAAAGGAGCGAAGGGAACGGGGAGCTTGAGGAAGCTGTACGGCGAGAGGAGATAGTAGATGAATGCGACGGTGAGCATGTAGAGGAGGCCGCGGCGAAAAGTAGTGGGACGATCGGAGCCGGCGGCACGAGCTTCGGGAGCAGTGGCAGGGATGCGGCGCTCCGGCAACGTCTCGTGACAGTGCGGGCAATCCCGGAAGACGTCAGAAATCGATTTTCCACAAAAGGGACACTCTCGAACGCCCATTTATCCTCTCGGTCTGGCGAATCAGCGACAACGAAGGACATGCCTAAGAGGACAGGCTAGGACGGTGAGGAATTGGTGTCAAGAATAGGCCCATATGGCGTGCGTGAAAAGGAACTGTCCGCATGGGCAATTGCCGTAAACTGATGATTGGAAATGACCTACGAGCCGGCTGCGCCGAGTATGGTTGCTAATTTTCCCGCCGAATCACGCAGAACCAGGGCTTGATGGAGGCGGCTCTGGCGTCACCAACGCAATCGCAAGCTAATCGAACCGCATCCAAGTGTTGGAGCCCAGCGATACATCCGGAAGCAAGTCTAGTAGAGTACTCATCAATGACTATGGAGAACGGAAGATGCTGGTAAAAAGGGCGCCCGCCACGGCGGGCAGGCCGGAATTAACGTACTCAGACATCACGCCAAAAGGCGCTTATACGAGCCGACGAAACTTTTTGTTTGGGCTGCTGGCAACGGGTGGCGCAGTGAGCGGCTGGAGGCATTTTTCGAACTGGATGGCGGGTCCGGCGACCGGTTCGGTGCCGCGGCCGCTCAATGGAGTCACGAAGTGGCCCTACAGCACGACGGAAAAGGTAACGCCAGAAAGCGATGTGACGACGTATAACAATTACTACGAGTTCGGAACGGACAAGGGAGATCCTTCGCAAAACGCCAAGAATTTCCGGACCTCGCCGTGGGAAGTGTCGGTGGAAGGAGAAGTGAAGAAGCCGCTCAAGCTGAGCATGGACGATATCATGAAAGTGGCGCCGCTCGAGGAGCGCATCTACCGGCATCGCTGCGTGGAAGCGTGGTCGATTGTGGTGCCGTGGATCGGGTATTCGTTCAGCAATCTGGTGAAGCTGGCCGAGCCGACGCCAAAGGCGAAGTATGTGGCGTTTCAGAGCTACTACGATACGCGGCAGATGCCACTGGGGCCGGAGGCGGGGATTCAATTGCCCTATGTGGAGGGATTGCGGCTCGACGAAGCGATGAATCCGCTGGCGCTGCTGTGCGTGGGAATGTACGGGGAAACGCTGCCGAATCAGGACGGCGCGCCGGTGCGCATGGTGATTCCGTGGAAGTACGGATTCAAGAGCATCAAATCGCTGGTGAAGATTCGATTCGTGAAGAGCGAGCCGCCGACGACTTGGAATATCGCGGCGCCGAATGAGTATGGCTTCTACTCGAACGTGAATCCCAACGTGGACCACCCGCGCTGGAGCCAGGCGAAAGAACGGAGATTGGGAGAATTTTTCCGGCGGCCGACGCTGATGTTCAACGGATACGGCGACCAGGTGGCGAGCCTCTATACGGGAATGGACCTACGGAAGAATTTCTAAGCGAGAACCATCGTGCTGAATTCCATCCTGACAAGCAAGTGGACGAAGATAGCCGTGTTTCTCGCGGGCCTGATTCCGTTGGGCGTGTTGGTCTGGCGTGCGATGCAAGGCGATCTGACGGCGAATCCGATTGAATTTGTCGAGCACTGGACCGGGGACTGGACGATACGGTTCCTGATCATCACCCTGTGCATCACGCCGCTGCGCAAGCTGCTGAAGATGCCGCAACTGATCCGATTTCGCAGGATGCTGGGGCTTTTTGCATTTTTCTATGTTTGCCTGCATTTTCTGACCTGGGTGGG
>JASHQB010000359.1 GCA_030037775.1 Candidatus Acidiferrales bacterium
GATGAAGTAGATATATACTCCCCTGAGAATCTTATGGGAGAAGGTTCTCACCATGACCCCGAAGAAGGACGAACCGGGCAACTTGCTCCGCGACACACTGGACATGCTCATCCTCAAAACCTTGAGCCGCGGTGAGATGCACGGCTACGACATCGCGGAATACCTCCATGAGCGAAGCGAAGAGGTGCTGCGCGTCGAAGAAGGCGCTCTGTATCCGGCGCTGCATCGCCTGGAAGTTCGCGGGCTGCTAGCCGCGGAGTGGGGCGCGTCCGACAACAACAGGCGGGCGAAGTTTTACAGGCTGACGGCAACGGGACGGCGGCAACTCGCAGAGGAAACAGCCCTCTGGAACCGTATGGCTTCCGCGATCGCGCGGATTCTCGAGCCAGCCTGAGCCAAGGAGGACGCTATGGAGCGTGAATGGTTGACGGAGTTGCGGGTCAAGATAAAAGCGCTCGTGAACCGGAGAAGGATGGAGCGCGACCTCGAGGAAGAGCTCGAGTTTCACCTGGCGAAGCGCGCGGAGAAGAATCGCCGCTTGGGCCTGGCGGCCCGTGATGCGCAGGCCGCAGCGCGACGCCGCTTCGGGAACGTAGCGTTAGTGAGAGAGGATTGCCGCGAGATGTGGATTTTTTCCTGGGCCGAAACGTTGTGGGAGGATGTTCGCTACGCGACGCGCATTCTGGCGAAGAGCCCGGGATTCGCGGCAGTGGTCATTGGCTCACTTGCGTTGGGTATCGGCGCCAATACCGCGGTCTTCAGCGTGATGAACGGGGTGTTGATGCACGCCCTGCCTTACCAGCATCCTGAGGAGCTGGCAACGATATGGTCCACGAACAAATTGGATCCGACGGCCGAAGAAGATCGGGTGCCGATTGCGGATGTAGCGACTTGGAAGAAGGCGAATCACGTGTTTGCCGATATTGGCGCGGTGGGCTCTATCGAGCCAGAGACTCTGGCAGGACTCGGCGATCCGGTGCAGATGCCGGTGCAATCCGTGACCCCCAACTTTTTTGCTTTGCTCGGAGTGCAACCCGTTTTAGGCAGAGTTTTTCGCGTCGAGGAAAGCCAGGCAGACTCTCAGACCGTCGTCATCAGCGACACGTTGTGGAAAACGAAATTCGGTGGCGATGCCGGAGTTCTCGGCAAGACATTTCGCATTAACGGGATTCCCTCAGCGGTTGTGGGAGTGATGCCCGCGGACTTCAAGGCATTCGGGCCTTGGGCGGAGGGAAAGCGCGTGGACGTATGGCAGCCGGTCAATCCAGAAGACGCCAGATACGCAAACCGCAGGGGCTTCGCTGCCGAGCCAGTGGCTCGATTGAAGCCAGGAGTGACCCTGGGGGAAGCACAGTCGGAAATGGATGTCTTAGCGCAGGCGCTGGAGACCGCGTACCCGCAGGCAAACAAAGGAATCGGTGCCAGAGTTGTTCCGCTTTACGAAACGCTCTACAAGAGTTCGAAGACGCAGTTGTATCCGCTGCTTGCGGCCGTCGCCTTTGTGTTGCTGATCGGATGCGTGAACGTTGCAAACCTCATGCTGGCGCGAACCGAGAGCCGACAGAAGGAGTACTCGGTCCGGGCGTCGCTCGGAGCGAGCCGGCGGCGGCTCGTACAGCAATTGCTCACGGAGAGCGGTCTGTTGGCCCTGCTGGGCGGCTTGCTCGGTGTTGTGCTTTCGTTTTGGGGAATCCATCTGCTACGCGCCTTTGTGAAAGATCTGCCGGATGCCGAAAACATTCGCATTAGCGGCCGCGTGCTGCTGTTTGCGGGCGGGCTTTCCGTCTTAACGGCTTTGCTCTTCGGGATGGTTCCCGCCTTTCGAGCGGCACGTGTGGATTTGCACGACGCGCTGCGGGAGGGAGAAAGCAGAAGCGCGAAAGGAAAACACAAACCGCTAAGCTACTTGCTGGTGATTTCCCAAGTGGCTCTGGCGATGGTGCTCCTGGTCGGCGCCGGCTTGATGCTGAATAGCCTCATGCGCATGGTGCTTGTGTCTCCCGGTTTCGATCCGGCAAACGTTTTGACGATGGCCGTGAATTTCCCCGGGAGTGGGGGCAAGTACATGGAGAGGAGTCCGGGCAAGCCCCTGGAGAAAATCTCTCCGAAAGTGACCGCCTATCACCAACAGTTGATAAAAGGAGTTGCCGCGCTGCCCGGCGTCGAATCCGTAGGCATGATCACTATCCTTCCTCCGTTGGGTGCCGGAGGGCGGACTTTCGCGATCCTTGGCCGTGCAGCGGCCTCAGGCGACAAAAGGCCAGATGCGTTTTTTAACGAAGTGAGCCCCGACTACTTTCGGACGATGAGGATTCCCTTGAAGCAGGGCCGCTACTTCGATGAGCGTGACACGCTGGATGCGCCATGGGTGGTAATCATCAGCGAGACTATGGCAAACCGCTATTTCCGGAATGAAGATCCGATTGGAAAACAGCTTCAGCTTCGCATCGAGTTCAACGGAGCGGACGAAGAACGTCCGCGCCAGATCGTCGGCGTAGTAGGTGAAGTCAAGCAAATCGGGATGGGCGGGCTTCACCCGCTGGTCTACGAACCCTTTCTTCAGCAGCCGGAAATCTTCCCGCACGGCAGCGACGGGTTTCATCTCGGGGGAACTCTGTGCATCCGGACGAACACGGACGTACACGCGCACATAAGAGACATCGTGGCCGTAGTGAAGCAGATGGTGAGACAGATGGACCCCGATCAGCCCGTCACCGATATCGCCACCATGCAGGATGTGCTGCAGACAAATATGAGCGCGTACACATCGTACGTCACGATCCTCGGAGTTTTTGCGAGCATGGCGGTGATCCTCGCAGCGATAGGCGTTTTTGGAGTGCTTTCGTATTTCGTCAGCCAGCGGATGGGCGAAATGGGCATCCGACTCGCGCTGGGGGCGCAGCGCAGAGCGATCTTCGCGCTGGTCACCAAACTGGGACTCGTGCTTGTCGGCACCGGGTTGGTGATTGGTGTTGCAGCGGCACTCGGATTCAACGGCGCCATACGGCGGTACTTCTGGCTCTATCACATAAAGCCGACCGATCCACTGACGTATGCGGCGGCCGCCGTGCTGTTTCTGAGCATCGCGTTGCTGGCTTGCTACGTGCCAGCTCGACGCGCGACCATGGTGGATCCCATGGCGATTTTGCGGCACGAGTAATGCTTCTAACCGGATTGCGTGTCAACACATGGGTGCAGGCCGATGCCCTAGCGGTGGCCACGTTCGCGCAACGCCTGTCACGTACAGACAAGCCCCGCATCATCGCAAAGCCGTTTTTTTGCAACTGACCTCGAGGGAGGAACAATACATGTCCACGACTCAGCCCATCACTGTGGCGAAGAACATTGTCAACGCTGAATTTTTCAACGATCCGTATCCCGTTTATGCGGAGCTGTCCGAAGAGGCTGCGATTCACCGGATTAATCTTAATGGCCCTCGATGGGCGCTCGTTCGATATGCGGAGTGCTTTAAATTCCTGCGGGATCCGCGGCTATCGTCGGGGGGAAGGGTGCGATTTGTGTTGTCCAGGCTTCTCCCAGAGACACGCTCCAACTTCGCCGAACTGGAGCGCGCGTTGGAGATGTGGATGCTCTTCCTCGACGCGCCCGAGCACACTCGCCTGCGCAAGTTATTGAACACAGGATTCTCGCCTGCGGTGGCAGAGGAGCTCCGGTCACAGGTGGAAGCAATGGTCGACGGGATGCTGGATGCCGCGGTGCCCGCTGTTTGCTGGGCTGTTGCCTGGCCGGCCAACGCGAGAGTCACTGCCACGAAAGAGACTAGACATAGTTTTCTCATGTGAGTTCTCGTCGGAGACAGTAAACCCTCCCATGAAGACAAGAACGTTGTGCGAAGAAGGAGATGGGGTGGAAGCGTTTCACAGGTCTTCGCTGGTTGGCCCTGTGCGTGTGCACAAAATGTGAAACTTGGGCTCGCGGAGATTCAGCAACTTACGTCCTCGGCAGTCCCGAAAAGCTGAAATTGGAAGACGGTAAATCGTGAAATTTTCGACGGGTAAATTGGTGGTTGATAGTCTCTCCCGGCAGGAAGCGTATTCTGGCACCGTTGCCTCAGAGAAGGGCTTCGGCTGCTGGCGAGGCACGTAGATGCGTCAAGCCCCGTTGCTCGGCTTGAATTTCAATTTGTATTGTCTGAGGCGTTGACTTTGTCTAATCAGCACTACTAGAATTCGACGAAAATCCTGGCCTGCCAATGATAGCCCAGACGCTCGGCCACTACCGCATACTTGACAAAATCGGTGAAGGCGGTATGGGAATTGTCTTTCGCGCGCGCGACGAGCAACTTGACCGCGAGGTAGCCCTGAAGGTTCTTCCAAGCGGCACCCTGGCTGATGAACCCTCGCGGAAGCAGTTTCGCACCGAAGCGCTAGCGCTCGCCAAGCTGAGTCACCCGAACGTCGAGACCGTTTTCGAATTCAACTCGCAGGACGGCATCGACTTTCTAGCGCTGGAATTGATTCCAGGAGTTGCGCTCAAAGAAAAACTAAGAGACGGTCCGCTGCCTCAGAAGGAAGTCTTGCGGCTCGGCATGCAACTCGCCGAGGGGCTCGCAGCCGCACACAGTCGAGGCGTGATTCATCGCGATCTCAAGCCAGGGAACTTGTTCATAACCGCAGACGGACGCTTGAAAATTCTGGATTTTGGGCTCGCCAAGTTCGCCAAGACGGAATTTGGGTCTGAGGCCACCGAAACGTTTACAACCGACCACAGCAGGATTTCCGGCACAGTTCCATATATGTCGCCAGAGCAATTGAGCGGGCTTCCGCTCGATTCGCGGACTGATATCTATTCGTCAGGCGTTGTCCTATACGAAATGGCTACCGGGGCGCGGCCCTTCTCAAAGGCGCAAGGTGCACGGCTGATCGGCGCGATTTTGCATCAAACGCCGGCCCCGCCTAGTTCACTGAATCCTCTTCTGTCGCCGGGTCTTGAAAGCGTGATCAGCAAAGCGCTTGAAAAGGAACCGGCACAACGCTACCAATCTGCGGGTGAGCTGAGTGCTGCGCTCGCCGGCGTCACGGCTTCCAACTCGGCCGTAATCGAATCTGGAATACGACCGGCACCAAGAGGGCCCTCGCGCAGGCTGAAGCCACTCGTCGCTGGAGGTGCTCTTCTCGTGCTGGCCTTCGGCATCGCGTTGGGCCTGAATGTTGAAGGCCTTCGTGACCGAATGTTCCGTGCGGGCAGGTCCACTTCCAACACAGCGAGCGCCCTGATCGTGCCAGTCGCCGCGCGGCGCTCGATTGCGGTACTCGGCTTGAAGGCCGTTTCCGCTCGCGCCGATCAATCATCGGTATCAACCGGGCTCGAACTCGACGAGATGCTCACAACGGATTTCGCGGTCGGCGGACAACTCCGAACAATTCCGGAGGAAACGGTCGCCGGGATGCAAATTGGTTTGTCGTTGCCCAATGCGAACAGCTACGGTCCTGCGACTCTGCAGAAGATTCGTAAGAATCTGAATGCGGACTACGTGATTCTGGGTTCCTACATGCCATTGGGTGGTGGGCAAATTCGCCTCGATCTGACGCTGGAGAACGCTTCGACCGGCGAGATTGTTGATGCCGTCACCGTAAAGGGCAGCGCGTTGGATGAATTGGCCAATCGAGCTGCAACTGAGCTTCGCGCCAAACTGGGCGTCGCTCCGATATCGTCGATCGACCTGTCCGAAGCGAAAGCAACTACGTCGTCGAACCCAGAAGCCGAGCAGCTATACGCGGCGGGACTGGAAAAGTTGCGCTCGTTCGACAATCTGGCAGGTAGAGACCTACTGCAGAAAGCCGTCAAAGTCGATCCTCAGTTTGCTCTCGCCCATTCGGCTTTGGCGAGAGCCTGGAAGGCTTTGGGTTACGACCATGGGGCTGAAATGGAAGCAAAGAAAGCGTTCGAACTTTCGGCCGGGCTGCCGAGGGAGAATCGCTTACAAGTGGAAGGGCAATACCGTGAGATAGCAGGAGACTGGGACAAGGCAATCGACACCTACCGCTCTCTATTCACATTCTTCCCCGACAACGTGGAGTATGGGCTCTTGCTCGCCCAGGCGCAGACGAAGGCCGGTAAAGGAAAGGACGCGATGGCGACGGTAGAGTCATTGCGCACCTTGCCTCCACCTTCTGGAGAAGATGTGCGTATTGAACTCGCAGCCGCTGATGCGTCGCGCTCACTCGGCGACATCAAGCAAATGCAGTCGTTGGCCTTGACAGCGGCTGACAAGGCGCGAGCAAACGGAGCAAAGCTTCTGCTCGCGCGAGCCCTTCTGCTTGCCGGTTCTGCGGACGAAAACCTTGGCCAGATCAAAGAAGCGACTGCTGCCGAGCAGGAATCCGCAGAGATCTACGGAGCGGTTGGCGATCGCAACTCGGTTTCTTACACGATGGAGGTACAAGCGAACGTGCTGGATGATCAGGGAAATCTTGAAGGCGCCATTGCGAACTATAAGAACGAACTCGCGATCGGACGCAACATCGGAAATAAGAAAACTGAATCCTCCGCACTCAATAACCTGGGGCTCGTGCTGGAACAGAAGGGTGATCTTGCAGACGCCGAGCGCATGTTCGAACAAGCAGTGCCGGGTTTCGTCGAAATCAACGATAAAGACGACTTAGCCATGGCGCTCTCTAATATGGGACAGATTCTCGAAGAACAGGGCAATTTAGCGCGGGCCCGGAGGATATGCGAGCAGGAGCTCGAGATTTCGCGGGGAGTTAACGACAAAAGGAGCGTAAGCATCGAACTGACCGATCTGGGAGCGGTGCTTGATGCCCAGGGGAAGCTTGCAGCGGCGAAGAATGCACTGGATCAAGCGATCGCTCTTGATCTTCAGAGCGGAACTAAAACCGCTGACAAACTGGTTGGCATGGGTGACGTTCTGCAACACTTGGGCCAATTGCCGGCTGCGGAAAAGACCTACAACGATGCGCTGCAAGTCGCCAAAGATACGAGCGACAACAGCAACGCGGCGTGGGCATACTTCGGGTTGGGCTCGGTGGCCGTGCTGCGGGCCGATTTTGAACGCGCGCAGAACGACTACCAGCAGGCTTTGACGATCCGAAATCAAATCGGCGAAAAACCGAATTCGGAGATGACTCAGGTTGCGATGGCAGCATTGGCGATCGAGGAGGGCCATTCGGACCAAGCGAGTGCCGAGCTCCTTCCCATCCGAGATGACCTGCGCCAAGAGAACCGAACGTCCGACGATCTCACGGCCACATCGTTGATGATCAAGTCGTTTCTGGCGGAGGGTAGAATCGAAGACGCCCAAAGAGAATTGCAAGTGGCAAACTCAACAATCCGCAAGAATGAAAACGCGGCCCTGCGCATAGACCTTGCGATCGATAGGGCGCTTGTGTTGCTTGCTTCGGGGAGCCCCGCACTCGCCATCCCAATCCTTAACCAAGTGCTGTCCGAATCAGAACGATCCGGGTTCCTGCAATATCAGTTTGAGGCAAGGCTCGCCCTCGGAGAGGCTGCGTTGAAAGCGGGACGATCGGCTCAGGGCCGAACTGACCTCAGGAAACTGCAAGCAGAGGCGATGGACAAGGGCTTCATAGTCGTCGCGCGCAAGGCCGCCGCCTTGAGCAACTAACCCTATTCTAACCGCTCAGAGGCCTCTGTTACTGTTCTGGCAGGAATCCTCAGGGCAGTGTCACGCGGAAACCTGCTCCGGCCGTTCCTCCCGCATAGCTCAGGCTAATATTCAAAACACCCCCGCTTCCCGGCGCCCCCACTGACGCCGGGAAAGTGAACGTCGCCGTCGCTGTTGCACCCGAGCCCAAATCCCCCACACTCAGCGGTAGTGCTGTGCTCGTCGACGTTCCATTGATCTGTGCCGCCGTCACGAGCAAGCCGCTCGCTGCAGTCGTGCCCTGATTCGCGAACGCCAGCACAACTACGTACTGATTGCCGCTGCTATTCAGCGTCAACGACTGCAACGTCGTCACCAGATGGGCGCCGGTCGTCGCTGCGGGTAACGTGAACTGCACTTGCTGTGCCGCGAAGGCATTGCCATACACCGTCACGTCGTAAGTGCCCGGCGCGTATCCAGTGGTATTCAACGAATAGCTGTAGCTCCCTCCGCTGAACGTGAACGCCGAGGAATTCTCCAGCACGATGCTTGAAACAGGATTGCCCTGAGCGTCTGCGACCATCACCACCGCAATTCCAGCCACCGCATCGGTCACCAATGTTCCGGGATGAGCAATCGACGCGAGCTGGAATTTGACCGGGATCGTAGTTCCCGTCGGAAACTCCCTGCTGTCGGTCGATAGCAGCGGAGCTTCAAATTGCAACGTGGCCGCACCTTGAGAATTGCTCGCCCCCAAATCGACCGCAAAGAACTCCGAAAACCCTGTTGTCCGTCCTCGCGTGGTCGGATCAATCCGTTGCAGATAGAACGCCGTGAAAATATTCGTCCACTTATTTGTCCCGCTCGGGGCTGTCAGGAACCCGGGATTGGTGATGGCTTGAAGCGTGTCGTAACTCGCTTTCACATCGATCGAGGCGGTCGGCTCGCTCGGGCACGCAATCGAATTCCCACTCGCGTCCGTGCACGTCACCGCGTAATCGACACACACTCCACCTGTGTACTGAATACAGCTGGCGTTTGCAAACTGAGTGCCAGCAACTCGCGAAGCAAATGTTCCCTGCGATGTCTGCGTAGCAGTCACCGTCATGTTCACATTTGAGAAGCTCGTACCGGATGGATATTGCACGCCAAATGTGTGCGTAGAGAAATTGAACTGATTCAGCTGCGTCGGGCTAAGAGGTTGCGTGATGCTTTGCGAAACGGGAAAACTGGCCCCGGTACCCTGCAAAGGCACATCCTGAGGGCTCCCCGGGGCGTTGGACATGATCGTCAGCGTCCCTTTGGTGATTCCGGGACCGGCCGGGGTGAACGTCACATTAATTGTGCAGGAAATGCTGGGCGCGATGCCGGCGGGCTGAATGCAGTGGTCGGTCTCTGCGAAGGCCGCCGTCGCACTGATCTTCGAGATCACCAAGGGCGCGTTGCCATCGTTCGTGATCGTCACGGGAATTGCCGAGCTAGTTGTTTTTGGGACTTGACCCAGAAACGTCACCGAATCTTGGGATAGGCCGATGAGCGCTTCGACTCCGTTGCCTTGCAAGGAAACAGCCTGCGGGCTGTCAGCAGAATTGTCAGTTATTGTGAGGGTGCCATCCTGTTCCCCTTCCGAAGCCGGCGTGAACGCTACGGCAATCGTGCAGCTCGCCGTTGGAGCAAGTGAAAAGCTGGCACCGACGCAAGTGCCACCTGAGCTAAGCGCGAAGTCAGCAGCATCAATTCCAGTCACCGCAATATTTGCTACGTCGAGCATGCCCGTACCGCTGTTGGCAATCGTGATGAATTGTGGCGCGCTCGTTTTTCCCACAGCCAAGTTGCCGAAGACCAGGCTCGTAGACGGAAGAAAAATAGCGGGCACCGGCGGGATTGTGATAACGCGCGTGCGGCCGCTGGTTCCGTCCATAACGAACACGCGGATGATCCCTGAGCTGTCGGGGCCTACGGTTGTTAACCCCCTGCCGTACGGAAAGAGGCTTGCGTCTGACGCGGGCCCGCCATCGCCTGCAAATGTGAAGGCACCGTTGCCCGCCAATGTGCTGATAATCCCGGTGACGGCATTCACTTCGCGCACGCGGTAGTTCTCTCCGTCCGAGATGTACAGGTTCCCAAAAGCATCCAGGGTCACAGCCGAGGGCGAGCTCAACGCCGCAGCCAAAGCGGGCCCGTTATCCCCGCTAAATCCACCCCGCAGGCTGTGGTTTCCTGCCACTGTAGTGATGATCTGCGTCTTGGCATCCACTCGCCGAATCACGCCATTGCCTTCATCAGCGATGAAAAGATTGCCTGCGACGTCCACAAACACGCCGCCCGGGCGGGAGAGTTGAGCCGAGGTGGCGGGGCCGCCGTCGCCGCTGTAGCCAGCAACCGGTGTACCATTACTGAGAATTGAAGTGTTTCCCGCCACCGTGGTGATGATGTCGGTCGAAGCGTCCACGCGCCGGATCACATTGTTTTGCTGGTCCGCGATGAAAAGGTTACCCGCGGCATCCGTGGCTACATCCTTTGCGACATCCAGTTTTGCGCTTGTGGCCGGACCACCGTCGCCGCTGAATCCCTCAACCCCGGTGCCAGCAAACACGTTGATGATTCCTGTGGAAACGTCCACCTTTCTAACGACATAGTTCGAGTCCGGAAAAAAAATATTACCCGAGCTATCGAGCGCCAGGCCTTCAGGTCCAGCGAGCTGCGCATCGGTGGCAGGACCACCGTCGCCACTAGGAGGAGGGGTAGACTCGACGTCTCTCCCTGCCACGGTGGAGATCAGGCCGGTGCCGCTGTCCACGCGGCGAATTCTGCGATTGACGAAGTCGCTGATGAAAACGTCTCCCGAGCTGTCATGGGCAAGACCCAGCGTAAATAGCAAGGCGCTTGTGGCCGGTCCTCCGTCACCCACCGTTCCATCTCCCGCGACCGTCGTAATGATACTCGTGGCAGCGTCAATTCGCCGCACGCGATAATTGGTTGAGTCGGCGACGAAGACGTTGCCCGCGGCGTCCGCGACGAGGTCCATTGTCTCGTTTTCGTATGAAGGGGCAAAACCCAATTGTGCCGACGTGGCCGGACCGCCGTCACCGGAGAAGCCAGGTCCCAGCGTGGGGTCACCAGCGACGATTGTGATGATTTGTGTGGCCTTATCCACGCTCAGGATGGCCGGAACTCCTCCGTCCGCGATGAGCAGGTTACCTCCCAGATCGAAGGCCAAACCCGACGGGCCGGCAAGCTCGGCTTGTGTAGCGAGAACTCCGGTCGGAGGATATATGCCCCCTCCTCCGGCGACGGTGGTGATGATTTGCGTGATAGCATCCACTCTGCGGATTACAGGATTTCCATCGGCGATGAAGAGGTTGCCGGCACCGTCGACGGCAAGGCCGGTGGGATCGCACAACTGCGCGCTGGTGGCCAAACCGCCATCGCCGCTGTAGCCACACGTCCCGTTCCCCGCAACGATCGTGATGATGTGCGTGAGCTGATCCACCCGCCAGACCACACTGTTGTAGTCCGAAATGAAGAGATCGCCTGCGGCATCGAAACCTAGCCCGGCAGGACTGATCTGAGCGCTGGTGGCAGGCCCCCCAGCGCCGCTGAAGCCTGTACTGAAGGGAGTCCCGGCGACCGTGGTGATAATCCCGGTGACATGATCGATTCGTCGGACTACGTTTGCTATGTCGTCCACCAAGTATACGTTCCCACTTGGATCCGTCTTCATGGCTGCAAGCGGAGTGCTGGGCATGATCCCAAGTTTTGCGCTTGTTGCTGGGCCGCCGTCGCCACTGAAGCAGCAAGGACCGGTCCCGGCATAAACGGATAGGTTGCCCGCGGGATTAACCTTTAGAATAGTTCCTGATTCAGACACAAAGTAAAGATTCCCGCCCGAATCTATGCCGATGCCGCCTAGCGAGGAGATACCTGTGTCCGTCGCCGGCCCCGGCGTGGGCAGTCCACCGCCCGCATAGGTTCCAATTGTGGGTACTTGTCCTTGCGCTACAGCGGCGCCCAGCGACCAGACGAAGGCGAGGAGAACAGTCAGCCGTAAACGGGGCTTTCCACGTCGGGGGCACGCGGCCTCTGAGGAGTCGTTCAAAGCGTCCTCCTGCGTTTAAATGTGAAACTATCTATGGCCCGAAAACCCTGTGACCGTTCTCTTGAAGCGAACGGTTATTGAAGTGGTCACAACAAGGTCAAGCATTTAAGCACTCGTAGTCTTAGTCCGAAGACGGGGAATTCTTCTGGTCCGACGCCGTAGCGGCAATAGACCAAAAAGACTTGTGCTGACCAGAATCAGGGTGCTCGGTTCTGGAACTGTGCTGCCGACCACGGTGACTGAGTATCCCGAACTGGTTAGCACATCGGTGAAGTCAGATGGGCCGCCGCCCACAATGTCGAGAAAATTTCCCGAATACGACCCCGCGGCGGTCCCAGTCTCGATCTCAAAGCTGAACAGCGCGATTAATCCCGAGTTCGTGTCCGGCGCCAGCGAGAGCGGCGCGTTGAGAAAGAAATCGGTGTTGTCGCCGTTTATGAACGGGAGAGGAAGCGTGTAGCTCTCGCTGTTGAGGTAAACCGTACTCGAGGTGTCATTTGTTATCGTCCCATCGACCGTGACGGTACTTCCGGGCGTTCCCGAAACAGGACTAAGCGTTAGACTAACGCTGTCCGCGTTCGTCCGAGTAGGCATCAAGATCAATAGCACAGCCAGCAGCATTCCAGGAACATACGTTGACATTTGCAGACTCATCGCGCCGCTCCTCTTGAGCGTGGTAGCTTATACAGAGGTCCAGTACCACCATAACTGACTCCTCAACTCATCGGGCGTTTACTTTTTGGTTTTCTACGCTTATCCGTTTGGTAAGTCAACTTAATTGATATGACCTGTGAGGTTTTTGTAGGGCAGGTGGACACCGCGAAGCGTTTCATCACGGTCTGCGCGAACAGTTGAGGTTGCTGGTCCGGTCGGGCGTAGAAAGCAGGAGATCGCTGTGTTTTTCGAGCCGCGAAGCGCTTTCCTGGCTGATCCCCGAGACCCTTGGCAACGCTCTAGCCTGCATCAGTTTGCGGGCTTTTCGGAGGTAGAGCAAGCTCATCTCCTCGGCCATTATCTCGGCCGCACGTTGGAATCTTAAGTGTGGCGGATCGTGGGTAGTTGAGAATTGCCCCGCTCAAATTGCGTCAGGTCTTCGGTGACATGGTATGTGCATTCGAACGGCCCCCTTCAAGACTAGAGGAAATCGCTTCGGGAGCGAGCACGGTTTCACTGGCCTATGAGGCAGACTCCGATTTGTTCGGCCGCGAAAACGCGTTTGTTGACGGTGGCAGTCCGATCTATGAGTTCACCGGCGAGATCCGGGGATGCCGAATCCGGGCTCGATAACCTTGGTGCGCGGAAAACTGTTTTCAGTTGTGAATCAACGCGGCTGCCTCGTCCTCAAGGATGTCAAGAACGGAATCTAGTCGTACCATCTGGATCAGCTGCGAGACGCGTTTTGTCGGAGCGAAAAACGTGCAGTTTCCGCCGCACTTCTTCAATTGCGTGTATACGCGGACAATCGAACCGATACCGGAACTGTCCATTTCCGGCACTCCACCAAGATTGACGGCCAGGTGGCGAACTCCTTCGTCGATCAACTGTTGCGCCTGCTGGCGGAACGCTTGCTCGCTTTCGCCGAGTTTGAGCGCACCGGTCAGATCGAGAATCGTGATCGGCCCTGCTTTGCGAACCGAGACGGCCAAAGAAGCCTCCCTGCGTGAGAAGCTACCTGAACTCGCGCCTTCGGGCAAGGGC
>JASHQB010000039.1 GCA_030037775.1 Candidatus Acidiferrales bacterium
GGTTTTCACGAGGGCAGGTCGGTGCCGTCTTTGGGCGCGAGATATTCTCGGAACGCATCGCGATAAACGAAAATTGCCGGCATGCCGCCGGTGTGGAGAAAAATGATATTCTGGCCCGGCTGGAAATAACCCTTCTTCACTAGATCGAGCAACCCATTGAGGGCCTTTCCGGTATAAACGGGATCGAGCAAGATTCCCTCTTCTCTGGCAAGCAGGCGAATCGTTTCGATAGTGGACTGGTCCGGGATGCCATAACCTTCTTGAAGGTATTCATCGAAAACAACCAGATCATCTTCGCAACAGTCGAACGCTCGGCCGGAACCGGCAAGGGCAAGCCATGTTTGTTGAGCAATCGATTTGACACACTCACGCGTTTCAGCCCGGCTATCCGACACACTGATCCCGACAATTTTAGTGTGCGGGGAAAAAAGCCGGGCACCGACGAAAAGTCCGGCGTGAGTGCTTCCCGATCCGGTGGCGAAAACGACGGCATCGATGCGGCTCTTGCGCGCCTCCATTTGCTCCAGGAGTTCAAGAAAGCCGTTGACGTAAGCCACGGCTCCGAGCGGCTTGCGCATCGAGCCTTCCATTAAAGAAGCACCGATGGGCGCGACGTATGCATTCCTGCCGGCTCGCGCCTCTTTTTCGACGAGGCGGTCGACCAAATCCTTGACGCCGTCGAGGGTCATCAACTTTCGCGAGGAATCGAGTTCGAGAGTGTGTATCTCCGCGTCACAAATCAAATCGAGCAGGGAATTTCCATCGAGCGCGCGTGGGAGGCGCGGGCGCGTGAACAGCAGCAATATCGGGTGGATGCCAAGCTTGCGGGAAGCTGCTGCAAGTTGGCGGCACCAGTTGGATTGCACGCCGGCCCAGGAGATGACGGATTGGGCGCCCTGGGCCAGAACGTCGGCCATGAGGAAATCGAGTTTGCGGGATTTATTCCCACCAAGAGCTAAACCGGTCTGATCGTCCCTCTTGATGAAGAGATTCACGCCGCAGCGCGCGGAGAGCCTCTCGAGCGATTCAAGCGGAGTCGGAAGGTGGGATAGGCGGCAACGCGGAAAAGCCTCCAAAGCTTTCCGGAGCGACTCCCTTGCGACAGATGCATCGGTCATACGCATGAATCCTATAGCACCCTTTTCCGAAAAAGCGATTGGCCCGATTTGGCGAGGGGTGTGTCCCCGAAGCTTGGATGGCGGTTAGTACACAAATGGATTGTCCGGAAACGCGATGGTTGGCTCGGATTTTCCTTGCGCGAATGCGCTCAGATGCAGAAGCCACATTCCCACGCCGGAAGCGCCCTGCATGTACCCCGTCTGAGCGATGGCGACATCGGGCTTGACGCGTGTTTCCACTTGGATCCAGCGGGTGCCCTGTTGATCTTCGGTAGCCAGCGTCAGCAGGCGGTCCGAGGCCTGCTTGGCGAGATCCAGGTATTGGGACTTCTTGGTTAGTTGATACATGTCCATGAAAAACGCCGCTTCCGCGGTGACGCCACAACACGCACTGATGTTGTGCCAAACGCCGGGCGAGACGACTTTCTCCGGCGCTCCTTCGGCGACCATGGCGCGCGCGGAGCGCTCGGTCCAATCCAGCCACTGGCGGTCATGAGTGTCCTGATACAAACGATAGAACAGGCGCGCGGTTCCCGCCGGACCGTGACACCAGCCGAGATAGTACAGCGATTTTCCGTTGGGGGTATTGTCATGGTAGATGAGGCAGATGTCGCCCTGTTTATCAGCGATGGAAATCAGATAGTGCGCTCCTTTGAGCGCTGCGTCCAGGAACTGCTTTTGCTTCGTGACCTGATAAAGAGTGGCCAGAAAATAGGCGACGCCGGCGGTGCCGTGAGAGAAATTGGGCATCTCGCGCGGAAAAGTGGGATCCATGAGCCAGCGAGTTCCACCATCGCTTGTGGGTTTGCCGAGTTCGATCAGATGTAGGCCTGCCTCGACAGCAACCTCTCGCGCACCCGGCGCGTGCAGTTTGTCGGCGGCCCAAAGAAGAAAAAGGCCGGTGCCGCTGCCACCAGCGATCACGTCGGTCGTGTCGTTCCATTGCAGGCCATCGCCGGCTTTCTTGGCGCTCTGTTTCAGCCATTCCACACACTGAAGGGCGGCGGCCCTGTATTTCTGATCATGGGTGACCAGATAGACCTCACCGAGGGTGAAGCCGTCGCCGGCGAGGCCCTCGTAGAGGCCGGTTGGCTGATCTTTGGCCAGCGAGGCGGCCAGAGCGTCGGCGCCCGACTTGGCTTGCCGGAGAAACCCCGGCTTTCCGGTATAGCGGTAAAGCTCCAGAAAAAACAGGATGGGGCCCGGCGTGCCGGCGTAGAGGGAGGTGCTGACACTCTTGGGGTCAGTTGGGTCGTCGGGCCAGACAACGCCAGTACTGGTTGTTAGGGATGTACTCTCGATCCAGCGCGCAGCGGACAGAGCCTCGTTCAGATAAGGCTGGCTTTGGTTCTTCAAATTGTCTCGCAACGGAGCCGCAAGACTGGCGCTGGCTGCGACGAGAATCAGAATCGCTGCAAACCTAGGTTTCATTGGCTCACCGCGCGAAGCAAAATGGGACCGACCGCCGACGCACCGACTCGATCCGGTTATCCTCAAACGAAACGGCGCGATTCAGGCAGACGGAGAAGACAAACTGAACTCCTGAACGATCTGTTCGACTGAGCACAGCGAATCCAACCACTCCTCAAGCAACGGCCGGAAAGAAACGGATGGGCCAGGGCTCCATCATAATGAAACGAATGTTTCATAGGCTCAGTATCAAAGCTAACATCGCCACAACATTGTGTCAAGTGGGCTGCACACCGCCTCAGATCGACAGGCTGAGATAGCCATGCCCAGATCATGAAACAATTGATTCAGCGGACGCCAAGTGAGCCGGAGAAACGCAGACAGCACGGCAGACACTATCACTGCGACCGGCAGTCAGGAAGGAACATTACTAAAGGTCGCCTCCTTTGATGCTGGACATTGGAAAACGGGCTCAACGTGGCGAGTTGGTTTGACTCGCCCGCGGCGGCCACTCAACTGGAGAAAACGGCGCTTTGGCCGATGAATTCAACGACGGAACCGGGCAGAGGTGTGCGGGTGACGTCATGGATATGCCTTGCAACGAAGTCTAAGCCAAAGCGAGCTTTTCCGACTGATTACCGAAAACGCGGAAGACATGATTGCGGTGGTCGACATGGCTGGCAATCGCCTCTACAACAGCCCTGCCTATCAACGGGTCCTTGGCTACACGACGGAGGAGCTGCAGAGCACCAGCTCGTTCCAGCAGATCCACCCCGACGACCGGCCCAAAATTCTGGAAGCAGCGCGGGAGGCCAAAGAGACGGGCCGGGGCAGGCGTCTCGAGTACCGGATGCGGCACAAAGATGGCGGATGGCGCTACCTGGAATCCACGGCGAGCGCGGTGCGGAATGAGAAGGGAGAGATCGTAAAACTGGTGATCGTGAATCGCGACGTCACGGAACGCAAATTGACGCAAATCGCATTACAGGAAAGCGAGGAACGTCAAGCGCGGTTGCTGCAGACGGTTCCGATCACGCTCTATTCAATGAAAGTGCCGCGAAAGAAGGGCATGCTGTGGATCAGCGAGAACGTCGAGCGAGTGACTGGCTACGGCGCCGCGCAATTCATGAATCATGCCGACTTTTGGCTCTCGAAGCTCCATCCCGATAACTTGGAGAGCGTAGTGATGAGCGATCTCGAACTCTACACGAAGGGCCACGTCCAACGAGAGTATCGCTGGCTGTGCGCCGACGAAAAGTATCACTGGTTCCTGGATCAATCGGCCGTGCTACGCGAATCGAATGGAGCACCGAAGCAAATCAATGGAAGCTGGCTGGACGTCACCGAGCGAAAGATGGCAGCGGAAGCGCTACGAGAAGCTCACGAAGAAACAGAGAGGCTTTTTTCCTCGATTTCGTCGATCTTGATCGGCCTGGATGAAAGCGGCGTGGTCACGCGATGGAATGCGTCTGCTGAAGAAACGTTTGGTATTACCTCAGCGGAGATCGCGGACCGGGGGCTGCGGGACGCGGGCATCGATTGGCTTGACTGTGATGTGTGGGAGCGCCTCCAAAAAGCGCGCAGGGCCGGCGGACCAAATCGTATCGAGGAACTGCGATTCCGCGACAAGCACGGGCACGCACGGTCTTTGGCTCTGATGGTCCACCCCGTTTGTGGCGACGACGAACAGCGGTCCGGCTATCTGGTGTTGGGTTCCGAAATTACGGAGCAGCGGCTGCTGGAAGATCAGCTGCGCCAAGCGCAAAAGTTGGAAGCGATCGGCCAACTGGCCGCGGGCGTAGCGCATGAAATCAATACGCCGACGCAGTACGTCGGCGACAACATCCATTTTCTGCGGGAATCGTGGGGAAGCCTTATTCCCCTTCTCGATCAAACTCGAAAGCTCGTCTCGCTGTCACCTACGGAAGAGGCACTATCGAATTGGTGTGAGGAAATGCAGCAACTGGTAGCGGCGGCCGATCTCGAGTATCTGTGTGCGGAGATTCCAAATGCCATCCAGCAGAGCACCGAGGGAGTAAAACGCGTGGCCGAGATCATACGCGCGATGCGGGACTTCTCCCATCCGGGAAACCTGCAAAAAGCGCCAGAGAATCTAAACGACGCGATCCAAACAACAATCACCGTGGCGCAGAACGAGTGGAAATACCTGGCGGATGTTGTGGCGGATTTGGATCCGGACTTGCCTCTGGTGCCTTGCCTGGCAGCTGACTTCAAACAGGCGATGTTGAATCTGATTCTCAATGCCAGCCAAGCCATTGGCGAACTGCCCGGCGCGGGCAGGCAGAATAAAGGGTGCATATCGATTCGTTCACGGCGCGATCACGGCTGGGCGGAGATACGCGTACAGGATACCGGTCCGGGCATACCTGAGGAAATCCGCTCGAAGATCTTCGATCCTTTCTTCACGACAAAGGAGCCAGGAAAAGGAACGGGGCAGGGCCTGGCGATTGTTCACGCCGCGATCGTGAAGAAACATCAGGGCAAAGTATGGTTCGAGACGGAGGTAGGAAAAGGCACGACATTCATCGTTCGATTGCCGCTGGAGGATCCGCAGAATAGTGCGTAGCGCAAGGTGAAACGGCAAAGCGAGGGGTGAAGCAACAGAAGAGCGGCGCACTGTTCCAGATGGAAACTGAATACACGGATTCCCCGACTCCGGTGGGTACCAGTCTCCGCCCCCCGAAAGGCCCAGTGATTGCAGGAATCGGCTGATCTAGAGGCTCTGCGCTTCCCTGAGCGGAACCATGAAAACGCTGGAAAAAATCCTCATTGTCGATGACGAGCCACTGGTGCTGGCAGCGTACGAGCGAGCACTGCGGAACAAATTCGCTCTGGAAAAAGCGACTGACGGAAACGCGGGTTTGCAAACGATTGCCGAGAAGGGGCCGTTCGCCGTAGTCGTATCGGACCTGCGTATGCCGGGCATGGACGGGATCCGCTTCCTCGCGCAGGTGCGGCAAGTAGCGCCCGACTCGGTGCGGGCGATGTTAACCGGTTATGCGGAATTGCAAACGGCCATCGACGCGGTCAACGAAGGGAGCGTCTTTCGCTTTCTGACGAAACCGTGCCCCGCAGATGCGCTGGCGCTGGTGCTGACCGCGTGCGTGGAGCAATACCATCTGGTGACGGCGGAAAAGGAATTATTAGAGCGCACTCTGAGCGGCAGCGTTCGAGTGCTGACGGATATGCTCAGCCTGGTGAATCCGCTGGCTTTCAGCCGTTCGCAGAGGATTCGGGAATACGTCCTGCATTTGATATCGAAACTGAAGCTGGCAGAACCGTGGCAGTATGAACTGGCAGCGCTGCTCTCGCAATTGGGATGCGTGACGCTTCCCACCGAAATGTTGGAGTCGATCTACTCGGGCAAACAGCTTTCACCGGAGGAGAACAAAAAGTTCACGAACCATCCTCAGATTAGCGCCAATCTGCTGAAAAACATCCCGCGACTGGAAGCCGTGGCAGAGATGATCGCCGCGCAAGCAAGTTCGGGGCATGAGAATGGAGGGTTGGCTGGCTCCGAGCACGACGTGGTGCAGACCGGAGCCTGCATTTTGCGGCTGGCCGGCGACCTTGACGATTTGGTCCGCGATGGATTGCCGGTGCGTGCGGCGCTCAGCGAACTGCGGAACCGCGTTCGGGGATACGATCCGGCATGGCTCACGGCTCTGGAAGACCTGATCGTGGAGAGTGAGCCGCCGACGACGCACGCCATTCACATTTCCGTCCTAACGCCGGGAATGGCACTGGCGGAAGATATACGAACGGATAACGGGCTGCTCCTGGTGACCGAAGGGCAGGCGATTTCATATGCCTTGCTCGAACGATTGAGGAACTTTGCACATCGCGGCGCGATTCGCGAGCAAGTGCTGATCAAAATCCCACAGCCGGCCATTCACGAATCGAGCGAGCCAACAAGCAGCGACGCGCAGGCGGCGACTGAAACGAGCGCGGTGAAATAGGAGGAACTAGGATTGCGGCGGCCTGGACTGAACGACCGCCGAAAGATTGCTCGACAATCGAGCGCCCTCACGCGCGGCGTCGCAGATTTGGTTGGCGTATTGGCACACTGGATGATTGGCGGGCAGGCTGATAAGAATCGTTTCGCCATAGCCAAGAACCAAAGTGAGGAGATTATTGAAGTCGTGGGCGATTCTTACGATCTGTTCCGCTTTGATGCTGGTCAGCGGCAGGTCGGCGGCGGATTGCACGGGCGGGGCTTCCAGGGCTTCCGTCTGGAGAATGGGGCTAGACTTTTCCTGCACTGGCGCGACGGCTACCGCGCTTGCTGAATCGGCGTGCACTTTGGGTGGCGAACTCACTTTCACAGCCTCGTGTCAATTGAAAAATAGGGCCATCCACCCCTTGAGCGCTTTGATCTCCAATTGAACCACAGTGAAAACAGGGCAAATGTGGGATACGTCGGGCGGCGGATTGCGACCGAAACGGGACTTCCCTGGCATTTGCGGTTCCCATTTGAAAAAAGAAACTGTGTGCTCTGCTACACCGCGCTCCAATTGTTTTCGCAGCGAGTTAAAGTAATTTTGAGTCACGCCGATATGGCAATGCAGAGGTGATCTGATAATGATCAATCCGGTTCAGAATACCTTCGCCATAGACCAGGCGCAGGGGGCAGCTACGCAAGCGCACGAGAGTGCCGCCGTAAATGCGAACTCGAACGTGAGTGCTGCACCACAAGACACAGTGACCCTGAGCGAGTCAGCACAGCAAGCTCAGGCCAACAATACAAACTCGACCTTCACGTATACGAACTACGACAGCAACAGCCGGTAGGCGCCGATTCCGCTACATCGTCGGCGGCTTGCATGGCGTGATGCAACGAAGAAGGACGGGTGCGCATTCGTACCGGCAGCGCTCCAACGGCCTGGTAGGGGCCAGGCGTGTGTTCAATATCTAAACTTCTGGCAGCATTTCACTGCTTGACTCCATCCGCACGCTTCGGCATACTCGCGTTCCCTTCCGAAAAATTACCAGGATGACTGATTCCCTATGCGTATCCTTGTCGCTGAAGATGACCGGCCTGTCGCAAGCTTCTTGAGCAAGAGCCTCGAAGCGGAGCAGTACGCTGTGGACGTCGCCACGGACGGCGAAGAGGCGAATTACATGGCGGAGAACTACGAGTACGATTTGGTGATTCTAGACATAAATCTGCCCAAAAAAACCGGCTACGAGGTCCTACAGGACGTCCGCCAGAAGAAACCAAACATAGCGATTTTGGTGCTGACCGGCAACAACCAGATTCCCGACCGCGTGAAGGGTCTTGACCTGGGCGCAGATGACTACCTGACCAAGCCATTTTCGCTGGCGGAGCTCTCCGCACGCATTCGCGCGCTGTTGCGAAGGAGCGGCCGGCCGTTCGAAGCTGTCCTGAAAGTCGACGATCTGGTGCTGGATCGAGTGCAGCGGCTGGTGCGCCGCGGGGAGCAGCGGATTGAGCTGACACCAAAGGAATTCGGGCTGCTGGAGTACTTGATGCGGAACGCAGGGCGGCGCGTCACACGCGGAATGATCGTGGAGAACGTCTGGAATTTGGGTTTCGACACTTTAGAGGTATTGGTTCAAGTTGTCGATCCTGTTTCAGGTTGGCACAGCCTGCACTTCATAGTTGATCCGCCTTCGAGGGCTCCTGTTTCACGATCATCAAGTTCATCGTTAGCTGCCCGGAAGCATACAGTTGGGGCGAATCGAACAGCGCTCGAATGACGGACGCCGACAGTCAAGGAAATCATTCGATGCACGATCCTCGCAACCACGGACCGTAAGGCAAGGGAGAAGCGTGACAGTACGTCGGAAAGTGCTCTAAAATCGATCCGCAGTTCACGTCGGGGCGTAGCGCAGCCTGGTAGCGCGCCTGCCTTGGGCGCAGGAGGTCTGGAGTTCGAATCTCCACGCCCCGACCAAATCCCGCAAACTCAGCGGCTCGCAGAAGCCAAATTTTGGCACTGCTGCATTGTGGTGCAACTTGGGATCAATAGAAAATTTCGCGCCGAAAATCGCACGCACTCATCACATAAGCCGTTGGAAGTAGTGAGAGGGGAAGGGGCCACCTCCGTCCCAAGTAGGTCGGCTTCGGTTGGTGTGCGCATTCAGAGCCCTCCCCGACGGCTTAGTCAATTCGACCGATGAGTGGGTCTACGCAGGGCAAGCCAACTTGCCAGAGCTATCGATGAAAGAAAACCAAGCTCGAAATATGCTTGAGTCGGCAGACCCAATTTAGAACGGTGCGCTGGTCGAAACTCAGGATCGTAAAAATCACTGTTTGGATAGGAGATTGCCATCGCCTGTGTGATCCAATATGTGGCAGCAAATCCCGCCGTCGCCAGAACGGCCTCACGCTGATCTGATGTTTTCCGCCACGCAAAGAAAATCGTGAGAAGCGAGAGCAACGCCGACATGGATAGCGTTTGGCCAGTATGGAATTTGGCGTGCGGCGGCCAACGGTCGTTGTACAGATGACTCGGACTCAAGTCGGCGGCATGCGCCCCGGCCGTTAGTCCAATAGCAGACAATGTGAACAGTATTCGGCTGATGAGTGGCATTCGCATGATTTTCCTCCCTTGTAATCACCAAAGGGTCTTCAACTTAATTGCTACTCCTAGCGAAACTCGTGAACAGCCTTCGAAAAAGTCTTGATTAAGGAGCCTGAGCACCACGTGACGCTTCGAATGCGGCGCGGTAGTCCTTTATGAACTGCTCGAGCGTGCCCGGCTTGCGGTGCAAGATACGCTCGACTTCGGCGCTCGATTGGTCCCCAGGAATTTCGGGATTGGCCACTGCGACGGCGAATGCGTCGACCATCCAAGCGGGCAGCCCGAAGCTCTTCAATTGCCCTACGAAATCATCGGTCGACACGTCCAAATACCGGACCGGGCGACCGAGTACGCTGGAAATCACGGCCGCCTGCGCATGGCCGTCAAGCGGTTCTGGGCCATTGAGGTCGTAGGTCTTCCCGGCATGTCCTTCTTCGGTGAGTGCGGCGACAGCCACGGCTGCGATGTCCCGTGCGTCGATGAGAGCTATGCACTTCGCGGCCGGGCCGTTGGTGAAGGCGCCGTGCTTTATTTGCTCCGCGTTGCCGAAGAGGTTCTGCATCATGTAATTTGCTCGCAAGATCGTGTAGGGAACGCCGCTCTGCTTGATCCTTCGCTCTGCATCACGATTCCCCTGGGAGAAGCCAATGGTCTCGCGATCGGCGATTTTGCCGGACAATTTCACGATGCGTTTCACGCCAGCCCTCTGGGCCTCAGCGAGCAGGTTCTCTTCTTGACGCCCCTGGTCCGGCGAACCAGGAGTCACGAGAAACACCGTATCGATACCCTTGAACGCTGCGGCTAGGCTGTTGGAATTCTCAAAGTCGAGAACCGCCGTCTCGACACCGCTTTCCAGAAGTGCAGACGCCTTGCTCTCATTGTGAACACCTGCGCGGAACGGAACCCTTTTTTGGGCAAGTTCTGTAACGACATGCTGCCCGACCTTTCCTCCGGCTGCGGTAATCAAGATGATCTTGCCGTTTTCCTTTGTCATGTTGTTCTTCCTCCTTGGTTTTCTCAAAGCTCCGAACTGAGAGTTACTCGCTGGCCGCCGCAACGCATTGCCGGAACTCGTATGGGACTGGCTTGGAGCCGCCCGCGATCTTCGCGGTTTCGCTCATGAGCGCTACGATTTGGGGGTTTTCGCGCGCGGCTGCCATTGCCTCGCGGCTTTTCCATTGGCCATAGTTCACGATCTGGGTGCGGTCGAGGCTGACGTGGAAGTTCATGGAGACGAACCCGGGCACGTATCGCACAGTCTCGGTCGCCGAACGCACGAGATATTCCAGCACCTCCTCGACCCGTTCGGGGGCAACCGTGTAGGTGTTCATGGTCGTGATGTAACCGGCAGTCGGGTCGAGCGTCGTAAGGCTCGCTTCGGACGCTGGCGCGGCGTGCGCCGTTCGTGACGCGTTGTTGTTAGTCATTGGGAATTCCTCCGTACGATATTTGCTTCTTGCACGGCCGCATTCGCAGGCCTACACATATAGATTGGCGACTGAAGCGAGACGATCTATCCTGAAAGTCCGTAGTATTAGCGCGATCGTCCGGAGGATTCGTGGATCCGCTCTCAGATGTGCTCTCGCTACTGAGACCGCACACATGCAGGGCCGGTGGTTTTGATTTAGGCGGAAACTTTTGTATTAAGTTCGCACAGCATGCAAGCGTCAAATACTATGCCGTAGCCTATGGCGAGTGCTGGCTAACAGTGGAAGGGGTTCCCAAGGCGGTGCGCCTTACCGAGGGAGATTGCTTCCTTTTGCCGCGTGGCTTTGCTTCCTGCCTCGCAAGCGACCTGAAGCTGACGCCTGTCGATGCCCCCACGATTTTTCCGTTCCCGCTCAACGGTCGCATCGCCTCATACAATGGAGGCGGTGATTGCTTGCTTGTCGGCGGGAACTTTGTCCTAACTGGAAAGCACGCCGATATCCTTTTGGCGGAGCTGCCGCCCATCGTGCATATCAGGAAAAAATCGCACAAGGCGGCGATGCGCTGGTGTGTGAGACAAATGAGGGACGAGTTGCGCAATCCGCAGCCGGGCGGTTTTCTAATCGCGCAGCAACTCGCCTACGTGATCCTCGTTCAGGCCTTGCGTCTGCATCTGGCCGAAGGGTTGAGAGGCCGCGTAGGGTGGCTCTTTGCTCTATCCGATAAGCAAATGAGTGCAGCGATTACGTCTATGCACGATGAGCCGGCACATGATTGGACAGTCGAGGAATTGGGGCAGCGTGTCGGGATGTCGCGGTCGATCTTTGCGTTGAGGTTCAAGGCGACGGTTGGGGTTTCGCCGATGCAGTATCTGACGCGCTGGCGAATGCTGCTAGCCGGGGACCGAATGGCGAACACCAGCAATTCCATTTCGGAAATCGCGCAGTCCCTCGGTTACGAATCTGCCAGCGCCTTCGCCAAAGCCTTTAAGAAAATCATGGGCTGCTCGCCGCGGCAATATGGCCGAAAGAACTTGGGAACAATTTGGGAACCATAACCGCCGAATATCCTCATAGCCATGATGTAAGATGCGCGAAAAACATAGACGAGACAACTACCTAACTTTTTGGGGTTTGCCTTGGGCGCAGGAGGTCTGGAGTTCGAATCTCCACGCCCCGACCAAATCGTCCAATGGGTCGAATTAGGTTCGCATCATCACTCCCACTGCACTGTCGCGGTTCTTTTAGGCACTCCCTCACTTTTCTCGGCCACTCCCATGATTCTCAAATGTTCGCAGCCGTCGTTCCCGCGATTCCGCTCCAGCTTTTCAGAGGCCTGCCAATTCGATCTACTACATTTCCTCCACTGCGAAGGCTCCTGCAGTATACTTTGCCGGTTTGGGCGGTTGGACTCTTACAAGAGGTGCACACATCATGAAGCGAGTTTCGCGCGTTGCGTATTGTGGGCTGGCCTTCGCCAGCGTGTTGGCTTTAACTTTGAGCGCGTCGGCGCAGACCCAACCCGAGCTCTATGCGGGCCTGAAGTGGCGTAACGTCGGTCCCTTTCACGGCGGCCGCATCTCTTCTGTCAGCGGCGTCGTCGGCCAGCCGGGCGCGTTTTACTTCGGCGCGCCGCAAGGCGGCATCTGGAAAACCACCAGCGCCGGCGTCACCTGGTTTCCCATCTTCGACCAGGAGACGAGCGTCGATAGCGTTGGCGCAATCCAAGTCGCTCCCTCTGATCCCAATATCGTTTATGCAGGCGCTGGCGACCCAATCGGCGGCAGCCTCGGCAACGGTATGTGGAAGTCCACCGATGCCGGCAAGACTTGGCAACACATCGGCCTGGAAAACACTGTGAAGATCGATAGCATCCAGGTGGATCCGACGAATTCGAATCTAGTGATTGTGTCGGCGCTGGGCGACGCGACGCACGATGGCGGCGGCGTTTACCGCTCGACGAATGGCGGGCAGACGTGGACGAACGTGCTGAAGCCGGCAGGTTACGACGGGACGCGCGAAGTGGAATATGCGTACGACGAGCCGAACGTTATGCTGGCGGACACACAGGGGACGGGAGGCGGTTTCGGCGGCGGCGGTGGCGGAGGGGCTCGCGCCAGGACCAAGCCTCCGCTGCTGTTCAAATCCACCGATGAGGGGCTGACGTGGACGGAGATCAAGATTCCGCCCTTTCCAGGGCGCATTGGCGTGGCGATTGCCATGCACACGAACGGGAAACGTATCTACATCGTCGGCAACAGTATTGAAAACGGCTCGGGACTATACCGCTCCGACGATGGCGGCAACACCTGGCAGCACATGGCTGGCAAGGACACGCGCATCAGCAACGGGCAGGGCGCCTATAGCTGCGGCGTGTGGGCGGACACGAGTAATCCAGACATTGTGTACACGATCAGCACGGCGATGTACCGCTCAATGGATGGAGGAGTGACGTTCCATGCGTTCAAGGGCGCGCCGGGCGGCGAGGATTATCACAAGCTGTGGATTGATCCAACCAATGGGAAGCGCATGGTCGTTGGCGCGGACCAGGGCGCGAGCGTGACGCTCGACGGCGGCGAGACGTGGAGCCTGTGGTACACGCTGCCGATCAGCCAAGTGTATCACGTGAATACGGACGGCCAATATCCGTATTGGATTGTGACTTCGCAGCAGGATACGGGCGCAGTGATGGTGAACAGCCGCGGGATGTGGGGCCAGCTGGATTTTTTCACGGATTGGAGTCCGGTGCCGTCGTCGGAGTTTGGCGTGATCACGCCGGATCCGAAGGATGCGCACATTTTGTACGCGGTGGGCTATGGGCCCGGCGGAGGCGGCGGCAGCGAGCTGGTGAAAATCAATATGTCCAATGGGCAGTGGGAGAATGTCGCGCCGAATTTTGGGGCTGATGCGGAAAAGTACCGCTCGGGCCGGGACTTTCAGAAGAAGTTCGACAGTGTTTTTGATCCCGGCGCGCTCTACGTGGCTTATCAGTGTTTGGTGGTGACGCGCGACGGGGCGCGCACGTGGAAGGCATTCAGCCCGGACCTGACGACGAAGAAGGGCGAGCCGTCGGTGGCGTGTGGAACGCCGCTGCCGCCGTCGGCAACGCCGCCAGGCGGCGGCTTCGCGCCCCCGCCCCCGCCGCCATCGATCATCGACTTCTCGATTTCGACGGTGAAGCAGGGCGTGGTGTGGACCGTAAGCACCAACGGGCAGATTTACAACACGATGGATGGCGGCAAGCATTGGAACAACGTCAGCAACATTTCCGATCTGCCCGCAAACACGAGTTTAGGCACGATCGAGGCAGGCGATGACGCCA
Organism: Candidatus Acidiferrales bacterium; assembly: GCA_030037775.1. Taxonomy (GTDB): domain Bacteria; phylum Acidobacteriota; class Terriglobia; order Acidiferrales; family UBA7541; genus DAHUXN01. The sequence continues at coordinate 13,847 of JASHQB010000039.1, forward strand.
ACACCGTCTACGTCACGGGCCGCATCGGCGGGCAGCGCAGCATCGCCGCACCCGCCGAACCCTCCAAGCAGGATGAGGACGTGCCGCTGATCTGGCGCACCACCGACGGCGGCAAGACTTGGAGCAGCATCGTTCACGGCCTGCCGAGCGACGAGCGCACCGGAAGCTGGGTGAATGTTCTGCGCGCCGATCCGAAGCAGCCTGGCCTGCTTTTTGCCGGCACGGAGTCCACCGTTTACGTGAGCTTCGATAATGGCGATTACTGGCAGTCGCTGCGGCAGAATCTGCCGACAACGTCGATCCGCGATCTCACCGTCCATACCGATTACCACATGAATGATCTGGTGATCGGCACTTACGGGCGCGGCTTGTGGATTCTCGACGACATTACACCACTGCGGCAGATCGCCGCCGACGCGAAGGCCATCAGCTCTTCGTCCGCGTATCTGTTCGCGCCCGAAGAGGCGATTCGCGCCCGCGTCAACAGCAACTGGGACCAACCTACTTCAGTTGAAGTGCCGCACGCGCTCAATCCGACGTACGGAGCGATTGTGGATTATTACCTGAGTCACAAGCCCAACGGGCCGATTCAGCTGCAGGTGTTTGACGCGAAGGGCGATCTCGTGCGCACGATGACAAGCACATTGCCGCCGCCTGTCGAGGGCCAAGCTTATCCCCGCTACTGGCTGGCCTCGCCGGAGTCCCTGGCCCTGCCGACCGACGTGGGCGAGAACCGCGTGAGCTGGGACCTGCTCTATGATGACCCGCCGGCGTTTCAGCACGACCTGGAAAACCAGATGAACATGGTGGAGGGCACGACGACCGCCGGTCCGCATGGGCCGCAGGTGATTCCGGGTGTTTATACGCTCAAGCTGATCGTCGATGGCCAAGTCTACACGCGAGAAGTGACCGTCATGAACGACCCGCGCGTCGGCCAGAGCCTCAAGCTTATGGCCGACCTGCGCGCGCAAATGCAACTGACGATGCTCGCGTATCACGGCATGCAACAGAGCTACGACGCCAATCACGAAGTGGATGCGGTTAGGTCGCAGCTTGCGTCCTTGATGAAGACCGACCTGCCTGGCGATGTCGCCTCGCAGGCCAAGACGCTCGATGCCAGCCTGACTAAGATTGGCGGCGTGATGCCGGCCCCTGGTTCATTCTTCCGGCGTCAAGCTCCCAAGCCCGGTGAGATGCACTCGTTCCTCATGCTGAACGACGACTACAACACCATGGTCAGCATGATGCAGGTGGGGCTCGACATGGCTCCCACCCCCACCCAGATCGCCACTTGGGAGAACGATTGCAGCAACTATAACAGCACCTTGGACGCCTGGAAGGCGGCGCAGAACCAGATCGCCGCGTTCAACGTCGTGCTCGCTAAAAACCACCTGCAGCAGCTTACCGTCGCGCCCGCCAAGCTCACCGGCGCGTCGTGCAGCTTTAGGGCCGGCTCGGACTAAGCCGGAAGTTGAATACGAATGCCAGCTCGTTGCGGTGTTGACCGAGCGGCCAATTTCGGAATTGTCGGCAATCCGGAAGTAGATCTCGCATTACGGATGTTCGCGCATGATCGTTCCGCGGAAGAGTTGCGTCTGGTCTGCGAACGCCTATTCGTATCGCAGCGCGACCACGGGATCGACTTTCATCGCACGCCGCGCAGGAACGTAGCAGGCGAGCAACGCCACGCACAGCAACAAGAACGCGGCGCACGAGAACGACAATGGATCGAAGGCGCTCACGCCGAAGAGCAGGCTGGCCACCAGGCGCGTCAGCGACAGAGAAACGAGGGCGCCCGCCGCTACTCCGCCGACTGCCAGAAATGCGCCGTGTTTCAGCACCAAACCAAGAACGTTACGCGGCAGCGCGCCCAAAGCCACGCGGACGCCAATTTCCCTCGTGCGCTGCGCGACGGAATAGGAGACCAGCCCGTAGATGCCGACGCAGGCCAAGATGAGAGCGAGTCCGGCGAAAAACGCAAGGAGGGTCATCGCCAACCGGCGCAGGGCGATGGAGTCCGAAACGATTTGGTCCATCGTCGCAACGCTCGAGACAGCCTCATCCGCGTCGAGCGAATGCACGGCCTGAGTGATGGAAGATGCAAACCCTGCAGGCGATGTTTTTGTTCGCGCCACGATGGTCCAATAGTTCCACTGCAACTCGGACTCAGCGCCGTAAAGTTGCATCGTCCCCGGGCGGTCAATGGCCCATTGTTTGACGTCGCTCACCACGCCGATCACCGTGGACCACGGCTCCTTTTCGAGAGGCACATCTTCCGGCCCCGGCGACTTGATGCGCTTGCCGATGGCGTTCTCGCCCGGCCAAATGGTGCGCGCCATCGTTTCGCTGACGATGACCACAGGCGCACTGCCAGCGCGGTCGTCCCGCGTGAAATAGCGGCCTTCCTGGAGCAGGATTTTCATGGTCTGAAAATAGCTGGATGAAACGCCGTAATAGTCCACGGAGTAATCCTGGCCGGGGGGCCGAGGTTTGTCGTAGATGATGATGCCGCGTCCGTCGAAATCCCCGCCGAGCGGCAGAATCGTGGTCGTGGCCGCGGTGTCAACGCCGGGCAGCGCGTCGATTTTTTGCAGCAGCGCCTGATGAAACGCCAGGCGGCTGGCCGGCGTCGCGTAATGGTTCGCTGGCAGCGAAAGGTCCATAGAGATCAAATGATCGGGGGCAAAGCCGAGATTGACGCCGTAGAGATGGACTACGCTGCGAATCATCAGGCTGGCGCCAACGATGAGAACGAGCGCCAGAGCAATCTCTGAAAGGACCAGCGCATCGCGCAACCGGCTTTGCCCGGCGGTTCCAAAACTTCGGCCGCCGTCTTTCAACGCTCCGCTAATATTCAATCGCGCGGTGCGCCACGCGGGCGCCAACCCGAACAGAAACGCGGTGAGAAGCGCAATGCCGAACGTGAAAAAAAGCACCGACGGGTTCACCGTGACGCCGTTCAGGTCGGGGAACACCTCCTGACCGAGCGCGGAGATCCACGCTGTGCCCCATAGAGCGAGCAGCACGCCGGCTGCGCCACCAATCATAGAAAGCAGAATGCTTTCGCTCAGTAACTGACACAACAAACGCTTCCGGCTGGCTCCCAAGGCAGAGCGCACAGCGATTTCGCGCTGGCGCGCGGTGCCACGTGCGAAAAGCAGATTGGCAATATTCGCGCAAGCGATGAGCAGCACGAAGCCGACGGCGCCAAAAAGCGTGAGCAGCGCAGGCCGCAGTCCGCCCACCAGATCCTCTTTCATGGGAACCACGCGAGCGGAGTAATCGGTATCGTAGTCGGGATACTGTTTGCTGAGCCTGGCGGTGATGAGCGACATATCCGCCTGCGCCTGTTCGACGGTGACGCTCGGTTTCAGCCGCGCGATGGCGCGCAGGTGGCGTGATGTTCGATTCGCGTTGTCATAATTCTCCCCAACAGGACGATAAATCTGCGCGGCGGGCGCGGTCAGCAGGCTCAGCGGAAGCGAACGAAAGCTGGCCGGCAGTACGCCGACGATAGTGTGCGAAATGCCGTTGAGCACCAGCGATTTGCCGACCACGTTCGGATCAGCACCCATATCGCGCTGCCAAAAGCCGTAGCTGAGGATCACTTCCCTGTCCTTGCCGTCGATGTTTTCTTCCGGCGTGAAGGTGCGGCCCAGAATGGGCTTGGCGCGCATGATGTTGAAATAACCATCGCCCGTCAGCATGGCGGAAAGGCGGCGGGCCTCACCGCGACCGGTCAGCGTCGGATCCCAGTTGCCGTAGGTGCTGATGTCCTCGAAAACGTTATTCTGACTGCGCCAGTCGGCGACATCCGGCGCGGAAACCTGGCTGCGGTCGCTGCCGGCACGCTCCACGCCCCAGACAAGGACGATGCGCGATGGGTCGGGATAAGGAAGCGATTTCAGAAGCACGGCGTCGAGGACGCTGAAAATCGCCGTGTTGGCGCCGATGCCCAGGGCGAGAGTGAGCACAGCCACCGCGGTGAAGCCGGGGGATTTGCGCAGCATCCGCAGGGCGTAGCGCAAATCCTGCGCCAAGCTCTCCAGAAAATGCGTGCCCTGCGCTTCGCGGATTTCTTCCCTGTATTTCTGATAGCCGCCAAACTCCAGCCGCGCTTGTCGCTCCGCCTCTCCACGCGACACGCCTGAGCGCTCCAGATCATTGGCGCGATCCTCAATATGCGCGCGCAGTTCCTCGTCCATCTCCGCGTCCATCTGAGACCGATGTAACAGCGCCGAAATCATCGAACGGAGCGAAGCAAAAATCCTCATGTCTCCTCCGGCCGCGCCTTAAGCGCCGAGCCAATCGCGGCCACCAAGCGGTTCCAGCCGTCCTCCTCCTGCCGCAAACGCTTCCGCCCCGCCGCCGTCAGCTCGTAGAACTTGGTCCGCCGATTGTTCTCCGACGTGTCCCAGTGCGCCTTCAGCAACCCCTGCCGCACCAGGCGAAACAGCGCGGGATAGAGCGCCCCCTGTTCGATCAGCAGCGCTCCCTGTGAAATCTGCTCGATGCGCAGCAGAATGCCGTAGCCGTAGAGCGGCCCCAGAGAGACCGCCTTCAGAATCAGCAAATCGAGAGTGCCCGGGAGAATCTGCGCGTGCTCGCCCATTCGAGTATCCTAATCTAGTTATGAAACTAGAATTATATTTCCGGCCTGTCAAG
>JASHQB010000360.1 GCA_030037775.1 Candidatus Acidiferrales bacterium
CGCGGATCAGGCGATCTGCAATCGCGGAGCTTGCGTGCGTGAAAATCTGATCGTTCACGCACATGGCAGGAGCGCCGTCGCACTGCCCTAGACAGGAAACCTCACGAAGGGTGAAATCGCCGGCGGACACGCCCTGATAACGGCGTTCAAGCGCGGTGCGCAGGTTGTCGGCGCCGCGAAGGTGGCAAGACATGTCACAGCAGACGCGGACATCGGCTTTGGGCGGAAGCGCGAGGCGAAAATGCGGGTAAAAACTTGCAACGCCATGCAAGCGATACAGAGGAACGCTGGAACGGGACGACAGCGAGGCTAGCGCTGCGGCCGGAAGGTAGCCGAACTGGCGCTGGATGGCTTGCAGCTCTTCGTAGATCAAGGGCGAATCCCGAAAGGCTCAGATGCCAGCTTCGTGCTGCGATACACGCCGTTTAGAAATGAAACTACACACCAGGACCAACGGCTTGCGGAGTTTATAGCAAAGGCGCTCGGCGGTGTCTACGAAGACGGCGGTAATTGATAGGAAAATTTCTAGGCCGACAACTCGGTCGAGCGTTGACTTGGTTACAGGAGGCAGGTATAAGCAGCGCATTCGATGAGGTTCGCCAATATCCACAAAATCAGCGACGCACTGGCCCCGGCGTGCACATGGGCGCTCGTGTGGGCGGCGGTGCTTGCCGCCGGGCCGGCAAAAACCGCGAATGCCCAGGCCGCCTCGACGAGTGCGCAAGTTCCGCAATACGTCGGCGCAGGCGGCTGCAGCGCCCCGGCGTGCCACGGCAGCGTGAGACCAATGACGCAAACGTCGATATGGCAGAACGAATACAGCATTTGGGGGACGCAAGACAAACACTCGCATGCGTACGAGTCGCTAGGCAACCCTGTCGCTGTGCGGATGGTGAAGATTCTGGGACTGCCCGCAGCGAACTCGGCGCAAGAGTGCCTGGAGTGCCACGCCGTGGACGCTCCGCCAGCCGCGCGGGCGAAGACCTTCGACATGACGGACGGCGTGAGCTGCGAGAATTGCCACGGACCAGCATCACAGTGGTTGGGGCCGCACACGACCGCTGGATGGACGCACGAGCAGTCACTGCAGCTCGGAATGTACGACACGCGCGATATTGTTTTGCGGACCAGCCGATGCCTGGAGTGCCACTTGGGCACGAAGGACAAGTACGTTGACCACGAGATGCTCGCCGCCGGGCATCCTGATTTGTACTTCGAGCTCGACTCGTTTGAGGCGACCATGCCACGGCATTGGAAGCAGCCGCTCGATGCAGATCCGTGGAGAGACGTTCGGGACTGGGCCACGGGGCAAGCGGTGCAATTCAGCGCCGAGATGAAATACCTGGGGGATTTGACCGAGCGCGATGCGTGGCCGGAGTATTCGCAACTCGACTGCTTCGCGTGCCATCACGATTTGGTGAAAACAGAAGACAGTTGGCGGCAGCAGCGTGGGTACACTGGACGGCGCGCCGGAAATGCTCCCTGGAATCCATCGCGTTACGTCGTCTTCCGCCAATTGGCACGCGAGGTAGACGCGGCGCTGGCCGCGCGGCTGGATGATTCACTCGGAAACTTGCAAGCGGAGATGAACCGGCTGCAACCGGATCGCGGAAAAGTGGCAGGATCAGCAAGCGAAGCGGCCAGCGAGCTTGACGATTTCGCGAAGCGAATCGAAGGCTTATCTTACGAACAGACGATGACCGTGAAACTCATGCGAGATATTTCCGGGGATGCGGATGAGATATCCATGAGCGGAGAACGGTCGGCCGAGCAGGCGGCCATGGCGCTGAACTCGCTGTTTCTGTGCTATTCGCGGAATTCGAAGCTAGCCGACGATGCTGATCTGCGCACAGCGATTGCCGGGCTCTACCAGCAGTTGCAGAATCCTTCCGCCTATAACGGTTTCCTGTTTGCCGCGCAGTTGCACAAGTTCAACGCGGCCTTGCGTTGAATGCAGGAAAGCCCCTTTTCCGATCGGCGACCTAGAAGATATTCAAGTGGATCTGCAAAAACTTCTTGGGATTATGACGAAAATCTCCGACGAGCAGGCGCATGTCTCCGGTGAGGCCGGTCATGTTGTCGTAGAGCTGCTGATCGGTGAAAAATTTGCCGAAGGTACCCTGGCCGTTGTTCAGCTTGCCGGTTACATCTTTGAAGTTCGCGGAAGCATCGCGAAGATTCGTCCACACAGAATCGTCGGTGAAGAACTTTCCTGCAGTGCCCTGGCCGTTGCGAACGCCGGCGAGGAGTCCGTTGGCGTTGGTGACAAGTTGGTCGGCCTTATCGGAAAAGGCGCGGTCGTAAACGAGCTTGCCGATGATGCCCTGCTGGGTTTGGATGGCGTTGGTCACCGATTCGAGATGGGTGGCGCTGGCGTCGATTTTGTTGTACAGGTCATCGGACACCAGAACCTTGCCAATCGAGCCCTTGCCCGCTTTCACGTCGCCCACCAGCGATTGCGCAGCGGCGGCGACTGAATTGAAGCGATCATAGAGAGAACGGTCGTAGATGAATGCTCCGGCTGTGCCTTTGCCGCTATGGATCACGCCAACCACATCGTTGACCTGAGTGAGAAGCGTGCTGAGTTTGTCTTCGAGTTGGGCGCCGTTTGTAACCACCGAAGCCATGCTCTGAACAGGCACCCCGGGGACTACACCATCGTCAAGGAGCATTTCTCCGGAATAGCCCCGCGATATCGCGACATATTCGTTTCCGAGAACTCCTTGAGTGAGGATAGCGGCATTCGATGTTGTACGGATCAGATCCTGATACCGCTTTTCGATGCGCATGTCGACTTCAACGCTTTGCGCGCGATTCGAGGTGCTGCGGTTGATTCTCATGTCCTGTACGTTGCCGATGGTAACGCCGTCCAGACTTACGACGGCACCCTGCTGTAGAGTGTCGACGTTCGCGAAATACGCTTTCAAGTTGTATTTGGCGCCCCAGCCGCCGGCACCGGTTACGTAAAAAATGCCCACGGCAATAATCACAAGCCCGACCAAGACGAAGATTCCAACGCGCAGCTCTTCCCAGGTGACCTGCTTTTTAAGCGCCATCTCGTTCTCCTCTCCTGTCTTGCGAGTTCAAATTGTGCTTGTGCGACATCTTGGTGATACGAAACCAGGCTGATTCACTCCAAAAACTGCCGTAGATAGGGATCTTCCGATTTCAGCAATTCGGTTGTCTCCCCTTGAAAATAGACTTCCGCATTGCGAATCACCAGAACTTTCGTTAAGGCGAAGTGCCGTCCATTAGCGTCCTCCCAAACCGGCAGAACGCGGCCGCTCTTGGGTTCAAAAACGAAATTCGCCAACCCAAAAGCATCTTGAACGCGATGGGTGGCTAGAAGAGAGGTAACTCCATTCAAGTCGCGGAGGCGAAGGATGAGGGTGATGATGGTCTGGCTAGTGACCGGGTCGAGGCCGGCGGTAGGAGAATCGTAATAAACGATTGGTGGTTGATCAATCAGCGCCCGAGCTATGGAGACGCGGCGGCGCATGCCGCCGGAGAGCTCCGCCGGGAATTTGTCATACGACTGTTCCATTTCCACGAAACGCAGGGACTGGCGAACGCGCGATTCGATTTCTTGCAGACTGGCGGACTCCTCGCGAAGACGGAACGATACGTTTTCAGCAACGCTCAGAGAATCGAACAGCGCCCCCTCTTGAAAGACAAAACCGATGTGACGGCGGAAGTCGAGCAGATCGACTTCTTTCATGTCTACGAGATCGTGGCCCATGATCATGACACGGCCGGAGTTCGGGCGCAGAAGACCGGCGGCGAGTTTCAACAGGACGGTCTTTCCCGAGCCGCTTTCGCCCAGGATCACTTTGGTTTCGCCGGCTTCGGCTTGGAAGCTGACATTTCGCAGAACTTCGGAGTCACCGAAGCGAATGCTCACATTCTCGAACCGGATCAGCGGCTCGCCGGGAACGGCCTTGTTGGTCGTGGTCACGGACATTCGGTTCAACGGCAAGATTATAGATAAAAAGCGTGAATTGCCTTACAGGAAAGCGCGCCCCGCGACTCACGAAGCAAAATAGAAGAGCAGGAGTTTGCTTAAGAAGACATCCACCACAATCACAGTAATCGAGGCAACGACCACGGCCGAGATCGTGGAGCGGCCAACACCCTGCGTTCCGCCATGAGTCCGCAAACCGTAGAAGCAGCCTATCGTGGAGATAATCAAGGCGAAGATAACCGGCTTGATAGTTCCCTGGATGAGATCGCCCAAAGCAAGGGACTGGATCGCTTGATTCCAAAATTGGGATGCGGTCTGCGCCAGCGTGAAGCGCGAAACAATAAACGCGCCAAAGAGACCGATTAAATCGGCGATGGCCGTAAGCAGCGGGAGGACAATCAATGTCGCTAAAACACGGGGCACGACGAGCTTGCGAACGGGATCTGTGCCGAGTGCGCGCATGGCGTCCACCTGCTCGGTGACAACCATCGAGCCCAGTTCTGAGGCGATCGCCGACCCGTTGCGGCCGGTCACCAAAAGGCCAGCGATCACCGGGCCCAACTCGCGAACCAGACCCAGAGCCACGACCTCTCCGGTGAGCGAAACGGCGCCAAATCGCTGAAATTGCGACGCGGTATTGAGGACCATGACGCTGCCGATGAAAAAACCGGTCAACAAGATCATGGGCAGCGAGCCGACGCCGATTAGGTCCATTTGCTGGAGCGTATCTGCAAAATAAAGCGGCGGCGTGAAGGCTTTGGCTACGGTGTCGACACACAGGAGCGAATAGTCCTGAAGGATTAGAAGGAGCCTCTGGATGGCGCCAATGATCAAGGAAATTATTGCGGGCCTGGAGGACTGCGGTATCTTGGAAGTGAGCGTAGCCATCGTGCGCGCGAGCGCGTGGACAGCGTAACGTCGCCTCTCCTGGACGTCAAGCCGGGATTCGGCATTTGGCATCGTTGCTAGCTTTACGCCGAAGCGTCCGGTAAAATCGTGCGTTTTCGAACGGACCCACGGCGAGAACATGCTGCGATTCTTCACGGCGGGCGAATCTCACGGCCAGGCGCTGATCAGCTGGATTTCCGGCGTGCCTGCGGGTGTGGCCGTTGACACAGAATTCGTGAATCGCGAGCTGCATCGCCGCCAACTGGGCTATGGACGCGGCGGCAGACAGAAGATCGAAAAGGATCAGGCTGATTTTCTGGCGGGCGTGCGCCATGGAAAAACAATCGGGGCCCCCATCGCGATCCGCATCGAGAATCGCGACTGGAAAACGTGGGAAAAGGCCCTGCCAGTGGAAGACACCGACGGCGCGGAAGACGCGCAGCGCCATTTGACGTCGCCTCGCCCGGGGCACGCGGACCTGGCGGGCGCGCTGAAATTCAATTTTCACGATGCGCGTTACGTCCTGGAGCGCGCTTCGGCACGGGAAACGGCGGCGCGAACCGCGGCGGGAGCGATAGCCAAGCTGCTCTTGCGTGAATTCGGCATTTCCGTGCTGAGCCACGTTATTGCCGTCGGACATGTGCAAGTGGAGCGGACGGTGACGTGGAATGAAATCGAGCGCACTTGCGCTGATCTGGAGTCGCCGCTGCGCTGCGCCGACGAACAGATCGAATTGCGGATGAAGGCCGAAGTCGACCAGGCGCTTCGCGCCGGGGACTCCGTGGGTGGCATTTTCGAAGTAGTGGCGCACGGCGTGCCTCCGGGGCTGGGGAACCATGCGCAATGGGATGAGAAGCTGGACGGAAGGTTGGCGCGAGCAGTCATGTCGATCCAAGCGGTCAAAGGCGTCGAAATCGGAACGGGGATTCGCAACGCCACTTCTTACGGCTCGGAAGTGCAGGACGAAATCCGCTATGATGAACAGCGCAGGCGTTTTCAGCGAAGCTCGAACCGCGCGGGCGGAATCGAGGGCGGCATCACCAACGGTGAAGATGTGATCGTAAGGGGCTATCTGAAGCCGATTTCCACGCTGCGGCGCGCGCTGGGCTCGGCAGACTT
>JASHQB010000361.1 GCA_030037775.1 Candidatus Acidiferrales bacterium
ATCGACGTCCCCGCCAGCCACCACGGCACGTCGCGCCCCGACACAAAATACTCTTCCGTATTCGCGCTCGCGCGCCTCCGAAAATAAACTCCCAGCAACAGCGTGATGATCAGATAACCGAGGATCGCTGACCAATCGAGGAGCGTGAATTTCATTTTGCGGCCGTTTTGCTGTGGCCGATTGTTATGTCACAGATAGGCTCAGTGCGCAATGCGGTTTCGGCCCGGCCTGCGACGCGCAACTCTCATCACGCATCGAACCATTTTTGAACCGCAAACGGAGGGCTTTTGTCTTCTCCCGTTCAATCCGATGCCCGTCGCTCCCACTGGGGAGAACCGCCGTGGAAAATCGATTTTCGTCCGTCGCGGCATCCCATCCCGGAACGCGTCGATGTCGCGATTGTCGGCGGAGGATTTGGCGGCCTCGCCGCCGCTGCATGGCTGCGCCGCATCGCTCCTCACAAAAGCGTAGCCGTCTTCGAAGCTCAGTCCATCGGCTCGGGCTCCAGCGGCCGCACTGGCGGAATGGTGCTTGCGGAGACCGCCGCTGGAGACCTTCCTGGTCTCGGGGACGTTCTGGCCGGCTTTTCTTCCACGCTGCGCGAGCTGGACATTGAGTGCGACTTGCAACTACCAGGCGCATTCGAAATCGGCCGCAGCGGTCATCTCCCGAATTCTCCCATCGCTTGGCAAGACTCGGGCGACCTTCGTGCGACCGCCGAAGTCCCCGGTGGCACCATCAATCCCGGCAGACTCGTCTCCGGTCTGGCCCGCGCGGCTGACCGTTTCGGTGCGTTCATCATCGAAAACGCCCCGGTAAATGAAATTCGTCACGCGGATTCACTCCGCCTGCGCGTCCGCGAAAGGGAAGTGCGTGCTTCCCGCGCACTGATTGCCACCAACGCCCTTTCGCTCGAACTGAACGGCCTAGCCAAGCGCACCGAACCCAAGCTCACGCTCGTCGTGGCCACCACGCCTCTCAAACCCGCCGACCTCGAAGTACTCGGCCTCGCCTCTGGCCGCCCCTTTTATACCGTCGACCTTCCCTATCTCTGGGGCCGGGTCTTCCACACCAACCGCGTCATCTTTGGCGGCGGCATCATCGAAGTGAACAACTGGCGCGATCTGGAATCCATCGATATCTCCAACGGCAGGGCTGCTGAACTGATCGCCAAAATCGAGCGCCGCGTCCGCGGCCTTCACCCCGCACTCCGCTCGATTGGCTTTTCTCACCGATGGGGCGGGCCCGTCCTTTTCGGCCATAATTGGGAAGGGAAGCCCGTCTTCGAAGCCCACCCAAGCCTTCCAAACGCAATCACTCTGGGCGCCTATTCGGGCCACGGGGTGGCTCTCTCTGTCTATTTGGGTCGCTGGGCTGCTGAGGCCGCCCTGGGCCGCAAGGCCCTGCCCTCCTGGTGAGTCTAAATCTTGCTTGGTTTCCCAAGCTATTGACCGATTGCGCAAACAAAACGTCAAAGTCCCTTCTTTTCAAGCGATTCCATTTTACGCTAGCAAGCGGACGGGGTCGTCCGCTCTCGACATGCGTCGTTCTTGCTCACTATCACCCCTCGTCTGGCGGTATTTCACCGGAGGTTTCATGCCGGAACAGCAAGGCCCGCGGAGCCCAGATGGCTCCGCTTCAGCAAAAAAGCCTTATGTGAAGCCCGAATGCGTCTCGGAGCCGATTTACGAGACGATGGCTCTCGCGTGCGGAAAACTGCCGGGCCAGAGCTTCCAATGCAACGGCGCGCCAAAGCGCTCTTAGTGCAGGGTAGCCCGTGCATCGCCGCCGAGGGGAATTGCCGATGATACAGCGCACAAAAAACCGTTGCTTCCATCCGCTGTCCCGAGTTCTGTTCGCAGGATTTTTGACCCTGGCGTTCGCCATTTCCTCAGCGGCTACCGAACAACTCGTTCTGCAGAAGTCGGGCACGAACCCGCAAACGCGCGCCGCTGAGAACTACCTGGACGAGGCAAACCAAACTACCGTCAATGCCAACGCACTACAAGTGAAGTCCGCGACAGCCGCAAATCAACGCTCGCTGATTCTCTTTGATTTTTCACTATTGCCGAACGTGGGTATTAAGACCGCGGTATTGACGCTGACGGTGCAAACAGCTCCAACGGCAACTCGAACGTATGATGTCTTTCCGTTAGACAGCCTCTTTGCCCAGTCCGCCGCGACCTGGAAAACGCGCATCGCCGATCTCGCTTGGGGTGCGGCGGGCGGCGATATTCCGGGGACGGCAACGGCCACGGCAAACGTCGGTACCCATACGGCACAGGCAAGCTGGACAATCACCTCCGACGTGCAGTCTTGGTATTCCGGCAATGCCGGCGGCGTACCGGTGCCAAATTACGGCTCGCTCATTATGGACAGTGCTGAAAGCAGCGCGACCGCTTATCAGACGGTGTTCTACTCGAATAGCGCGGCGACTCCCGCGGATGCCCCGTCCCTCACCGTAACTTTCGTCCAGAATGTCGCTAACTTGGCTGCAACAGCCGGCAATGCCCAGGTGGCGCTGAGTTGGACATTCCCTACGGCGATCGGGACCGTGCTTAAGAGCACTACCGGCGTCTTGATTTTGCGCAGCAGCTCGGGCGTGCCAGTCAACAAGGGCTCCGTGCCCACCGATGGCACGGCCTATGCACTCTGTTCGACCATCGGCAACGGAACCGTCGTCTACAACAACACTGCTCTTTCGACAACGTTCACCGACAATTCCTCGGACACCTGCGGAGCGCCCGCGAATGGCACCACCTACTACTACAAAGTCTTTACCCAGGATTCCGCTCTGAACTACAGCACCAGCGGCTCGTCTGGCGATGGCGGTTCCCTTACAGTGCCGGAAGACTCAGCCACGCCGAGCGCCAGCGCCCCGTATAGCTCGAACTGGATGACCGCGACTTACTCGACGAGCCTCGCGCCGCCGTCCTTGTTCCCCGGGTTCTTGGCCATGGTCGGCACTCAGACGAACTTCATGTTTGCGGTAAACGCAAGCACAGGAATGCGGTCGTATCCGCCGATTTCCTTGGGCGGCGCCATCACAGGCCGTTCGCCCCTTATCGACGCCGCCGATTCGTCGCTGGGAGAGGACATGCTCTATGTTGCCGACCAAAGCGGCTTGGCCTATGGCATTGCCGCCGATACCGGCCAGACCGTTTGGGCTGTCGATCCTCTGAACGCGGGCGGCACTCCCTTTCTCGCTGCAGGAGGCTTGCTCGTTAAGACTTACGCGACGTCCTCGGACACGCTCTCGCATGACCTTTTGATCTTGGGAACGCGCAATTCCTCCACGCTCACGGGAAACGCCATTGTCGCCGTCGACGGAAACACCGGGGCTACCATCTGGTCGGACGTCGGAAACACCGGCACGGGATCGTCAGCGATCCCCGCGATGGACATCATCACCGCTACTCCAACCATCTCGTACACCGCAAACACCGTCTGGGTTACCAGCGAGAGCAACGGCGGCACGCAACCTAGTCTCTGGGAGCTCAACGCCAATACCGGCAAAGTGCTCGCAACGCTCTCCCTCGGTGATATCGACAGTTCTCCTATGCTCACACCGGACGGCAGCACCCTCTTCGTTGGAACGGATGCCGGCACGGTGTACGCCATAAACACGTCTACCGCGACGGTGATCACCTCCATCGCCGGCGGCGACGGCGAGGTCGTGGGCTATCCGCTCCTGGTTGGTGTCTCTTCGCCGTATACCGTCGTCTTCTCAGGAACCGCTGACGTGCACGGCCTCACTTATAATTCATCCACGCAAACCTTTACTGCCAATTGGGAGACCGCCGTGACCACTCCGTCCGCGCCGATCGGCGTTTACGGTCTCACCGACCTTTATGTCGGTTCCGGCGATGGCAAGATTCACGAACTCAACATCAGCACCGGCGCTGACATTCGGGATATTGTCGCGAACACCGGCCAGCCCGGCATCGTCGGTGACCCCGGCTTGGATATCAGCCTGATGCATATTTACGTCTCGACGAGTGATCAGCGAATGTACTCTTTCACGTTCCCCTATTGAGGAGAAGACGATGCGCCTTCGACACTACCATTCCCGGCGAACGCGAGCCTCGTTCTTGGCGGCACTGTTCCTCTTCGCGGGGATGTGCGGCTGTGCGCTCATGCCTCAGGGAGGTGATCCTGGCTCGCCTTCCGGCGACAATGTCCTTCAGCCCGCGGCGCAGATTCTTTTCTGTGATAAGCCGGGGACTAGTTGTTCGCCGGCCACCAGCTTCTCGGTTTCGAAGCTGCGCGATCTGAACATCGTCGTCAACTGGAGCAACCTGCCTCCCGGCAACCACGCGCAGCTTCTCAGCGTCTTGCACACCGCGAACGGTCTCTATCAGTCGTTTCACAATGCCTTCTTGGTCAGTCCGGAAGCGGGAGGATCGTTCTCTACCTCCGACGCACTCCCCGTGGCTGGCACGTGGATTGTCCAGCGCTCGCTGACCGGGACCTGGACTGTCCAAGCCTCGCTCGACGGCCAGATCGTGGCTACGCAGACTGTTACGCTGACGCCTTAGTTACCGCCGCCGCGCAACGCCCAACGATTTTCATTTTTCAGCATCCAATTCGCGGAGTATTCTTGTAGGTATGGGTAACGGACCGTTATGAACGAAGCGGTTGCTTTTCCGGCGCGTGTGGAACTCCCATGAAAAAACTGCCTATTGCCGTTATCGCAAGCATCCTGTCTTTCGCGGCGCTGACGGCCGCTCAAAGCGTTTGGGCCGGCCAGAATTCCACCTCTTCCAGTGCTGCGCCAACTTCACCGAAGGAAAGGGCGCAAGCCGATGTGAAGGTCGGCGACCTTGCCAATCAGAATGGCAACACCGACGAAGCCATTGCGGATTACAAGGCCGCCATCCTCGCTGATCCCAGCAGTCTCAACGCTCACACGAAATTCCTGCGTGCCTACAGCGAGAAGGTCTACGCATTCCTCACCCCTAAGAAAATCAAGAACGCCAAGAAGAAGCCGACGAAGGAGCAGGTCGCCGCGAAGCAAGCGAAGGATCAGGCGATGCGCGCCAAGTTGCAAGCCAAGTATAGCAAGCTGCTTCTCACCACCTACGATGGCTGGATCAAGAAAAATCCGCAGCAGCCCATGTTTTACTGGGGCAAAGCGCAAATCTTGGAGGACCAGGGCAAAAACGCCGATGCAAGGGTCCTGCTTCAAAAGGCCCTCGCTATCGACCCTTCATGCGCACCGGCCTGGGCCGACCTCTCCGACATGGCCGCAACCGACGGCGACGTCGCCACCCAGCGTCAAGACGCGGAGAAGGCCCTCGCCTTCGATCCTAAGGACGATTCCGGTGTGTTTTTCAATTATGCTCTAACCTACCTGACCGCCGAGCCCGCGAAGTACGGCCAAGTCGTTGAAGATCGCGCCGCGAAATACCCGGATGGCTTGGAATTTCTCCTCGTTCTTGCCGCCGAAAACGCTACCACTCCTGCCGAAGAGGAAGCGGTCTACGAGAAGCTCTATCAAATCTACGGCCCTAAGTCCGCGAAGCCCGCCGATGACGTAAGCGAAATAATGGTCGATCTTTTCAATCTCTACGCGCGCACCGATTCAGCCAAAGCCCTCGCCTTCGCGCAGCAGATGCGAAAAGCCGAAGCCGAAGAGCTGGCCAAGAAAGCCGCCGAAAAGAAAACTGAAACTGTCAGCAACGATCCCAAGAAAGCTGACGCCAAACCTCCCAAACCACTTTGGGAATCCGTCTCCGCTTACCAGAGGAGCCTTGTCGATTCCCAATCTCTCATCGCCCAGAAAAAATATTCCGACGCGCTCGCCCTTCTCGATAAGAACGACTTGACGGCCAGCAAGGGCAACGACCCACTCTCCGGCATCGAACAGATTCCTTACGACCTGGCCAAAGCCCAGGCTCTCGCTGGAAACGGCGACAACCAGAAAGCCTACGACAGCATCAAAACTGCTCTTCTGCCGCGGCCCGACGCCTCCCTAAAGGCCGCCCTCGTCGCCTATGGGGCAAAACTCAGCAAAACCAGCGCGCAAGTCGACCAGGACATCTGGCAGTCGCGCGAGTCAAAAGCCAAGGCCATGACCCCCTTCGATCTCAAGCAGTACGTCACCGACAAAGAAGTGAAGCTCGCCGATTTCCACGGCCAGGTCGTCTTGGTGAATTTCTGGTTCCCGGGTTGAGAGTGGTGCCGCGCGGAGTTTCCGCGCTTGCAGAGCGTCCTCGATAAGTACAAGGCGCAGAGTTTTCACATCGTCACTATCAACGTGATTGGCAGTCAGGCCCTAGGCGCCGTCAAAATCATGGGCAATTACAGTTTCATCGCCCTGAAAAATCCGGGCGGCGATTGGGACTGGGCCGGCAAGAATTACGGCGTTCGTGGCACGCCCACCAGCTTCCTCGTTGACCCGGACGGCAATATCATCTTCAACGTGCCGGGCCTGGAAACCGTGGATTCGACCAATCTCTGTGACGAAGAGGTCGCCGGCCTTCTGAAATGGTCCGCCAGCGCCAATTCTCCGCGTGCCGCCGCACCCGCTGCAAAGGCCCAACCGTGACGCGCGTGCATGTCTCGCGAGCCTTGCGGGTTGTCTCGCTTCTCATGTTTATGGGGTTGGCTGGGTTTCCTGCCGCCCGTGCGCAGGATCAAGCGCCCGTCCCCATTCACTGGACGGCGGCGCTCCAATCCGCGCCGCATCCTTTGCAGCCGGGCCAGAAAGTCAGTCTCGCGCTCAGCGCGGACATCGACTCCGGCTGGCATATCTACGCCTTCCCCCAGTCTCCTGGTTCGCCCATCGTTGAAACTCAGGTCACGGTTCCCGATGGCCAAGCCTTGGCGCTCTCCGGTGACATCCAGCCTCCCAAGTCCCAGTCTCAAATGGATCCAACGGTTGGCAAACCGATTGACGTCTATAAAGACTCCGTCACCTTCGATATTCCTCTGAAGGTCGCTAAGAAAACCGGTACCGGCAAGCAAAGTTTCGAAGTCGACGTCCGCTACCAAGCTTGCAATGATCGCCTCTGTTTGCCTCCCCGCACCGACAAGGTCAACGTGCCCATCGACATCGCCTCCCGCCACTAACTAATTTCGCCCGGGCCACGCCACATCCCTGGCCGCTTAGGAACACGCCGGCCAAAAACATATGTGAAGTCCGAGCCTCCAATCCAAGCCGATTGCGATAACATGGTTTGCCCAAGCTTCAAGGGAAACTGTCTATGACTCGGGAAGAGCAAAGAATCGAAGAGGCCCGTGAGCGCAAGGTGCACTGGAAACGCTGGGGTCCGTACCTTTCTGAGCGCCAATGGGGAACTGTCCGTGAGGACTACAGCGCCGATGGCGACGCCTGGAACTATTTCCCGCACGACCACGCCCGTTCGCGCGTCTATCGTTGGGGCGAAGACGGTATCGCCGGATTCAGCGACCGCCATCAGCGCTTCTGTTTTGCGCTGGCTTTGTGGAACGAGCGCGACCCCATCCTGAAGGAGCGTCTCTTCGGACTGACCAACAAGCAAGGGAATCACGGCGAGGATGTGAAAGAATACTATTATTATCTCGACGCCACTCCCACCAGCTCTTATTTGAAATGTCTTTACAAGTATCCGCAGGCCGCATTTCCGTATGACCAGCTGGTCGCCGAAAATGGCCGCCGCACCCGGAACGATCCCGAATTCGAATTGATGGACACCGGCGTGTTTCGCGAAAACCGTTACTTCGACGTCTTCGTTGAATACGCGAAAGTCACCGCTGAAGATATTCTCATTCGCATCACCGCCTTCAATCGCGGGCCGGAACCCGCGCCTCTCCATCTCCTGCCGACGTTGTGGTTTCGCAATACCTGGTCCTGGGGCGGCATCGTCCGTAGCGGTGAAGCGCACCGCGTGCCCTCGCCGGCGGGCCTTGCCATCATCGAAGCGCAACAGTCCGATTACGGGCAACGCTGGCTGCTGGCTGAAGGTATGCCTGAGGTCCTTTTCACCGGCAATGAGACCAACACTCAATTGCTCTACGGCGTCAAGAACAGCACACCCTTTGTGAAGGACGGAATCAACAATTACATTGTGAAAGGCCGCAAGGACGCCGTGAATCCCGTGCAAACGGGCACGAAAGTCGCTGCCCATTATTCCGTCTCACTCAAACCCGGCGCAAGTTTTTCGGTTCGTCTCCGGCTGACGGATCGCTCTCCTTTGGAGCAATTCGGGGGCAGAAAATTCTCAGCCGGTTCCGTCTTCGGCGCGGAATTCGAATCCGCATTCTCGGAGCGCATCAAGGAAGCGGACGAATTTTATTCCGATCGTTGCTCTAAGGATATGAGCGACGATGCGCGTCAGACGCAACGCCAGGCTTTCGCTGGTTTGCTTTGGGGCAAGCAGTCCTATCACTACGACGTCAAGACCTGGCTCACTGGAGACCCCACGCAGCTCCCACCTCCTCCCGAACGCCTGCATGGCCGCAATCACCAGTGGCTTCACCTCTACAACGCCGACGTGATCTCCATGCCCGACAAATGGGAATATCCCTGGTATGCCTCGTGGGATTTGGCCTTCCACTGCGTGGCCATGGCCACCATCGATCCGGACTTCGCCAAGGACCAGCTCATTTTGCTTCTTCGCGAGTGGTACATGCATCCCAATGGCCAGACTCCCGCCTACGAATGGAATTTCTCCAATGCCAATCCGCCCGTTCACGCCTGGGCCGCTTGGCGCGTTTACAAAATCGAAGGCCGCATTCGTGGCCAGACGGACCGCGTGTTTCTTGAGCGTGTGTTTCAGAAGCTCCTTCTGAACTTCACCTGGTGGGTCAACCGTAAGGACCCGTTAGGCAAGAATGTTTTCGAAGGTGGCTTTCTCGGCCTGGATAACATCGGCGTCTTTGATCGTTCCATGCCGCTCCCCGGTGGCGGGTACATCGACCAGTCCGACGGCACCAGTTGGATGGCCTTGTTTTGTCTAACCATGCTTGTGATGGCCATGGAACTCTCCCACGAAGATCCGGCGTATGAAGATCTAGCCAGCAAGTTCTTCGAACACTTTGTCTACATCGCTGATGCCATGAACAAAATCGGCACGAAGGACATCGGCCTCTGGGACGAGCAAGATGGTTTTTACTATGACGTCGTCCATCTTTCCGCCGGCGAGCAAGTAGCAATAAAGATACGCTCGATGGTTGGCTTGATCCCTCTGTTTGCGGTGGGCGCGTTCGAGCCTCAGGACCTCGCACGCGTGCCCGATTTTGTAAAGCGAATGAAATGGTTTGTTCTTCACCACCCCGACGTGCCTGAGCATGTTGACACCAGCCAGCGGACCGCGAAGGGCGCGCGCCTGCTGCTTTCCATCGTCAACAAGAAGCGTCTCATGCGTATGCTGCCCTACATGCTCGACGAAAACGAATTCCTGTCGCCTTACGGAATCCGCTCTCTCTCCAAGTACCACCAACAGCACCCGTTCATCCTGACCCTCGATGGCCGTGAAAACCGCGTAGATTATGAACCCGCCGAATCCACCACACCCCTCTTTGGCGGCAATTCCAACTGGCGCGGGCCCATCTGGTTCCCGGTCAACTTTCTGTTGATCGAAGCGTTGCAGCGTTATCACTACTACTATGGCGACCAGCTCAAAGTGGAATTTCCAACCGGCTCAGGCCAGCAGCATACTCTGTGGGAAGTCGCCGCGGAAATCTCGCGCCGCCTCGTGCGAATTTTCTTGCGTGGACAAGACGGCCGCCGGCCCGTCTATGGCGGCGTGGAACCCTTTCAAATCGACCCGTACTGGCGTGACCTTGTGCTGTTCTATGAATATTTCCATGGTGATACCGGCGCCGGCCTCGGCGCCAGCCACCAGACCGGCTGGACCGCGCTGGTCTCCAAACTGCTCGAGCAGAGCGGCGACCGCAAATGATGCGCCCTGCATAGGAACTTTACTCGTCGTCGACCAGGCCAAGCCCAAGCGATACGCGATTGATGTAATTGAAGAACGAGACGGTCAGCGCGGTTTCGCGCAGCGCATCCTGGCTCCAGCCTGCTCGCAGAACTTCTTCCGCGTCGCTTTCTTCAACGTCCACCGGCTTGCGCGTCAGCTTGTCCGCGAAGCGAAAGAGCGCCTTCGTTTTGTCGTCCACAGGTGCATGTTCGTAATCGGTCGCCAGTTTGCGCGCGAACTGTTTCTCGAATCCAAATTGCTGCAGCAGTTCCATATGAATGGTGATGCAATAAGATGACGCATTAATTCCACTGACTACTAGGCCGATTTGCTCCTTCACCGATGCGGAAAGCGCGCCGTCGCCCATGAGTGCCGCGTTCATATGCAGTTGCGCGGCAATCACTTCCGGCAGCGGGCCCAGCGCCTTAAAGTAATGAGGTACGCTGCCGAAACCCTTTTCAATCGTGGAATAGAGTTCGCGTAATTCCGGAGCCGCTTGCGTTTCTTTCACTTCGCTCACGTATGCCATAAACACCCCTTCGTTTTTCTGCCTCAGATGTAAGTACGCTCAGAGTGGTTCGATAGTTTCGCTAAATGAGGACCAAGGGCAGAGCGATTTTACCTTTTCGCTTCCACCAATTCGATCAGAATCTTCCCGCTGCTTGGAATACTGGCGAGAAAAAAATTGACGCGTGTCCCATCAGCGCCATTGCGTGTCGTGGGATAAATTGCGCTGGCGTGTAATTGTAACGCGAGCAAGCGCGTTGCCTCATCCACGTTGGGCGTCAGGAACTCCACTTGCTGAATTCCTTCGCCGAATTTCGTCAGAAATTTCGCAATCGCCCCATCTCTGCCGACGGCGCGGGTGGTCAAGATATCGAGGTGCACGCTCCCGTCCGGGCTCCACTCAAATTCTTCGGCATCCTGATCCGGCGGCACTTCGGCCAGGCGCGGCTCGCCGAGCAGCGCGCGAATCCTTGCAAACCGCTCGGGCCTGACGGCGATTCCGACCGTCACGTGATTCGAAATGAATTCACCGATTTGAGCATCCGCCCGCCAGCCGCTGATGGCCTGCTCGGCCTCCGTGCGGCCCCGGCGATAGAGTTCGCGCGCCGCTGCAACACGGGATGCGCTGTCCGCAGAATCCAAGCGCGCGGCCAGTTCCGCGCTCGATAAGGAGTTCAGGTCCAATTTGTTCCATCCATGCGGCTTCGCGCTTTGGATTTTCCGGCTATCGCCAAAGAGGCAAGTTTACGAGGGTTCGCGCGGGATGCAACGAAAGTTTAGGATGCGTTTTTGGCGGGTATACCGTTGTAATTGGAGAGAACCATTTGCATGGCCACGCCCGCGTGTACGGCAATCGGTACGTCCCACTTTTCTCGAATGTCGCCCACTTGTCCGTCGATGTTCAGCGAGCTGATCCAGTAGTTTCCCGCCGGTACGCCGATGAACTCCGCGCGGCCGTTCACGTCGGTTTGCGTTTGGGCCACTAGATAGCGCGATTGCGCCCAATCGAGCGACATCCGATGAATCGCCGAACTCCGCGCGGCCACTTTGTCGTTCCATTGGGGGCTCGGGTCGATGGACTCAAGTTCTGTGTTCAGGCCTTCCTTGCTGTCGGGATTTTCATTGATGTATTTCAGGACGCGTGCGTGATACTCGGCGACTTCGCGCTGGTATTTGGCCGGATCGCGGACCTTGTCGCTTTCCTTATATTTCGGAACGGGAAAACCGAACTTCGCCTCCCCGATGTTCATCTGGTCATAGGCCTGCCAGAATTCCGGAATGTTGAGGATTTCCTCTGCCGTCAGGCTTTTTGCGAATTCATCGCCGCTCAGTGTCACGCTGTGATGCTTGTGCATCCAGGCTCTCAATTCTTTTGAAACCTGCTGGCTGTCGATAAACTTCTCCATGTCCGGCATGGGCAGGCTGGCTTCCGCCTCCTGCTGAATGTTCGAGAAACTCTTGCGCAGCAAGTAGAAGGGCAGGCCGCGCACCGGCTCGACAATGCCCGTCGAAGGAGTGATTTGCACCGTGAAACCGATCGGAGCCGTTTGCGCCTGTGCACAAGCGGGGCGCACGGAAGTAAGAGCCAATGCCGCCACAGCGAAAACGAGCGATATTCGCGTTCGCGCGCCTAGTCTCATGTTGCACATGCTAGCAAAGGGCGCCACTGTCCGCTGCGTTCGTTTTTCGGCCGTGTGCTGAGTTGTCCAACCTCATCAGATGCAGTCAAAAGGGGAAGAGAACTGCGCTGCGATGGACCCAGTAGATGATCAGTAGAGGTGGAAATCAATTTCAATTAACATTCGCACGGTGGCGGGCTGCCCATTCGGGCCGACCGCCGGTTTGAAGTGCCATATGTCACGCACCGCTTTGACCGCTTCTTCATCGAGTCCGTAGCCGAGTCCCTTATCCACGTGAACGGACGTCGCTCGGCCGTTGGTGTCCACAATGATATCCAACACAACTGGGCCCTGAATCTTCAGCTTGAATCCTGCGTCCGAATACTGCGGCTGCGGGCAATACAGGCAGTCCGGTCTGCTATATCCGTTTTCGCCGGCCGTCGGCGGTCCGCCGCCCACTCCATATTCGGAGCCGCTGCCGAGCCCGCTTCCATTCCCGCTTCCCATCCCACTGCCGCTGCCATTGCCCATGGAATCGTTTACAATCGCCGAAGTCGGATCGCCGATGTTCGGCAGGTTTGGCGTTGGCATGTGGATATTCGGCACCACTAGGGAAGCTTGCTCGACCAGCTTCGCCTGTTGCGGCGGCTTCACTTCCGGCGGAGTGATCTGGACCTTCGAAAGCACTGGCATACGGCCGCTAGTCGCGTGAGCCAGGTTTGCCCGTCCACCGCCGCCGCCGGCCTTCTTATTGCCCATGGCCAGCTTGGGAAGGTACTCAGAGATATCAATCGTCTGGACCGGCTGATTGTTCGCCTGCGTCGGCGGCGACAAAAATCCCGGCAGCAGCGGCAACACAATCAGCACAATCACCACCACGTGAATCGCCAGGGAAAGCGCTTGCACCTTGGTGAACTGTTTGTTCTTGGTCCAAATCTCCGGCACATCCACCGGCTCGCTGGTGGTCTCGAGGGGCGGCAGTTTTTTCGGGTTTATCGTATCGCGAATGTTTTCCCAGAAAGTCGCGATCCAGCTCTTCGAGTCGACCAGCAGCTCCGAATCGGACTTGCCGCGCGCAGATGGGGGCAGCGGCCGCAGGAATTCCTTGAAGTTTTCTCGCAACGTCGAACCGAATGGAGCGGACTCAAACGGGCTCGGTTCGCTGCCCCGGCGGATCTTTACGGGCCGCTCGGTCAGGAAGTCCTTCAGGTTTGAGCTGAATACTTGGAACCAGGACTGCCGGTTAGTCGCTTGGCGGGTGTATTTGAAATCGAG
>JASHQB010000362.1 GCA_030037775.1 Candidatus Acidiferrales bacterium
GCGAGTAATGCCCTTGGAGAGCGAGCCCAGCTTCGTTGTCCTAATAGAAGCAGTCGAACGAGGCAGCAAAGAGGCTGCCGATGCGCTGTTCGACGCTCTCTACTCCGAATTGCGCCGGCTTGCGAAGCGAGAATTGGCGCGCCATGGTGCGCCGATAAGTCTCAGCGCCACAACGCTGCTACACAAGGCATATATCGAGGTCGCTGGCAGGGACGGAACATGCTTCCCGGACCGCAACAGATTTATGGGCTATGCGGCCCGCGTCATGCGGGGCCTCATCATCGACCATGCGCGGAGCCGCCAGGCTCAGAAGAGGGGCGGGCAATTCGAGATTACGTCGCTCGGAGCGGAAACCAAGAATTCCGTGGATGAGCAGAAGCTCACGCGCATTAGCGAGGCACTGGATGAGCTGGGCCAAGCGGAAGCAGCGCTGGCGGAAGTCGTTGACTTGAAATTCTTTTGCGGTTTCTCATTCGCCGAAATTGCCGCCATGAGAAACATCAGCGAACGAACCGTCCAGCGCCAGTGGGAGAAGGCGCGGATCTATCTTCATCGAAATATTCAGGCGGATCTGGAGGCTTGAGAGACCGTGTCCGCATTGAGCCCTGAGCAGTGGCGAGAAGTCAGTCCGTATCTGGACTATGCTTTGTCGTTGTCTGAAGAAGAGCGCGCAGAGTGGTTGAGCGGCTTTCGGACGCAAAGGCCGGAGTCGGCTGACCTGCTGGAGAAACTCTTGGAAGAGCATCGCGTGCTGGCCGAAGAGCAGTTTCTCGAGCAGGTGCCGTTGCGGCCAGCGAGCGACCGTTCCTTAACAGGAGAGGTGCTCGGGCCATACAAGCTCATCGCGCGCATCGGCGAGGGGGGCATGGGCAATGTGTGGCTGGCGGAACGCGCCGATGGGCGCTTCGAACGCCGAGTGGCGGTCAAGTTCTTACATTTTGCCGTCGCTTCGCGCGGAGCGGCGGAGAGGTTCAAGCGCGAGGGCAAGATTCTCGGTCAGCTGGCGCATCCGCACATTGCAGAACTGATTGACGCAGGCGTAACGGCCGAGGGAGCGCCTTATCTGGTTCTTGAGCATGTGAAAGGGAAGCAGATCGACGAGTATTGCGATGGACATAAACTGGGAGTGGATGAGCGAATCGGGCTTTTTCTGGATGTTCTCGGCGCTGTAGCGCAGGCGCACGCCAATCTCGTTGTCCACCGGGACATCAAACCGTCAAATGTGTTCGTCACCGATGAGGGACAGGTGAAGCTTCTGGATTTTGGAATTGCCAAGCTGCTTCCAGGCGAAGCAAGTCCCGCTGCGGCGACGCAGCTCACGCTGGAAGGCGGAGCGCTGACCCCGCAATTTGCGGCACCTGAGCAGCTGACGGGCGGGCAGATCACCACGGCGACGGACGTGTATGCGCTGGGAGTTTTGCTTTACATCCTATTGACTGGGAGGCATCCGACAGGCTCCGGCGCACGTTCCACGGCGGAATTAGTAAAGGCGGTGGTCGAGCGGGATGCGCCAGCGGCTTCCGAAGCTGTTCGATTAGCGCAGAATGGTTCAGCCGCGGCGCAGCGCGATAGAAGCGTCGAAAGGCTTCGGCGCCAGCTACGGGGTGATCTTGACACGATCATCGGAAAGGCCCTGAAGAAAAACCCACGCGAGCGCTACGCCTCCGTGGGAGCTTTTGCGGACGATCTGCAGCGATTTCTCCGGCACGAGCCCATAAGCGCGCGTCCCGACACGATCGGCTATCGTGCCGCCAAATTCGTGCGGAGAAACCGAACAGCTGTTGCGCTTGCGGCACTGGCGCTGGCAGCGGTGATGGCCGGATTGGCTGGAACTTTGATTCAAGCTCGAGCGGCGCGTAAGCAGCGAGATTTCGCTCGGCGGCAGCTCGCGCGGGCTGAAAGAGTGAACGAGCTCAATCAATTCCTGTTGTCTGACGCCAGCGCCTCGGGAGAGCGCTTTTCGGTGACCGAGCTGCTCGACCGCGCGCGAGATATTGTTGAGCGTGAGAACTACTCCAATGACCCCGAGAACCATGTCGAATTGCTGATTTCGATTGGGAGACAGTATACGGAGATTGATCGTGACCCAAAGGCGCTGCCTCTGCTTCAAGAGGCCTACCAGATGTCTCGAGGGCTCGCGGACCCTTCGATCCGTGCGAGAGCCGCCTGCGCATTGGCTGACTTCGTCGTCAATCCAAAAGACAATTCGCGTGCGGCGTCACTAATTCAGGAAGGGATTCGAGAGCTGCCGGACAGTCCTGAGTTCGCCCTTGATCGCGTCTTTTGTTTACTGATGGCCGACGAGGTTGATTCAATGGACAGCTTAGTGCAGCCGCTTGCCGATGACCAAGCTGCGGAGAGAATTTTGGACAGTTCGGCTTTGGGCTCCAGTTATCTGAGGCTAAACGTTCTCACAAACATAGGTGTCGATTCCATGCAAACAGATTTGGCGCAGGCGATCGCCGCAGATACGCAGGCTACCGTGCTGGAAAAAGAGCTGGGCTATGGTCACACCACGACTGCTGCCGATACATTTGCGAGTCTGGGCCTTGCGCTGATGAAGGCCGGACGACCCTACGAAGCGGAAGAGGCTTACCGCCGGTCTAATGAGATCCGACCTAGCAAGCTGTGGGCCTACCCCATGCAGGCTTATGCGGAGGCGCTTCGGGAGCTGGGCCGCTTGGATGAAGCAGCGGACTACGCGAAGCGTGCATACGCCAAGGTCTTGACTGAGGACAAGAACTACGGCGTAGAAGTGTATTGCCTGACGATATTGGTACGCGTCTACCGCGATCAGCGTGACTTTACTCGCGCTGAAGCGACCCTCTCACAGTTGGAAAAACTTGCGCAAAGCATTTGGCCTCCGGGCAATGTCTTTTTTCCTATCATTACCTCTGAGCGATCGCTCCTGAGCCAAGCGGAAGGGAATGTCTCTGCGGCGCTGGCTTCCGCAGATCAGGCTGTGTCTTCTGAAGAAGCGTATATTCGTCTGCACCCTGGAGTGACGGACCGGCTGCCACAGTTTCTGTACTGTCGTGCGGCAGTTGAGGTTGCGGTTGGACAGCCGGAAAAAGCTATCAGCGATGCACAGCGTGCTATCCATCTGCTCCAAGGTTACCTCGGTGCAGACGCCGTTTCCGCCTATATCGGCAGGGCCTATTTTCAGATGGGCCGCGCGCTTGATGCCCAGGGCAAGAAAGATGAAGCGCGTGCCGCTTTTCGCACTGCCGCAGAACATTTCGACAAAGCGCTCGGCACAGACCACCCGGAATCCCGCGCAGCTCGCCAACTCGCTGGCCTAACTCCGTAGCAGTTTTTTGTACTCCCGCTGTCGTGTTTTGCCCGCCGATTCCGATTTCCTAAATAGAGGGTCTGTGGCCATACTGCGCGACTTTTCAGCGCGACAGCGGCTCAAAAGAGGAGAAGAGCGTGAAGATGCGTAAGCCGGCAATGCGCACACTCGCCCTGGTGGCGGTGTTTTGCGCGACGGCGCTGACTGTTGCAGCAGCGGTGGTATTCCCGAATTTGCTTCCTTTTCTCGACCCCACGGGATTTGTGTCGACGTACAGTTCGACGGGCTCGTTCAATGAGAACAATGCGTTCTTTCAGAGCCTGGGGACGAATGGGCGGACATGCGCGAGCTGCCACGTGGTGTCGAACGCGATGGGCTTGAGCGCGGTGCAGGCGCAGCTGGTTTTTGCCGTGAGCCATGGCAAGGATCCGCTTTTCTCAGCCGTGGACGGGGCAGTGTGCCCGACGGCGGCGCCGGGGCAAAATTTGAATTTCAGTTTGTTGCTGCAGAATGGGCTGATCCGGATCGGGTTGACGATGCCGGCGAACCCGCAGTTCACAATCAGCGTGGTGCAAGATCCATACGGATGCGCGTTGACGACGGATGCGAGCACGGGCGTGCAGACGATTTCGGTTTACCGACGGCCGCTGCCGGCGACGAATCTGGGATTTTTGAGCGCGGTGATGTTCGATGGGCGGGAAACGGTTGAGCCGCTCAATAACGCGACGACGTTCGCCGCGAATTTGTTCACGGACCTGTCGCATCAGGCGATGGACGCGACGTTGATACATGCGCAGGCGTCGGCTCCGCCGACCGCAGCGCAGCAAGCGCAGATTGTCAATTTCGAGCTGGCGCTGAATTCGGCGCAGGCTTTCGATTTTCAGGCCGGGATTCTGAATTCGAACGGAGCGAATGGAGGGGCGCAGTTTCTTTCGACGGTGCCTTTCTATCCGGGGATCAATGATTCGCTGGGGCCGCCATCGGGATTCACGCCGAATGTGTTCACGATCTATTCGAACTGGGCGACTTCGGCGTATCCGACGGAGCGGTCGGTGGCGCGGGGCGAAGCGATTTTCAACACGCAGCCGCTGGTGATTACAGACGTCCGCGGATTGAACGACGCACTGAACGAGCCAACAATCAACGGCACATGCACGACGTGCCACGACACGCCGAACGTTGGAGATCATTCGCTGGCGGTGCCGCTGGAGATCGGCACGAGCCGAACGGTGAATTACGAGGCAGACCCGACGATTCAGGCGGCGGTGAGCCAACTGTCGATGCCGAATCTGCCGGTGTTTCAGGTGACGTGCAATCAAGGGGTGGATGCCGGGGAAGTGACGTACACGTCGGACCCGGGCAAGGCTCTACTGACGGGCCTGTGCACGGACGTGGGGCGCGGAAAGGGGCTGATTTTGCGGGGCCTGGCGGCGCGCGCTCCGTACTTTCATAATGGCGCAGCGGCGACGCTCGACCAGGTGGTGGATTTCTACAATGTGCGGTTCCAGATGAATCTGACGCCGCAGCAACACACTGACTTAGTTAATTTTCTAAAGACGCTGTAACGAAGTTTGGCAAATGTTGTCGGCAAACCGGAAGTAACCAGAAACTGGGACAAAACCATTTCCTTCTCGAATTGCATCGTGTTCCGATTTCGGAACACCGGGAGATCGTTTGAAAATGGCTAGTCACGGTTCACAGGCGCGACGTAAGAATCAGTCCATAGACGCAATGAGTAAACAGCAACTCCAACCAAGCCCATTTTCCCGCCTTGGAACCAAACAGACCGTAACCGGTCACTGGCGATACAGTAACTCCAAAGGCCACCCACAAGATGACTGTCCAGAGCAGGCCGGAGGCGATCCATCCGATGTTTAACGGGAAGAGCCGTGCGAAGATCACATAGCCTATGGCAAACCCGATGCTGGTCGCCTCATGGATCAGCAAGCCGAGAAAATAAATCACGTTACCGTTGAACCGATCCTTGAAAAAGAACTGCCCATCAATTCGAGGCAGGTTG
>JASHQB010000363.1 GCA_030037775.1 Candidatus Acidiferrales bacterium
CTCACACGTTTTAAGGGAGAGGCGCAAAGGCGTCAGGGTGTGCGCAGGCGATGAATAACGGTGCTCCCAAACAAAAGTTTCCACGCTGGCCGGGGGGGTGTGTTTTCGCAGCGCTTTTGCTGCTGGGCGGGACGTGGGGCTGCGCGAAGCCAGCGGCGAAGCCCGTATTTGCCGCGGCAGCGGTCAAGTCGCAGATCGTTCAGACAGTGAACATTCCGGATTCGTCGGAATACTTGAGCACGCTGAAATCGCGGCGATCGGCGGCGATCAATCCGCAAGTGGAAGGCTGGATCGTGAAGATCGCCGTGCAGTCCGGGGAACGTGTGCAGCAAGGCCAGCCATTGATGGAAATCGATCCGCGAGTGCAGGAAGCGACGCTGAACAGCCAAGTGGCGGCGCGCAACGCGCAGGCGGCAACGCTGGCCAATGCGCAAGTGCAGTACGAGCGGGCGCAAAAACTATATGAAGATGGCATCATGAGCAAACAAGACTTCGACACGGCCAAGACGACCTACGACGCAGCGCTGGCGCAGACCCACGCGATGGATGCGCAAGTCACGCAGCAGCAGGCGCAACTGCACTACTACAGCGTCTCGGCGCCGACGGACGGAATCGTCGGGGATATTCCCGTGCACGTAGGCGACCGAGTGACGAACACCACTTTGCTGACTACGGTGGACCAGCCCGGCGGCCTGGAAGCGTACATCTACGTTCCGGTGGAGCATTCGCGCGAACTGCACCTGGGCCAGCCGGTGGACCTGCTGGACGACTCCGGCAACGTAATCGCGCACAGCACAATCTTTTTTGTTTCGCCGGAAGTGGACGACACAACCCAAACGGTGCTGGCGAAGGCGGTGATTCCCAACGCGAGTCATGCGTTTCGCACCGACGAGTTCGTGAACGCGCGGGTTACTTGGCGGACAACGAAGGGACTGGAAGTGCCGGTGCTGGCGACGCAGCGGATCAACGGGCAGGTGTTCGTTTTCCTTGCGGCGAGCGGCACGAAAGGGAGCGTCGCGCGGCAGCAGCAGATTCAGGTGGGCGACATCGTCGGCAACAATTACGTGGTGCTGAGCGGGCTGAAGGCCGGAGACCACGTGATTGTCGGAGGCTTTCAATTCCTGGCCGACGGTATGCCGGTGAAGGAAGCGATTGAAAACTCCGCCGTGCAGGCGGATCCCCACTGACCGGGGTGCGCGGCGAAACCTTTGAATTGCGGTTTGCAGCGAACGGAGATGCAAGTTGTTCGTTGATTTCTTCATTCGGCGTCCGATCTTTGCCACGGTTTGCGCTCTGATCATCGTGCTGGGCGGGGCGGTGGCGATTCCGACGCTGCCCATCGCGCAGTTCCCCAACCTGGCGCCGCCGCAAGTGATCGTCACGAGCGCATACAACGGCGCGGATGCGCAAACGGTGGAATCGGCGGTGACCATTCCGCTGGAGCGGTCGATCAACGGCGTGGAAGGCCTGAAGTATCTGACCTCCACGAGCGGCAACGACGGCACGAGCACCATCACTGCAACATTCGACGTGACGCGCGATCCGGACCTGGCGGCCGTGGACGTGCAGAATCGCGTGCAGGCCGCAGCAGGGCTGCTCCCCGCAGAAGTGAACGCCAACGGCGTGACCATCACAAAAGGATTCGCCGGATTTGTGTTCGCGGCGGCGTTCTACGCGGAAAACAGCAGATATAGCGGGCTCTTCATCAGCAATTACGTGGATGTTTACGTAAGCGACGCGATCAAGCGCGTGCCAGGCGTGGCCACGGTGACGATCTTCGGCCAACGCGAATATGCCATGCGCGTTTGGCTGGATCCCGCGAAGCTGGCGGCGCGGCAACTGACCGCGACGGATGTGGTGAACGCGCTCGAAGAGCAGAACGTGCAGGTGGCCGCGGGACAGATCGGGCAGCCGCCCGCGCCGGCGGGCCAAACATTCCAGATCAGCGTACGCGCGATGGGCCAACTGGTTGAGCCCTCGGAATTCGACAACATCATATTGAAGACCGGCAGCGACGGGACGCTGGTGCGCGTGAAAGACGTGGGCTACTCGGAGCTGGGCGCGCAGGATTACAGCAACAACCTGTTCATCGACGGGCACGAGGCCATCGGGCTGGCCGTGCAGCAACTGCCGAACTCGAACGCGCTACAGGTCGACACGCTCTGCAAAGAAGCGCTGGCGAAGCTCGCTCCGAGTTTTCCCGCGGGATTGAAATACGGAGTGGCGTTCGACACGACGACCGCGGTGAGCGAAGGCATTCGCGACGTGATCACCACGTTGATTGAAGCGATTGTGCTGGTGATCGCGGTGATTTTCATTTTCCTGCAGGACTGGCGGAGCACGTTTATCCCAGCGATCACCATCCCGGTGTCGCTGGTGGGGACGTTCATTTTTGTGAAGGTGCTGGGATTTTCGATCAACACGCTGACGATGTTCGGCATCACTCTGGCGACGGGACTGGTGGTGGACGACGCCATCGTGGTGATCGAAAACGTGCAGCGGCACATCACCGAGGGCTTGACGGAGCCGCATCGCGCGGCTTCGGTGGCCATGGGCGAAGTAGCCGGCGCGGTGGTGGCGACTTCACTTGTGCTTGTGTCGGTGTTCGTTCCGGTGGCGCTGTTCCCCGGCACGACGGGAATATTGTTCCGGCAGTTTGCCCTGACGATTGCGTTTTCGGTGGCGATCTCGGCGTTCAACGCGCTGACGCTCACGCCGGCGCTTTCGGCGATTTTCCTGGGGCACCAGCACGAAGGCCGGCTGGGCAAACGCATCTTCGGCCCTTTCAACCGCCTGATTACCGTCGGAACGAATGTTTACCGCGCGACGCTGCGGCACCTGTTCAACTGGAAATTCGCCACCGCGTTGCTTTTTCTGCTGCTGGCGGGGCTGACGTATTGGGTTTTCAACAAGGTGCCACGCGGGTTCGTGCCGGACGAGGATCAGGGCTACATCATGATCCTGGTGCAGGCTCCGTCGGGAGCGTCACTGGAGTACACATCGGACATCTGCCACCAAGTGGAAGGGATTCTTTGGCGCCAGCCGGAGACGGCGGACATTTTTTCGGTGGCCGGCTTCAGCTTTTCGGGTGCGGCGGCTAATTATGCGATGGTATTTGTGAACCTGAAGCCGTTCGCGGAGCGGCAAGGCGAGCAGCACAGCGCGCAGGCCTACATCAAGCGGATACGAGGGCCGTTTTTCGCGATCTCCGGCGCCATGGTGGCGCCGTTCAGTCCTCCGGCGGTGCAAGGACTCGGTCAATTCGGCGGCTTCCAATTCGAGGTGGAGGACCAGGGTGCGGCTTCGCTGCAAGAGCTGCAGCAGCGCACCGGGGAGTTGGTGCGAGCGGGGAACCGAGATCCCAAGCTGACCGGGCTATTCACAAGCTTCACGGCGAACGACCCGCAATTTGTGGTGAACATCGACCGCAGCACGGCGAAGAGCCTGAACATCCCGCTGGGACAGATCACCGACGCGCTGCAGGTGTTTCTGGGGTCGGTGTATGTGAACAACTTCACGTTCAACAACCGGTCATATCGCGTGTACGTGCAGGGCGAAAAGCAGTACCGGTCGCATCCGAGCGACATCAATGAGTTCTACGTGCGCTCCGGCGCGGGGAGCATGGTTCCACTGGATAATCTGGTGAGCATTACGCAAACGGCAAGCCCGCAAGTGATCACGCATTACAATCTGTTCCGCTCGGCGGAAATCGACGGGTCGGCGGCGGCGGGGCGCAGCTCGGGCGACGCCATCGACGAGATGCAAGACCTGGCCGCGAAAATTTTGCCGCGAGGAATGTCGTATGAATGGTCGGGCCTGTCACTGGAGGAAATTCAATCCGGCAGCAAGGCCGCCGCGCTCTTCGGACTGGGCTTGCTGGTCGTGTATCTGACGCTGGCGGCGCAGTACGAGAGCTTTACGCTGCCATTCATCGTGCTGATGGCCGTGCCGATGGCGATGCTGGGCGCGCTGCTCTTCCAGGCGCTGCGCGGGAATATCAACGACGTGTATTGCCAGATCGGCCTGGTAATGCTGATCGGGCTGTCGAGCAAGAACGCCATTCTGATCGTGGAATTCGCCGAGCAACTGCGCGAAAAAGGGATGGAGCTCTACGACGCGGCGATCGAAGCGGCGCGCATCCGGCTGCGGCCGATCCTGATGACTTCATTTGCGTTCCTGCTGGGTGTGCTGCCGCTGGTGCTGGCGACGGGTGCGGGCGCGGCGGGGCGCAAATCGGTGGGCTCGACGGTCTTCGGCGGAATGGTGTTCGCCACTTCACTCAACCTTCTGTTTATCCCCGTACTTTATGTGATCGTCAAAGGCGTGCAGCTGCGGCGGGCGGCTTCGGCGCCCGTTACACGGCCGGCCCTGGAGCCGAGCGGCGACGATTAGCATTCCTTTTCGGCACGGCTAAAGCGGTGCTTTGACAAAAGCCTTATTGTGAGAGCCCCGCTAGTCGGCGACGGTTTCGGCGGCGTGCGCATGAGCGTCGTGAAGGCGGCGGAGGGAAAAAAATCGCAGGCGGCAGGGATCGCAGCGGTAGGCGGGAGCGTCCACAAGCCGGAAGAACCACCGCAGGGCCCCTTCTTGGACCCAATCCTTAGCAATGTGCCGGAGATGGAGATTCCCGCAGCGCGGGCAGTGGGCATGGCGTCTGAATTGCCAGGCTACTTTTCGCGCGTAGAAGCGGTGCTTGCACTTCATGCAACGCCACGGGCGAAGGCCCGCGAGGGTCCCCATACCGTCGAGAAAACCTCTCCGTTGCGAGCGCAGACAACCGTGGCTTCTACACGCAGGACAGATCATCAATCGTTACCCCTGCGGAACTCATCCCCACGGGGCAGCATAAACAAGCAGTGCGCGCAGTTCAACGATTTCCTGCGGAAAGTTTCCGCGCTTTTACACGAAGCGCTACGAGCCGTGGCGGTCATTCGAATATTCTCAGCTTCGGCGCACGATGCCGGGCCGTTGTAGAATGGCGGCCGGAGACACACATGGCCGACTACACCGAGGCGCAGGCCCGCGCGGGAATCGACACTAAGCTTCCGGCGCTGGAGACCTGGCCCAATCACTTCCCGGGCTACGAAATCACGATTCGCTTTCCGGAATACACTTCGGTGTGCCCGAAGACCGGGCTGCCGGACTATGGGGTGATGGTGATTCAATACGAACCGCGGAAAGTGTGCCTGGAGCTGAAGGCGCTGAAAATGTATTTGCTGGCGTACCGCAATCTGGGAATTTTTTACGAAAACGCGGTGAATCGCATGTTGCGCGACATTGTGGCGGCGACGAAGCCGGTGCGGTGCCTGGTGCGCGGCGAATTCACTCCGCGCGGGGGGCTGTTCACGACGGTGGAAGCGCGCTGGCCGCATGGACACAGGGGTACACGCCACTCGTAGACTTTCTTTCGTTCCTTGGCCATAATTTTTCGACGAGGTAATACTGTTCCAAATTGTTCAAGGAGAAGCGATGACCGAGCTGCCTGACCTCTCACAGAACCGCACGGCTGCGCCCCCGCCGGAGTCCTATCCGTACACGCCGCGCTGGGTAATGATCGCGTTCGTGGTGGTTCTCGGGCTGATCGGCTATCTGGTGTACGCGCTGGTGCAACAGAAGCAGCAAAGCTCCCAGGCATTCGACGCCGCGGCAAGGCGGGCGACGGTGCTTAGCGCCGAAGTGGATCGGACCAACGCCGCCATCGCCGACCTGAAAACGCAACTGCAGGCCACCAATCAAAAGCTAAGCCTCACCGAAGACGAGCTGGCCGGCGCGAGAAGCATGGCCGTGGAGGTTCGGCGGGACGAAAAGCAGCAGCGAGCGACCAGCGACGCGTTGCGGCAGCAGATCGGCCAGGTGCAGCAGCAGACGTCGACGCAGTTCGGCCAGGTTTCCGACGAATTGAACGGCACGAAGAACGACGTAGAGGCGAACCGCAAGGACCTGGAGGAAACGAAAAGCAAACTGACCACGGCGATCGGCGACCTGGGCGTACAGAGCGGGCTGATCGCGCGCAACCACGAAGAAGTGGAAGAGCTGAAGCGCCTGAACGAGCGCAACATCTATGAATTCAAATTGAGCAAGCAAAAACTGCCGCAGCACGTGGGCCCGATCCAATTGCTGCTGCGGAAGATCAACACCAAGCGCGGTACGTTCACCATCGACATCATCGCCGACGACAAAAGCGTGGAGCGAAAAGACAAAACTCTGGAAGAGCCGATCCAGTTCTACACGCGCGGGACGCGCACGCTGGAAGAAATCGTGGTGTACGAGGTACAAAAGAATTCCATCTCCGGGTACCTTTCGACGCCAAAAGCCGGGCCGCCGGCAACGGCCAATCCAACGAACCAATAGCGTTTGCAAAAAGCAACACCGAATCGTTGCGTGTGACCGCGAAAAGGAGCACTCGATGAAACCGGCAAATGTGCGTCAGCCGAGCCTTTGGAAAGCGCGCTTCGTCAGCGAAGGAGCGGCGGCGAGCGCGATGGGACTTTTGGCGCTGGTTGTGGCGCTGCTGCTTTGCGCGTCTCCACTGTTTGCACAGACGAATCCGATGGTGGAGCGGCTGCCGGCGGATACCTGGGCGTATTTGAGCTGGGGCGGCACGGCGTCACTGAAATCGGTCAGTAGCACAAACACGGTTTTGCGACTGTGGAACGATCCGGCGTTTTCTGCGTTATTAGAGAATTCCTTCGCCACGGTCTCGCACGGGGGAGGAGCTGCGAAGAGTTCCGGTCTGACGCCGGAAAGGATGGCCGAGATACGTTCCGCGCTGGAGAATCCGGTGGTCATTGGTTTCGTCAACCAAGGTTTCGCCAACCAAGGTGAGAATTCGGACGCGATGGGGCACGGCTTGCCCAGCTATTTCCTGATTTATGACGCCACGGGAAAGAAAGAGCTGATCGACAAGCTGCGCCACGAGCGCGACGAGCACATGACGGAGCGGCCTCAAGTGAGCACAATTCCCATCGGCGGCGTTTCGGTAGAAAAACGGGTTTCCAAAGGCGGCGACACATCGTATGAGGCGCAGGCGGGGACCTATTACATCGTCGCTGGATCGCGTCACACGATGGCGGAGTTGCTCACGCGATTTGGAGCGGGCGCGGCGCCGGCCGTTTCGTTCACGCAAGCCGCGGATTTTCCAACAGAGTGCCGCGAGATGGCGCGCGATGCGACTCTGAGTGCGCTGGCGCTTCCGGGGAGAATCTCCATACCGGCACAGGCCGGGAATGCGGGATTTGATTTTCGTGCGTTCAGCAGCTCGCTGCACCTGGATCAGATTCGCGCCGCGTGCATGGGGGTCACCTTCGAAAAGCAGATCACGCACACGCGCGGGGCGGTGCTGGGGGACACTTCGCGGGGCAGCATTTTGAATGTTGCCGGCGATAATCGCGATTCTTTCGCCACGCTGCCCCTGGCCTCGGCGAATTCGTCGTTTAAAGGATCGGTGGTCGATTACGCGGGGCTTTACAATTCTCTTTTCACCGCGATCTCGGCGGGGTTGCCAGGCAACCGAGCGCCTTTCCTGGCAGCCGTCGTCGCCTTCCTCACTTCCACGTGGGGAATGCCGCCGGACCAAGCTCTCGGATTGTTTACGGGCGAGTTCGCGGTGATTCATCCAGACAATACGACGGACCCATCGCAGAGCTTTTACGCCGCGACCATCCATGATCCGGACAAGGTTGTGCACATTCTGGAGCATCTCTTGCCCGGGGAGCGGGCCAGCACGAATCAAGACGGAGATGTGATTTACCTTACGACCACGTTTTCCGGTGTGCCAGCTAGCGGGAAGCCCGGGCAGGGGTTGGTGATTTATTTTGCGCTGACGCCGAACATGCTCATCGCTTCGAAAGAGCAGGACGTTTTGCGGCGGGCGGTGGCACGCATGCATAGCACGACGGGCGCGGCGCAAGCTGACGCGCTCGCGGGCGATCCCGATTTTCAGAAGGCCCGAGCTGCGCTGCCAGCAAAGTTGAACAGTTTGTCGTACACCAATTATGCGCACTACAACTGGCCGAAGCTTTTCGCGGAGACGCAGAAGAGCCTCAACGAGCAGATGCAAGAGGCCGCACGCAACGCGAAACGGCCGGCGCCTCCACCGGTGCAAATATTCCAGGGGATGGACCCCGCGATGCTCGCCCGCTACCTGCACGTTTCCATCGGCGGCGGCTGGAAAAATGCGACCGGCGTTTATTTCGATTCCTACATCCAATAAATCGCGGGCTTGCGCGGCGGCAAACATCTGGTGATACTTTTCGCCGGAGCGGGACGACACGCCTG
>JASHQB010000364.1 GCA_030037775.1 Candidatus Acidiferrales bacterium
TTGTGCTCGCTCCCTCGCGGGTTCTGCTCCCTACCGCGCCTCCGAGCGAACCCTTAGACTCCTCCGGGGTATCGATTGGGGCCGATTGTTCGTTTCTGGGCTTCCCGTTCGGAGGCGGTTGGCGTGCACGCCTTTCGGACGGTTCGTACTGGATGCCGTTTTCGAAGCATTGCACAGTTTCAGCCGATACGGACGAACCGAGAATATGGGTTCTCGATGGGATCAATAACCCAGGCTTTTCTGGAGGCCCAGTAGTATTTAACACGGGGACAGAACAGAAAATAATAGCGGTAATTTCTGCGTACCGGACAGAACCCGCTGAAATAGTCTCTGCGTTTCAGGAAACACTGCACCCCGATGGAAGCTCCAAACGAAACAAGAAACAAATTGTGGGGGTGAATGTGAATTCTGGTTTCATCATAGCTTACGACATTGGATATGCGCTCGTTGCGATACGGAAGAATCCGATTGGCCCCGTCGTGAAGTCACGATAACCCACGCAAAACTGGATTCGGTGGGTCTCTTTCCTTTTTGCGCCGCACTGCGCGCAAACCGTTTTCGGTTCACTGCTCCCTGACCACCGACCCCCTGCCACTTCTTCTCCCACTTCCTCCTGCTTGTCACTTGTCATTGCCCTCAAGTGCCACTTCTGGCCCCTGACGAATGTCTATACGAATGGCCCAAAACCTCACCTCTTTTTTCCCGTTTTTTCAAAATTGGCCTGGTCGTCACCTTGCAGCGCCAACACGGTCCGCCGGCAGGGTATGTACCAAAATCCACATTTTTCCTAAGGATTTCGCAAATTCGCAAAATCCCGCCTCGCGCAGAGGCACAAAAAACTGCATTTTCCGATGGCCTGCTCTTCCAGGCCAATTTCACCCGATTTTGCCCCGGGAAAGAGACAATTGGCCGCATTGGCCTGTTCTAGTACCATAGCCCTTAGGAGCTCGTCAGTTTCGCCTTTCATTCTCTTGTTGACTTTGCTCCGTCGCGCCGCTAAATTATCCCCGCACGCCTTAACGAAAGGCGGTCACTCCGTGAAGATCATCATCGATCTCCTCTAAGTCCCGGCCGGAAGCGCAGCGAGTTCCGCGCGCCGGCGCTCTGTTTTTTTCGACTCGGTTTTTCTATTCACCCTCTGAAGTTGTTTTCAGCTTTTACGTTTTTTGCGCCGCGTATGCGGCGGAGAAAAAATGCCGCGCCACTTGAAAAAAAATTGCGGCCAGGGTCGGCGGAGAAATTGCACATGAGCCAATTTGCTTTGGAAGTTGAAAATCTGGCGAAGGTCTACGAGCGGCGCGGACAGAAGCCGGTGCGCGCGGTGGACGGAATTTCCTTTTCTGTGCCGCGCGGGGAAATTTTCGGATTGCTCGGGCCGAACGGCGCGGGGAAAACCACGCTGCTGAAAGTATTGACCACACTGTTGCGCCCAACGAGCGGCAGCGCGCGAATCGAGGGATTTGACGTTGTGGCCAAGCCGCTCGACGTGCGCAAGCGCATTTCCATGGTGCTGCAGGAGACTGCCGCGGAATTGTTTCTCAGCGTGCGCGACAACTTGCTGACGTTCGCGCGTTTCCACGGTTTGGATTCGCGAACGGCCCGGCAGCGCGCCGACACGGTGATGGAAAGATTCCAGATCACCTCGCACGCCGAACAAAAGGTGCAGGACCTCAGCGGAGGTTCGCGGCGGCGGGTTCAAGTTTCCAAAATGTTCATGGTGAACACACCGGTGATTTTCCTGGACGAATTCTCGACGGGCATGGATCCGATTTTGAAGCGCGCGGTGATGGGCTACTTGCGCGAGGAGTCGGCAAAGGGGCGCACCATCGTGCTGACCACGCAAATCTTGAGCGAGGCGGAAGATTTGTGCGACGACATTCTGATCATGAATCGCGGCAAGCAAGTGGCGCGCGGCGACCTGAACGCGCTCAAGCTGCTTTCGGCCGGCGTGTATGAGATTTCGCTCACGTTTGACGCATTGCCGGAGACGATTGCCGAAGATGTGGCCGCGCTGAAGCCGCTGCGCTCGCACGTGGACGACAACACGGTCGAAATCGCGCTGAAGGTGGAAGAAGCGCAAGTGCTGGACATCGTGAGCAGCCTTTCGAAACGCGGGCGCGTGCTGCGCGTGGAGGTGAGCGGCGCGAGCCTGGAAGATATTTTCGTGGAGTTGACCAAGGAGAAGTGATGCGAACGCTGGCACCGAGACGATGTGCGCCAGCGCTCCGCGGCGACTCCACTGGTTAGCGAGGAGCTGACTTTGAAGAAGAGGCCAAAGCTCGAGAAAATCTCCGAGCAGATGAAAGAGTGGTCGAGTTTGCTCGGCCAAGAGCTGAAGAGCTGGCCCGGAGTGACATCGCGGAACATGTTTGGCATGACCGTTTTCTACCGCAAAGGAGTCATCTTTGCGGCGCTGCCGAGAACGCGTTCGTTTGAAACACCGAACGCAGTCGCATTCAAGCTGCATCGAGCGAGCGCGGAAACGATTCGGCGATTGCGGGCGAGTACATCCATCACGCCGCACAGCGGCGGTGAAAAGGGTTGGATTTCTTTTGAAATGCAGGATTCCGGTGATGTGGACGCAGCTCTCGCATGGCTGCTTCGCGCACACGAATCTTGCAAAGCAAAGTCAAAGCACAGCTGAACGCTTGGAGCGGTGTTTTCCCGTTTCGGCAAGGTTGCTGACGAAGGAGGAGTGAGATGGGTCCGCTGGCTGCGGTGGTCTATCGGGAGATCAAAATTCGCTCGACGAACATGACCTTCATGTTTTTCGATTTGTTCTACCCGTTGCTGTATCTGCTGATGTTCGGCGTGGGCGTGAACGCCGCGCTGGGCACG
>JASHQB010000365.1 GCA_030037775.1 Candidatus Acidiferrales bacterium
CCAGGGAAACGCGAAGACGCAGTGGGAAAATGCATCGCGACGCGGAAACATTTTATTCTTTGGGCTTCAGCTTCAGGCGAGACTTGTTCTCTTCCAGAAATTCACGCAACCCGTCGGCGGCGTCCAGCAAACGAATCCACTGCTCATAGTAAAGAGTCACCGGAAAGCGGCCCAGCCCGTAGACGCTCACGCCCCCCTTTTCGCCCACGCGAAATTCCAGCGTCCCCTTTTTTCGTGACCCGCCCTGCTTCTCCAGCTCAGCTATGCGCGCCAACAACTCTTCCCTGCTTGGTTCCGTCATCGCTTCACTCCTTGCCTTTTTTCTTTCTCGGGATTTCCTCGAGGCCGCTGTCGTGCGCCCGGCAAGCAATCCTTTCTCTTGTTATACTGGATCTCTTGCCCTGAACTTTCAGGGTAATCTATGACTCCCTCATCCCGCAAAAAACTTTTTCTTGTCGACGCCATGGGCTACATCTTCCGCGCCTACCATGCTCCCATGGACCGCCTGCAAACGCGCGATGGCACGCCCACCAAGGTCCCCTACCTCTTCGCCACGATGATGCGCCGCTTGCTGGAAAGCAAAACGCTCAAGCCCGATTATCTCGCGGTTGTCTACGATGTCCTCGCACCTACCTTTCGGGACAAGCTCTTTACCCAATACAAAGCCCAGCGCCCGCCCATGCCTGACGACCTCGCCGTGCAGCTCCCCTTCGTGCGGCGCTATTGCGAAGCCATGCGCTTCCCCATCGTCGAGCTGGCCGGCTATGAGGCCGACGACGTCATCGCTTCGCTCGCGCGCCAGGCAACCGCAAAAAATCTCGACACGCTCATCGTTACCGCGGACAAAGACCTCATGCAGCTCGTCGGCGGCCCCGTGCGCATCCTCAATCCCAGCAAAGGCGACCTGCTCATCGACGAAAAGAAAGTCGAGGAGCTCATGGGCGTGCCGCCGGCGAAAGTCGCCGACGTCATGGCCCTGATGGGCGACACCATCGACAACATTCCCGGAGCGCGCGACCCGAACGAAAAGCCCGCCCCGGGCGAGCGCCGCAAGGCCGGCATTGGCGAAGTCGGCGCGCGTATGCTGATTCAGGAATTCGGCAGCGCCGAGGAAGCCATTCGTCGCGCCGCCGACGTGAAGCGCGCCAGCTATCGTGAAGCCCTCGAAAAATACGGCGAATTCGTGCGCTTGAGCAAGCAGCTCGCGCAAATTCCCACCGACGTGCCGGTTGAGTTGGACCTGAAGTCGTTCGTCTTGCAGGAGCCTGAAGTGGGCTCGCTGCGCGAGCTTTTCGCCGAACTCGGTTTCACCTCGCTGCTGAAGAATCTTCCCGCCGCGACCCTCATGGAAAAAACCGATTACGCCGCCTTCGCCTCCGCGCGCGAGCTTCGCGAATTTCTCGCCGGCTTGCCGCGTGAACAGGAAGTTGCTGTCTCGTTGAATACCGACGCGGCCGGAGAGGATGAAGAACGCTACGGCTGTTCCGTCCGCTCCATCGAAGTTTCGCACCGCAGCGGTTTCGCGCGCACGCTGGTGAACGACTCGGAAAGCGGCGGCCTGGCCGCGCTGGCCGATTGGCTCGGCGACGCCGGCCGCCCCAAAATTGTTCATGATCCTAAGACGTTCGAGCTCTTCGCCATTCCTGACGCGTCAAAGAAACAGGCTTCTGTCGCCGGTATTCGTCACGCCACCAGGCTCTATTCCTACTTGCTGCGGCCGACGGCTGCGAATCATTCCTTCGCGGAGGTCGTTCTTCGCCATCTGAACGTAACGCTCTCCGGCGCGCCCGGCGAGCGTGCCGATTTCCTGATGCGCCTCGCGCCCCTGATGCGCCCCATGATCGAAAGCGAAGGCTTGGCCGCGGCGTACGAGAAAATTGACCTGCCACTCGCGCCTGTGCTTTCACGAATTGAGCGCGCCGGCGTTTGCATCCATCCCAAGACGCTCAAAAGAATTTCCGCAACCCTCGAAGAAGAAATCGCCGGCTTCGAAAAACGCATCTTCGAACTCGCCGGCTTCGAATTCAACATCAATTCGCCGGTGCAGCTCGCCGAAGTTCTGTACGACAAATTGAATCTTACTCTGCCGCGGCGCACCCGCGGCAAATCGCGCTCCACCGCTGCGGAGATTCTTACCGAGCTCGCGTCTCTGCACGAACTACCCAAGCTCGTCATCGACTACCGCGAGCTGGCCAAGTTGAAATCCACTTACGCCGACGTCCTGCACGAGCTCATTTCGCCCCACACCGGCCGCATCCACACGCAAATCAATCAGACCGGAACCGCCACCGGTCGCCTCAGCTCTTCCAATCCGAATCTGCAAAACATTCCCATTCGCACCAGCCTCGGGCGGGAGATTCGCGCGGCCTTCGTCGCCGAGCCCGGCAATGTGCTCTTCTCCGCGGACTATTCGCAGATCGAACTGCGCATTCTGGCGCACTTTTCCGAGGATTCTGTGCTGGTGGAATCTTTCCAGCGCGGTGAGGACATCCACTCGCGCACGGCACAGGAAGTTTTCGGCGTCGCGCCCTTCGCGCAGACCGCCGAGCATCGCCGCGCCGCCAAGGTGATCAATTTCGGCATCATCTATGGCCTCTCGCCCTTCGGCCTGGCGCAAAATCTGCAAATCGACCAGAAAGAAGCGGCCAAATTCATCGCCGCGTATTTCGAGCGCTATCGCGGCGTAAAAGAGTATCTCGAGCAGCAGGTCGCCGAAACGCGCAAGACGGGCCTCACCCGCACGCTTTTCGGCCGCGTGCGCCAGATTCCAGAAATCAATTCACCGCAGTTCAATCTGCGCAATTTCGCCGAGCGCACCGCCATGAACACGCCCCTGCAGGGCACCGCCGCCGATTTGATCAAGCTCGCCATGATCGAAATCGACCGCCGCCTCGCCAGCGAGAATTTCGGCACACGCATGATTCTGCAGGTCCACGACGAGCTGCTTTTCGAAGGCCCCGAGGATGAACTCGCGCGCCTCGCTCCTCTCGTGAAAAGCGCCATGGAGCAGGTCCATCCCCTCCGCGTCCCGCTCCTCGTCGACTTGAAGGCCGGCCCCAACTGGCGCGATATGAAGCCTGTTCCTGTGCCATAATTTCTGCAGCAGCCCAAGTAGGAGGTCTTATGTCTCACCATCACGCAGCGGGATTCCTTGCCATCGTCAACGACGCCAAAACGCGCGTCAAAGAGGCCGATTTTCGCGACATCAAAAAACGCCTCGATGCCGGCGAAAAGATGATCATCGTCGACACCCGCGAGGACAACGAATGGGCCCGCGGCCATATTCCTAATGCGATCCACCTCGGCAAGGGCGTCATCGAGCGCGACATCGAGCAGACCATTCCGGACAAAAACGCGCCCCTGGTCCTTTACTGCGGCGGCGG
The DNA here is from genome assembly GCA_030037775.1 of Candidatus Acidiferrales bacterium. Taxonomy (GTDB): domain Bacteria; phylum Acidobacteriota; class Terriglobia; order Acidiferrales; family UBA7541; genus DAHUXN01. The sequence continues at coordinate 3,384 of JASHQB010000365.1, forward strand.
ATTTCGCTCCGCGCTGGCCGCTGACAATCTGCAAAAAATGGGCTACCGGAACGTCATCTCGATGGACGGTGGCTGGCGCGGCTGGACCGAAGCCCGCTTCCCCGTCGCCAAGGATTGACTGCTAGCCCCGCCAGGCAAAAACAATCCAGGCTCTAGAGCTGGCTGGGGCGGTTGGATTCGAACCAACACCGTCTGCATTAACAGTGCAGCGTCCTACCGATTGGACCACGCCCCAATTGGCATCGCGGAACGCTTGAAATTTTATAGGATTTGCAGCAGATTTTGCAGAGGTTCGACTGAAAGGGCCGTTCTTTCTTCCAACCACCAACTTCGAAGTCTCTAACTTCCAATCCAACCACACCCCCGCCGCTTAGAGGGTAGGTATCGTGGAGGTTCCGGCGGGAATGAGTGGGGGAAGGAAGCCGGCCCAGCCCTCAATCCCCTAAAGGGATTCTCGGCTTATCTTCCCCCTACGCTGCCTTGCTACGCACGCCGAAAGCCAATCGCTAACCCTTGTTATTGCAGTGTATTGCTGAAAGCACCTCGGTAAAAACCACACGGCCCTGGTAAATTCCTCCTGCCGGACTCCACCCTTGGAGCGGCCTTCTACCACATAAGTCGTTGAAATTGTGTCACCTAAACAGCGGGGCGGCTGGTGCCTTCGGGCGTCTCTCATCGTTTCGCGCGGACGGGCCAGATACTGGCAATTCCCGCGGCGATATCCAGCCCGATTCGGTCGAATTTTGAAGTTCTCTTCTTCCTCGCCGTCATGTCCGCATCCTGGTGGCCGTAAGCTGCTGTGCGAGAAACTCCCCAGCGGCCTCCAGTGCCTCGTCCGCCGCCGCCAATTTGCCGACGCTGCCCACAAATCCGTGCGGCATTCCTTCCCAGACATCAAGTCTGGCATCGACGCCAGCAGCGACAGCACGCTCAAAGTAACGGCGCGAGTCGTCGAGCAGCACCTCGTCGTCGCCCACATGGATACGAATCGGCGGCAATCCAGACAAGTTCCCGTAGAGCGGCGAGGCCAGCGGGTCCTTGGGGTCGGCGTCGCCCAGGTAGGAACGGACCAGTCCTTCAACCTGTGACCGGGTAAAGTATGGATCAGCCTCCGCTCGCGTTTCAAAACTCGGACCAGTGAGTGCCAAGTCGGTCACCGGAGACAGAACCGCCGTTCCGACTGGCGCGGCGTAGTCGGAACCGATAACGAGTGTCAGCAGGACCAGTGCGAGATTGCCGCCAACCGAGTCTCCCGAGACTGCCATCCGCCGTACGCCGCGTCCGATAAGGCCGCGATAGCACGCCTGTACATCGCGCACGGCAGCCGGAAAACGATGCTCAGGGGCCAGCCGATAATCTGGCACAAATGTCTCCACACGAGCTCTTGCGGCGATGTGTCCAACCAGATTGCGGTACGCTTGCGCCGATCCCCAATTGAACCACCCGCCGTGGAGGTGAACGATCGCCTCGCCGGAACGAGTGCTGCTGGGCTTGCACCACAGACCAGATATGCCACCGACCGTGTCGGGCTCGAACGTGACGCCCGCGGGCGACAAGACACTCTCCATGATTCCGTTGAACGGCTCACGCCCAGCTATTCCTTGCAGTTTGCCTTTGAGGGGCGTGACCATGGCACGCATGTCGTTCATGACGGCGGCGTCTTCGGAGGTAAGGGGATGGGTCAAAAGCGAGGCTTTCCTGCGGGTAGCATTTTTCATTGCGAACTCCTTTATCGGATGCTCCCCCGCCATATTAGCACCGCGTAATGTCAACTGCGCTGAGGCGCAAGTCGTGGGTACAGAGGGGGTGCAAATGCACGACGAATGCTCTTATCGGAAACTGAGCCAGTAGCGGTTTTGCCCGCCGCTTGACCCCTCCGCACCCCTCTTGCTATGTTTAAGGATTAACTTGGGCGTATTCTCCGCGCTGAGCGGCGGCCGCGCCTGTAAGTTCTCACTCTAAGCCATGGCCCTTCGAAAAATCGTCATTCGCGGCGCGCGCCAGCACAACCTGAAAAACATCAGCCTGGAGATCCCCCGCAATTCCCTCACCGTTATCACCGGCCTCTCCGGCTCGGGAAAATCCTCGCTCGCATTCGACACCCTTTACGCCGAAGGCCAGCGCCGCTACGTCGAATCCCTCTCCGCCTACGCGCGCCAGTTCCTCGACCAAATGGAGCGCCCCGAGGTCGATTCCGTCGAGGGCCTTTCGCCCTCGATTGCCATCGAACAAAAAACCACCACCCGTTCGCCCCGCTCCACCGTCGGCACCATTACCGAAATCTACGACTACCTGCGCGTCATCTATAGCTCCATCGGCGCGCCGCACTGCCCCAATTGCGGCAAACTGATCGCGCGCCAGTCCACCGAACAAATCGTTCAGTTCGTTCTCGCGCTCAAACCCGATGAACGCATCATGATCCTCGGGCCCGTCGTCCGCGGCCGCAAAGGCGAATACAAGAAGGAATTCGAGAAGTTTGCCAAAGCCGGCTTCCTGCGCGCACGCGTCGATGGCGACCTCGTCAGCCTCGACGAGCCTCCCGCCCTCGACCGCCGCAAGAATCACACCATCGAAATCGTTGTCGACCGCCTTCTGATAAAAGAAGGCATCGCCAAGCGCCTCGAACAGTCCATCGAAACCGCCACCAAGCTCACCAGCGGCCTCGTCATCATCGCCGTCGTCGGCGGCGAGGAGCACATGTACTCCGAAAACCTCGCCTGCGCTGATTGCGGCATTTCCGTGCCCGAAATTGAACCTCGCTCCTTCAGCTTCAATTCACCTTACGGCGCATGTCCCGCGTGCCACGGCCTCGGCGCCAAATTCAACTTCGACCCCGCAAAAATCATCGTCGACTGGTCCAAGCCGCTCTTCCAGGGCGGCCTCGGCCCCGGCGGCGCTTCTTCGTCCTTGCAGCGCACCCTGAAAATCGCGGCTCTCGCCAACGGCTTCGATCTCGATACGCCATTTGAAAAACTTTCGCATCGCGTGCAAAACCTGATTCTTTACGGTAACCCTGCCAACGGCCGGCCCACCAAGGGCCTAAATTTCAAGGGCGTCATCGACCATCTCGAAAGCAATCTCGAAGAAACCGCCTCCGACGAATATCGCGAATACCTCACCCAATACATGTCACCGACGCCCTGCGAGGCGTGCGGCCAAAAGCGCCTCCGCCCCGAAAGCCTCGCCGTAAGAGTCGGCGGCTACTCCATCGCCGAATTCACAGAGCTTTCCCTGGCCGACGCGCGCGCTGCCGTTGACAAAATCCTCGCCGGCCTCACGCCGCGCCAGCATGCCATTGCCGGCCGCCCCCTCAACGAAGTCGCCGAGCGCCTCGAGTTTCTCCTCGCCGTCGGCCTAGGCTATCTCACCCTCGACCGTTCCGCGGCCACGCTCTCCGGCGGCGAAGCCCAGCGCATCCGCCTTGCGACCCAAATCGGCTCGCGCCTCCGCGGCGTGCTTTACGTCCTCGACGAACCCTCCATCGGCCTTCACGCCCGCGACAATGGCCGCCTTCTCGGCACGCTCGAAACCCTCCGCGACCTCGGCAACACCGTGCTCGTCGTCGAGCACGACGAGGAAACCATTCGCCGCGCCAACTACGTCGTCGACCTCGGCCCTGGCGCCGGCAAAGCCGGAGGCCACGTCGTCGCCATTGGCCCCCCTCCGGACATCGCCGCCAATCCCAATTCGCTCACCGGACGCTATCTGGCCGGCGATCTGAAAATTCCCATTCCTGCACAGCGCCGCAAAGCTAATGGCAAATCGCTCAAAATTCTCGGCGCGCACGCCAACAACCTCAAAAACATCGACGTCGAATTTCCCCTCGGCCTGCTCACCGTCATCACCGGCGTCTCCGGCTCGGGCAAATCCACACTCGTCAACGACATTCTCTACCGCGCCCTCGCGCAAAAGCTCTACCGCTCCAGCGAAACTCCCGGCGCGCACCGCGAAATTCTCGGCCTCGAGCATCTCGACAAGGTCATCGAAATCGACCAAGCGCCCATCGGCCGCACGCCGCGCTCCAATCCCGCCACCTACACCGGCGTCTTCAGTCCCATTCGCGAGCTTTTCGCCATGCTTCCCGAATCCCGCGAACGCGGCTATCGCCCCGGCCGCTTCAGCTTCAACGTCAAAGGCGGCCGCTGCGAAGCCTGCCAGGGCGACGGCCTGCGCCGCATCGAAATGAATTTCCTTCCCGACGTCTACGTCACCTGCGAAGTCTGCCGCGGCCGCCGCTACAACGCCGAAACCCTTTCCGTTCGCTACAAGGGCTATTCCATTTCCGATCTGCTCGAAATGCCCATCGAAGACGTCCTGCCCGTCCTCGAAAACATCCCGCAAATCAAACAGAAGCTCCAAACCATGGTCGACGTCGGCCTCGGCTACGTTCAGCTCGGCCAGTCCGCCACCACGCTTTCCGGCGGCGAAGCTCAGCGCACCAAACTCGCCCGCGAACTCTCCCGCCGCCAGACCGGCCGCACCCTTTACATTCTCGACGAGCCCACCACCGGCCTGCACTTCGACGACGTCCGCAAATTAATGGACGTCCTCAACCGCCTCGTCGACCTCGGCAACACCATCATCATCATCGAGCACCATCTCGACGTCATCAAACAGGCCGACTGGCTCATCGACCTCGGCCCCGAAGGCGGAGCCGACGGCGGTCGCATCGTTGCCCAAGGCACTCCCGAGCAGGTCGCCCGCAACAAAAAGTCCTACACCGGCGCCGCCCTCGCCCCCTCCCTCGCCACCTCCAACGGCCACTCCACAAGCGCAAAGTAACAAACGTGCTCTCCTGAATCTTTTCTCTTCCACGGAAATCTTAATAGGTTGCAGAAGTGGGCGAAGGAAACCTGCGTCGGGAGAGTTCTCATGAAGACGACACCTGAACAAAACAAGAGGCTCGTTCTGGAGGCCTTCGACACACTGTTCAACAAGCGTGACTATGAGGCGGCCAAACGTTACTGGTCTCCGACTTACATCCAGCACAGCGCTCATATCAAACCAGGTCGTGACGGGTTGCTCGATCTAACCCGGAGCGCTCCTCCCACCTTAAAGTACGAACACGATCTGGTTGTGGCCGAAGGCGACTACGTAATTGTTCACGGGCGATTTAGCGGTCGTGGTTCGTCAACGAACTGGATTGCTGCCGACATCCTGCGCATCGAGAACGGAGTTTTACAAGAGCACTGGGATGTGCTTCAAGATGAGGCCACCGAGGAACAGTCCAAAAGCAAAGCGCCGATGTTCGGGACGAGTTTCCCGGAATAAACCAACACCAATAAATCCAGAAGCAGGTGCAACCTCGTGAGAGGCTGAACGCCGCGAAAATGAAATCACAGCTGGAAATCGAAGCAGAGGCCTCGTCGTGGCCCTAGGCTTGCACCCCGTTCCCACCTCCATTAAAGTCAATCTGCCTTTCGCCGCCTCCAACGTCAACACCCATAGCGCCGTAGACTGAATCGTACGGCGGCAGCGCCGCATCCAAACCGTGAACCGGCAAGTTTGAATTCTGATGTTCCCTGTGTAACCATTGAGAACCCTCAAACTGGCCCCCTAAGACTCAGAGGCGGAGAAGATCATGACTCTACGAATTGGCGATATTGCTCCCGATTTCACAGCCGAGACGACGCAAGGCCCCATCAAGTTTCACGACTGGCTCGGCAACTCCTGGGGGGTGTTGTTCTCCCATCCGAAAGACTTCACGCCGGTCTGCACCACGGAGCTCGGCTACATGGCCGGCCTGCAATCTGAATTCGAGAAGCGCAATTGCAAAATCCTCGGACTGAGCGTCGACCCAGTCACCAATCACGGCAAATGGGCCGTCGACATCGAAGAGACCCAGGGCCACAAGGTGAAATTCCCGATGATCGGCGACCCGGAACTGCAAATCGCCAAGCTTTACGACATGCTGCCCGCCGACGCGGGCAACACCTCCGAAGGCCGCACCGCCGCACTGAATGCCACCGTGCGCACCGTGTTCGTC
>JASHQB010000366.1 GCA_030037775.1 Candidatus Acidiferrales bacterium
CTTCGGGCGCAGAAGCGGACTGCGCGAGGCCCAATTCCTTGCGCAGCGCGGCCTCGATTTTGTCGCGAATGTCGGTGTTTTCGCGCAGGAAAACACGGGCGTTTTCGCGTCCCTGGCCGAGGCGCTCGCCTTTGAAGGAAATCCACGTGCCGGATTTCTCCAGGATGTTGCGGGTGACGCCGAGATCGAGCAAATCGCCTTCGCGGGAAACGCCTTCGCCGTAGAGGATGTCGAATTCGGCCTCGCGGAACGGCGCGGCGACTTTGTTTTTCACCACTTTGGCGCGGGTGCGCGAGCCGATGACGCGGTCGCCCTCCTTGATGGACTGGATGCGGCGAATATCGAGGCGAATCGAGGAATAGAATTTCAGCGCGCGTCCGCCGGTGGTGGTTTCCGGATTGCCGAACATCACGCCGATTTTTTCGCGGATCTGATTGATGAAAATCAGGCAGGTACGGGACTTGGAGACGATGGCGGTGAGCTTGCGCAGCGCCTGGGACATCAGGCGCGCCTGCAGGCCCATTTGCGGCTCGCCCATTTCGCCTTCGAGTTCGGCCTTGGGAACGAGCGCGGCGACGGAGTCGACCACGACGACATCCACGCCGCCGGAACGGATCAGCGCCTCGGCGATTTCGAGTGCCTGCTCGCCATTGTCGGGCTGCGAAACGAGAAGGTTTTCGACGTCGACGCCGAGTTTGCGAGCGTAAGAGGGGTCGAGGGCGTGTTCGGCGTCGATGAATGCGGCGATGCCGCCCATTTTCTGGGCTTCGGCGATGACATGCAAAGTCATGGTGGTCTTGCCGCCGGATTCCGGGCCGAAGATTTCGATGACGCGGCCGCGCGGCAATCCGCCGACGCCAAGGGCGGCGTCGATGGAAATCGAGCCGGTGGGAATCACGCTGACCGGCACCAGCACGTCCTTGTTGCCGAGGCGCATGATCGAGCCCTTGCCATACTGCTTTTCGATCTGCGCAACCGCCGCTTCGAGCATCTTGCCTCGTTCGTCTGCCATTTTCTCACCTCGGTGATTGACGTCTCAAACCTTGGGAAGCCACCAGCCTGTTAATTAGTGCGGCAGTTTACCAGAGAGTTCCCTCCGCGTCTGCCCTTCCTTTGCGAATCCGAAGGGTATCACAGGGCGAACAAAAAGCAAAGAAGAATTGTTCCGCTGAGGCTAAGATAGTCGTGTACCAGTAAAGATACGTTCCTAGGCCGGTCACCAAGACCAGCCACCAGAGAACAAGTTCAAAACGCATCCAAAATCTCCAGCGGCGAAGTTTCAACACTTCGGGTAGCAGATGAGTTGCAGCGGCCAGTGCGATGTACGACCCCAGCAATTCGGCGAAGACTCCCAAAATCCCATGAACCATTGGCCAGAGGTAATAGGCCAAGTGCCAGCGGCAGCCGGGGCAGCACCCTGTGCCGGAACGACGGCCACATGTACCACGCGATTGCGATTGCGTTGACCAGCAGAACTGTCGATTGGCAGACAGCGTGCGCGGTGTATCTCTTCGTCCGCGCCAGCGCTGCGCCTGCCATCAGCGCCAAGCCCGTGAATATCTGCAAAATTAAGTTGACGTCGGCCACTGCAGGAGCGCCTGTTCCAAGAATTCGAGAGAGCGTAAACATCAAACCTTACGAAAGGGGAACAGGCCCGCCTGTGTGCACCGTGGTGCAGCGAGCCTGCTCAAGGGAGAGCTTGTTGCATTGCGTTAGTTCGTCTTTTCCGTCTCGTCCGTTTTCATCGGCTCCGATTTGTTCTTCGACGATCCCACAACGATGGTGGCGACCATCTTCGGATGCACGGAGCAGAAGTATTTGTACGTGCCCGCCTTGGTAAACGTGAAAGAGAACTTCTCGTCCGTGTCCAGCGCCTTCGATTTGAACATGTCGTCGCTGCTGAAAACGGTGTGCGGCTCTTCGTCTTTGTTCGTCCAGGTTACTGTGGCGCCGACGGGCACATTCAACGTCATCGGTTGGAAGCTGAAGTCCTGAATGTTGATTTCATACTTGGCAGCCACCTTCTCCGAATCCCCTGCCGATGCGTGAACGCCCGAGAACAGAATGAGTCCGAGAGCAAGACCAAACACAGAAGCACTGCCGATTTTTCGATTGGCGATTTTCATAGTTATTGTCCTTTTCCGTGAATTTCTTGCGCCGCGAAGGATTATATCGCGGTATCAAGAGTGGAATCCGTGATGCCCAGCGTGTGATGGCCACGAACGAAATTCACGTCCGTGATTCCGAGCACGCTGCGTAGTTTTTCCACGGGTACTTTCATCGGCCCCGGCGTAGGAGCCATACCGGGAGCGGCTTGCGGAAAAGCTGTCGACATGGCCGTGTGAAACGTCACGTTGCCTTCGACCTTGCGCATGGTCTGGTGAATGTGGCCATTGAGCACAGTGACCGACCCGAAGCGCTTCAGATACGAGAGCGCCTGCTCGCTGTCGCTAGTCCCCCATCCCCATTCCGGGTAAACGGACCAGAGCGGAATGTGTGCAAAAACCACGATGGGCATGCTGGACTTCAAATGCTTCACGTCCTTTTCGAGCCATTCGAGTTGCTGGGAACCAAGATTGCCAAGACCGCCTGCCTTCAGGTTCATCACATTGACGAGACCGATGAAATGCGCTCCACCGGTATCGAAGCTGTACCAGCCGTCGCCTATTGAACCTTTCGCAAAGCGTTCGCGGTAGGCTGCGCCATTGTCGTCGAGGACGTCGTGCTCGCCTGGAACGTAAAAGATTTTGTCGGTGTGAATTTCCTTCAGCGATTGTTCGAGCGTATCGAATTGCTCAGCTTTTGAAAGCTGCGACAAATCGCCTGTGTGCAGAACGAACGCGGGAGGCGTCGGGAGCGCGTTGATTTTGGCGATGGCCTGCCGCAGCGTGCCGACCACGTCGGGATTGGCCGCCTTGTTGAAGCCGATGTGGCTGTCGCTGATTTGCACGAAAGCGAGTTCGCCCTTCATTTTGTGCATGCCGTGGATGGCGGAATCACCTAAGGCAAATGATTTCAGCACGCCGCCCTGCAAGACACACAAAGCGCCTGTGCCGGCCCAGGCCATACATTTCAAAAAGCTGCGGCGGTCGATTCCGTCTTTGTTTAAATTTTCTGTGATGATATTTCCTTTGGGCATTCAAGTCTCCTTGCGATGCTCGTTTTGCACGCCACTTGATCTACACTTGTGCTAACCAGCGAGGCCGGGATTTATTCCCGCGAAGAGTCTTTTTTCTTTGCTGCACATCAAAGAAGCACGCCAGTGAAAACGGTTCTGCAGGGAATAAAAGGACAAGGACTTGGTTATTCCTTCAGGAAAAATGCAGGAGGGCGAGAGCTTCGCGGAGCTGGCGTTGCCGCTCTTCGATTCTTTGTACAATTTCGCGTGCTGGCTGGCGCAAGACCGCGTAGAGGCTGAAGATCTGGTGCAGGAAACCTATGCCAAGGCGCTCGGCGGATTCCGGTCGTTTGAGCCGGGCACAAATTTTCGCGCGTGGATTTTTCGCATATTGCGGAACACTTTCTTGAACTCACGCACCGGTTTGGCGGCAACGCGGACGGTCGCGCTGGAAGAAGATGAAGGCAATGAGGCGGCGTTCGCGCGCGTAACCGAAGAAACGCCGGAGTCGATCCTGCTGAAGCAAATGAATCAGGGAGCCGTTCGCGATGCAATTGAAAAGCTGCCCATTCCCTTCCGCGAAGTGTTGCTGCTCGCCGACATGGAAGAGATGGCCTACCGCGAAATTGCCGAGACGCTCGGAATTCCCGCGGGAACAGTGATGTCCAGGTTGGCGCGCGCGAGAAAACTTCTGCGAGAGAATTTGCGCGAAAAGGTTGTGAGGACCTGATGGCTTGCGAAGCGTGGCGTGACAAGCTCGACGCATTTGTCGACGGCGAACTTTCGCCGAATGCGCAGCAGGAATTCGATGCGCACCTGCGCGGGTGTGCATCCTGTGCGAAAGACATCGCGAGCCGCATGCAACTGAAGACTGCGGTGAAGCGCGCGGCGGCGCTGCGCTATGCGCCAAGCGTGGAGTTTCGCCGGAAAATCGAAAAAGAAGCGCTGCCGCGAAAGCGCAACCCGCGCGCCGTGTTGATATGGGCGCCTGCATTCGCCGCGGCTGCAGTGCTTCTGCTTGTCGTTGTGTGGATGGCGCGTCGCCCCGCCGTCACACCGGAAATGGCGATGCTGGGCGAAGTTGTGGACATGCACGTGACAGCGCTGGCGAGCGCGAATCCCGTGGACGTGGTTTCCACCGATCAGCACACGGTGAAGCCGTGGTTCGAAGGGAAATTGCCTTTTGCGGTGAACTTGCCGGATTTGACGAATAGCCCGTTCACGCTGCTCGGCGGCCGTGTCGCGTATCTCGACCAGACACCCGGAGCGGGTTTGCTCTTTCAATATCGCAAGCACCAGCTGTCCGTGTTTATTTTTCAAGAGCGCGCCGAATGGGCAAAGATGAGCGCAAAGGAAACGCCGCAGCGGCACGCGTCCTTTTGGGTGGAGACGTGGAGCGCGAGCGGGCTGCGCTATTTTGTTGTGGGCGATACGAGCGATGCGAATGTGGAGCAGCTTGCGAATTTGATGAAAGGCGCAGCAGGCGCGGAATAGCACTTGCAAACCGGTTCGCATCGTTAATATTTATAAAAACCGCGGGCGGATTTGCGGCCGAGCCAGCCCGCCGCGACGTATTTTTTCAACAGCGGGCAGGCGCGATACTTCGGGTCGCCCAGACCGTTTTGCAGCACGGCGAGAATGTCGACGCAAACGTCGAGGCCGATGAAATCGGCGAGCTCGAGCGGGCCCATGGGATGATTCATGCCCATTTTCATGACAGCATCGACGGCCTCCGGCGTGGCCACGCCTTCCATCACGGCATAGGCGGCTTCGTTGATGAGCGGCATGAGCACGCGATTGGAGACGAAGCCGGGCGCGTCGTTGACGGCGACGGGAGTTTTGCCGAGCTTCTGGCAAAGCTCCATCGTAGTGCTAAAGGTTTCTTCGCTGGTTTGCAGGCCGCGGATCACTTCGACGAGAACCATCATCGGCACGGGATTCATGAAGTGCATGCCGATGAACTGCTCGGGGCGGCTAGTTTTTGCGGCGAGCGCGGTGATGGAAATGGAAGAGGTGTTGCTGGCGAGAATGACGCCGGGGCGCAGAACGGCGTCGGCTTCTTTGAGGACGCGCTCCTTCAGTTCGCGCTGCTCGGGGACGGCCTCGACGCAAATGTCGGCGGCGGCGAGATCGTTGGCATCGGTGGTGCAGAAAATACGCTGGAGAATGGCGGGCTTGTCGGCTTCGGTGATTTTGGCTTTCTTGATTTCGCGGTCGAGGTTTTTGCCGATGGTGTCGAGCGCGCGGTCGAGATATTTCCGGTCGACGTCGCGGAGGATGGTTTTGTAGCCGGATTTGGCGAAGACGTGGGCGATGCCGTTGCCCATGGTGCCCGCGCCGATTACCGCGACGGTTTTGATGGC
>JASHQB010000040.1 GCA_030037775.1 Candidatus Acidiferrales bacterium
AATTCAGGATCGCGGACGATGCCGCCTTTGCCGATGAGTTTCTTTTCAAGTTCGAATTGCGGCTTGACGAGGATGAGGAAAGTGGCATTGGGCTGCGCGACGGCGACGAGCGCGGGAAGAACTTTCGTGACAGAGATGAAGGAGACGTCGACGGTGATGAGGGAGGGTGATTCGGGAAGATCGGCGGGCTTGAGGAAGCGAGCATTCTTCTTGATGGCGCGGACGCGGTCGTCGCGCTGCAGCTTCCAGTCGAGCTGCGCGGTGTTGACGTCGACGGCGTAGATGCGGCGCGCGCCGTGCTGCAAAAGGCAATCGGTGAAGCCGCCGTTCGATGAGCCCACGTCAAGGCAGATGCGGTCGCGAGGGTCAACGGCGAAATCGGCGAGGGCCCCTTCGAGCTTCGCACCGGCGCGGCTGGCGTATTTTGAATCAGGACCGAAGACTTCGATTTTCGCAGCAGCGTCGGCGGTTTCGCTGGGCTTTTGCGCGAGACGATCGTTCAGGCGCACTTGGCCGGCCATGATCAAGGCTTGGGCGCGCTGGCGCGTGGGCGCGAGGCCGCGCTCGACGAGCAGGAGATCGAGCCGCGATTTTGATTTGGTCATGACGCGGGAAACGCGAGAAATTTACCGTGGCGCGATGCTGGAACGCCACTCGAGGAGATTGTCACGCGCGGCGCACTACGAGGTAGTCGGCGAGCTGGCGAAGATGCGCGGCGCGGTCGCCGTAACAGTCGAGTTCACGGTGGGCGCGCGCGGCGAGTTCTTGCGCGAAGGCACGGGATTTTTCGATGCCGAAAAGCGCGGGATAGGTGGCTTTCTTTTGCGCTTGATCTTTTCCGGCGGTTTTGCCGAGGGCCGCGGAAGATTCTTCGACGTCGAGAAGATCGTCGACGACTTGAAAGGCCCAGCCGATGGCTTCGCCGAAACGGCCGAGGCGGGCGACGTCTTGGTCGGGCGCCCCGCCGGCAAGGGCTCCAGCGACGACCGAAGCGCGAATAAGCGCGGCAGTCTTCGAGCGATGAATGTATTCGAGCGCGGCGGCGTCGACGGGCTTGCCTTCCGCTTGGACGTCGGCGACTTGGCCGCCGACCATGCCGTTGACGGTGCCAGCGGCGCGGCCGATTTCGGCGATGATGCGAACGCGGCGATCGGGCGGGACGTTGGCGTTGGCAAGCGTTTCGAAAGAAAGAGTGAGCAAGGCGTCACCCGCGAGAATGGCCATGGCGACGCCGAATTTTTTGTGGCACGTGGGCTTGCCGCGGCGAAGGTCGTCGTTGTCGAGGGCGGGCAGATCGTCGTGAATGAGTGAATAGGTATGGATGAATTCAAGCGCGCAACCGACGGTCGCTGCAGCGTCAAGCTGTTGCGAGAAAATGCGAGCGGATTCGTAGCAAAGAACGGGCCGGATACGCTTGCCTCCGGCGAAAACGCTGTAGCGCATAGCTTGATGGATGGTGGCGGGTGGGGTGGATTCGGCGGGCAGAAGTTTCTCGAGCGTGGCTTCGATGACCGCTTGGTCGGCAGAAAAAAAGTCGGGCTGGCTCATCGTGATTGAAGGAAACGGCTACGGCGGTAGCGGAAGTGCATCGCGTCGTTCAACGGTTTCAGCGCTGCGATGTTGGATTGTCCTCGCCGGTATCGAATGGCTCGGAATGGAGTTTGCCATCGGCTTTGCGCAGCAGAATTTCGACTTTGCCTTCGGCCTCTTCGAGCTGCTTTTGGCAATCGCGCGAAAGTTTCACGCCTTCCTCGAAAAGCTTCATGGCCTCGTCGAGAGGCAGATCGGTGGATTCGAGGCGCTTGACAACCTCTTCGAGGCGCGCGAGGGATTTTTCGAATTCGCCCTTGCGCGGAGCTTCGGGCGCTTTGTTGGGCGTGGCCGTCATGGAAGAAGCATTCTATCGCACCATCGCGGGATGGCCAAATGGCGATCTCCAGGTGACGGCGGGAGAAGCTACTTCGCGTGGCCCTTCCGAAGAATTAGAACCAGCACCGCCGAAGGAAAGAAGCCGGCAATGAACCATATTCCGATCATGAATTTCCACACATCGTATTCTGACGGATCAGCGCCTAGCCAAACGGGGAGCCAGTAAAGGCAATAAGCAGCAGCAAAGGGCACGATAAAAATCCAGAGCGCATGCAGAGGCTTCGGGGCGACGAAGCTTAGCAACCACACAAGCGCCATTGAAACTACGGCCACGACAATTGCGCCTGAACCAAGTGACAACGATTCGATAAGGTGCCTCACTTAGCGACGATAGCACGGTTTTCAAACGCACCCGCTAATCTTGGAGGCCGGTGTTCACCGCGTGACTATTGACACAAGCTTGGCCGCGAAGGTGCGCCGCAGCGCCGCGCTCTTGCTACAATCGAGAGATTGGGGGACCGCAGCGCAACGAGCGCTGAGCCATGATTGTTCTTCGCTTATTCTCCATTTTCATTCTCATCGCGATCAACGGATTTTTCGCCGCGGTGGAGTTTTCGCTGGTGGCGGTGCGGCACTCGCGCATCCGGCAACTGGTGAAGCATGGGAACCAGAGCGCGCGGGTGGTGGAAGCGCTCACGGCGGACATGGGCACGGTGATTTCCGGCGTGCAAGTGGGAATCACGCTGACCAGCCTGGCGCTGGGATATCTGGGGGAGCTGACGCTGGCGAGATTCCTTGATCCGATTTTTCACGAAGTACCAGGGAAATATGCGGCCCTTGCGGCGCACAGCGCCGCACTGATTGCGGCGTTTGGGCTGTTGACGGTGTTGCAGGTGGTGCTGGGCGAGCTGGTGCCGAAAAACATGGGGCTGGCGCAGGCGGAGCGCGTGGCGCTGCTGGTGGCGCGGCCGTTTCAGTGGTTCCTGAAGACGTTCCGATGGGCGATTCTGCTGCTGAATGCCTTCGCGGGGAAATTCACGAAGGCGCTGGGCGTTAAAATGACGCGGGCGCATTCGATGGTGCGCTCGGAGGAAGAGCTGCTCATTCTGGTGGAGCAGGCGCGGGCGAGCGGCGTGCTGGCGCCGGCAGAAGAGCGTTTCATTCACGGCGCGATGAATTTGGGCGACGTGCAGGTGCGCGAAATCATGGTGCCCCGGCCGGACATCCACGCGCTGCCCGCGAATGCGGCGCTGGAAGACGTGATGAAAATGATCGCCATCACGCAGCGGTCGCGCATTCCGGTGTACCAAGGCACGCTCGATCACGTTCTCGGCTTTGTGCACATCAAGGATTTGATCTGGATTCTGCTGGACCGCACCCGGCGCGCCGAAGAGGGCCAGGCGCCGGCGGAATTTCAACTGAAGAACGTGCTGCGCGACGTGCTGATCGTGCCGGAAACAAAACCGGCGATCGAGCTGCTCGTGGAATTTCGCTCGCATCGCACGGGCCTGGCGATGGCCGTCGACGAATTCGGCACGATTCTGGGGCTGGTGACGCTCGAAGACATTTTGGAGCAGATGGTCGGCGAGATCCACGACGAGTTCGACGTGGTGGAGCATCCGCTGACGCTGGCGGACGGGTCGGTGATTTTCGACGCGTCGCTCAAGATTCATGACCTGAGCCAGTTTCATGTGAATCTGCCGGAAGATTTCGTCTACGAAACACTGGCGGGATTTGTGCTGAGCCATCTGGGATTTTTGCCGCGCGGCGGAGAGAGCTTCGAAGACCACGGCTACCGCTTCACGATCATGGAAATGGAAGGTCGGCGCATCGCGCGGGTGAAAATCAAGCGGCTGGATGATGCGGGCGCGATCCCGCAGGCGGCGGAGAAGGCCGCAGTAGCGGCGAAATCTCCGGCATCAGCTTCGGCGGCGCCGTCGAGTTCAGCGGGCTCGGCGAAAACTTCCCGCCGCACGCGGGGAAGCGGGCGCGGAAACGCGCGGGGAAGCGGCCGAGGAGACGAATGACACGGTACATTTCGTTGCGACTGGCGTATTCGCTGCCGGCCACCTGGCTGATTGTCACCATGGTTTTTGCGCTGGCGCACATTATTCCCGGCGATCCGGTGCAGCAGATGCTGGGCGAGGGCGCGACGCTTTCGGATCAGGTGGAACTGCGGCACGCGCTGGGGCTCGACAGGCCGGTGCCGGTGCAGTACGGCGATTACCTGGCTGGCGTGGCACGCGGGAATTTGGGCGAATCGTTCCGATTCCAGCAACCGGTGCTGCACGTGGTGCTGGAACATTACCCCGCGACGCTCGAGCTGGCGCTGGCAGCGCTGATTGTTTGCTGCGCGATTGGAATTCCGGCGGGGATGGTTGCGGCGCAGCGTCGCGCGACGGCGGCGGACCACGCGATCGGATTTTTCACGCTGCTGGGCCTCTCGGTCCCGAATTTCGCGCTCGGGCCGCTGCTGATTCTGATTTTTTCGGTGCTGATTGGCTGGCTGCCGGTGAGCGGGCGCGGCGGAATTTCGCATTTGATTTTGCCGGCGATCACGCTGGGCGCGGCGCTGGCGGCGATTCTGACGCGGATGGTGCGCACGTCGGTGCTGGAGCAGCTTTCGAGCGATTACGTGCGCACAGCGCGGGCCAAGGGACTTAGCGAGAGCGCAGTGCTGGTGCGGCACGCGTTTCGCAATGCGCTGATTCCGATACTGACGATTTTAGGCTTGCAGTTCGGCACGCTGCTGGCCGGTACAATTGTGACGGAGACGATTTTTTCGTGGCCGGGGATCGGGCGGCTGGCCGTGCAGGCGATCGAGGCGCGCGATTATCCGCTGCTGCAGGGCTGCATTCTGGTGATTGCGATTTCCTATGTGCTGGTGAATCTGCTGACGGATCTGGTCTACGCGTTTGCCGATCCGCGCGTGAGGCTGCAATGAAGGCGCTGCGCGAATTCTTGCGGCACAGCGCGCCGGGCGC
>JASHQB010000367.1 GCA_030037775.1 Candidatus Acidiferrales bacterium
ACGGGCGCGAACTCGATTTGCAATTTGAAGTGCAAGGGGGCGCAATCGAATTTCGCGGCGGGCTGAAAGTGCGCTTAACTGGACGGATCGGCAAGCACGAAATGACGCACACCGCGGTGGTTACGGAATTCGAGCGCGGGCGGGTGCTCGAATGGCAATTTCAGGATACATACGGAGTGCGTGGCATGCAGCGATGGGAGATCAACGAAACTGCGGCCGGCGCGCGGGTGGCGATGCGCGACCATTACCAAATGCCCGGGCGGTTCGGCCAATTTTTCGATTGGCTCATGACGCGCCACGCCGTGGCGAAGCGCGACCGGGGAGAATTGCAGCGGTTGAAGCGACTGGTGGAACACGAGCAGCCCCGACAGAGCTGAAACCGCTCTCTATGGAGGCTATTCGACGATGATGCGGAGGAATCTTTTTTTGCCGGCGCGCACAAGAAAGCTGGCGCCGGGTTTAGATAAATCGACCTCGTATTTCACATCATCTACACGGTGCCCGTCGATTTCCACGCCGCCTTGCATAATCAGCCGCTGCGCTTCAGCGCGCGAATCCGCGAGTTTCGATTCCGCAAGTAACCATGCCAGTTTGTAGGGCCATGTGCGCTTGGGAACTCGATAGGATGGTGCCTCCTCGGGGGCTTGGCGGTCGCGAAAGACGCGCTGAAATTCGTCGCGCGCGGCGCGGGCAGCTTCTTCGCCGTGGAAATTGGCGATGATGGTATGAGCGAGCTGCATTTTCGCGTCCATGGGATGCAGGACGCCGGTGCGAACTTCTTCTTTCAGGCGAACGATAACGCGCTCTTCGAAATCCGTGAGCAGCTCGTAGTAAGACCACATGAGATCGTCAGAGATGGACATCAGTTTGCCGAACATTTCCTGCGGCGACTCGGTGATGCCGACGTAATTTCCGAGGCTTTTCGACATTTTCTTCACGCCATCGAGGCCGACGAGAATGGGCAGGGTGAAGACGACTTGCGGAGAGAGGCCGTATTCACGCTGGATGTCGCGATGAATCAAGATGTTGAATTTCTGCTCGGTGGCGCCCAATTCGACGTCCGATTTCAGATTCACGGCGTCAAGCGCAGTCAGGAGGGGATAGAGCAGCTCATGCACGGAGATGGGGAGATTGTTGTCCAGGCGCGAACGAAAATCCTCGCGCTCAAGCATGCGCGCCAGACGATAGTGCCCGCAGAGGCGCACCACGTCGTAACTCGACATCTTGCCGAGCCATTCGCTGTTGTAACGGACTTCCGTTTTATCGCGATCGAGAATCTTGAAGACCTGGTCGAGATACGTCTTGGCGTTGGCGTCGACCTGCTCGCGCGTCAGCGGAGGGCGCGTTTCGGACTGGCCCGTTGGGTCGCCAATCATGGCGGAAAAATCGCCGATGAGAAAAATCGCGGTATGTCCCATATCCTGAAAATGTTTTAACTTGCGAATGACTACGGTATGCCCGAGGTGAATATCCGGAGCCGTGGGATCGACGCCCAAATAAACTCGCAAAGGGTTGCCCGTTTTCGCAGACAGTTCCAGCTTGGCCTTTAGGTCCTCTTCGCGAATGATTTCTGCGGCGCCTTTGCGCAGGTAGGCGAGCTGTTCCTCGACCGATTTTTGCGGATGCTGCGGCGCCGATTTCTTGCCTGCTTCAGACATGCGATTTCGCCGCCTCCGCTTCCTTGAGAAGGACCACGCGGCGACCTTCGACACGGTAGCGTCCCTCGAGAACGATGCGCACCGCCTCGGAATAGATCCGATGCTCCTCGGCGAGGATGCGCGCGGAAAGCGAATCAACGGTGTCATCGTCGCGAACGGGAACGGTGGCTTGCAAAATGATGGGGCCGGCGTCGAGGTTTTCGTCGACGAAATGCACGGTGCAGCCTGCGAATTTCACGCCATGCTCGAGGGCCTGGCGCTGCGCTTCGAGCCCCGGAAACGCCGGCAGCAGCGAAGGATGAATGTTGAGGATGCGGCCGCGAAAGGCTTGCACGAAATAACTGGAAAGCAAGCGCATATAGCCGGCGAGGCACACCAAATCGATTTTCTTTTCCTGCAGGACTGCAACGACCTGGCGATCATAGGCGTCGCGGTCCAGTCCTTTCGATGGAACGACGCGCGCATCGATGCCGCGCGCGCGGGCGCGTTCGATTCCAGGAGCGCCTTCGCGGTGGCTGATGACCACGGAGATTTCCGCATTCGGAATGCGGCCGTTCGAAACGCTATCCGTCAGGGCTTCGAAATTGGAGCCGCGGCCGGATAGAAGAATGGCGATGCGCTTTTTCATGAATGTCAGAAGTTAGCACAGTTCCGGCAGGTGCCAAAACGAATCGGCCGTTCGGTAATTCGAGGCCCAAGCGGGCGAATTTCAAGCGACAATCGGCAGCGTGCCGGTGAAGCTTACAGGAGATTTGCCGGCCGGCGCGGGTTCGATGCGGCCGATGCGAAAAAAACGCTCGCGGCGGCGCTTCAGCTCCGTTTCGAGTTTAGGAGTATTTTTCGAGGGGACAATCAAGATCATCCCGATGCCAAGATTGAACGTCCGGAGCAGTTCTTCTGCTTCGATTTTCCCGACGCGCGCCAGGTAGCGGAAAATCGGCAGGACCGGCCAGGAGCCAAGTTCAATCACGGCATGGACATTTCGCGGCAGCACGCGCGGGAGATTGCCGGGTATGCCGCCACCGGTGATATGCGCCATGCCGGAAAGCCAGCCGCGCGCGACGACATTTTTCAGCATGGGCCAGTAGCAACGATGCGGCTTCAGCAGCTCTGCAGCGATTTTGTTGCTGATCTCCGGGACGTAGGTGTCGGGCTTGAGCTTGGCCACTTCAAAAACAAGCTTGCGCGCGAGCGAATAGCCGTTGGTGTGAAGCCCGCTGGAAGGCAATCCAATCAGAATGTCGCCCGCATGAACGCGGCGGGTATCGGTCTGGTGGCCGCGCTCGACAACGCCGACGATGAAGCCGGCGAGATCATATTCCCCTGCGGCGTACATCCCAGGCATTTCCGCGGTTTCGCCGCCGATGAGTGCGCATCCGGCTTGGCGCGCCGCGCGGCTCATGCCTTCGACGATCTGCTCGACGACGCGTGGGTCGATGCGGCCCATAGCCAGATAATCGAGGAAAAAAAGAGGTTCGGCGCCCTGGGTCAGAATGTCGTTAACGCAATGATTCACGATGTCGGCGCCCACCGTGGAGTGCACACCTGCGGCGGAAGCAATCTTGAGCTTGGTGCCGACACCGTCCGCACTGGAAACGAGCACAGGGTCACGCCAACGCTTGGGATCGAGATGATACAGCGCGCCAAAACCACCAATTGGCGACAGGACGAACTTGTTCAGCGTGCGGCCAGCGAGATGCCGAATTTTCTGTTTCGCTTCGTCTGCGCGGGAAATGTCCACTCCCGCATCGGAGTAACGCATGGGAACCGCCGCCCTGTCTTCTGCAGAAGTTCGCTTCAAAATGTTCGAAACAGCCGCCTCCAGCGCATTTCGCCGGGGTGAATCAAAATGCTCAAGTATGTGCCGAGCCGTTCGCCAAAGTGTCCGGGTTCCCACACGTCTTCCCGCGCCTTAACGGACATATAAATGAACAGGGGCGTGCCAATAATGTTCTCGCGCGGAACATAGCCCCAGAAGCGGCTGTCGTTCGAGTCGTCACGATTATCACCCATCACGAAATACTCGTGGGGTGGAACGTGGAACGGCCCGGTGTTTTCCTGCGGGGCAGACGGATCTGGGCGCGGGTTCAGATAAGGCTCATTCAACTGCTTTCCGTCAATAAAAACAACACCGCGTTTGATCTCCACCGTATCACCGGGCATGCCGATGACGCGCTTGATGAAATCTTCTTCGTTCGCGGCTTGCGGCGGCGCTTCAAAGACAATGATTTGTTGCCGCTTGGGGTTGCGCCACAAGGCGATATGGTGCTCGGTGAAGGGAATTCCGATGTCATATCCCAACAAACTGACGATCAAGTGATCGCCGATCAATATGGT
>JASHQB010000368.1 GCA_030037775.1 Candidatus Acidiferrales bacterium
GCACAATCGAGCGATGCTCGATTTCCACACCTTTTGGATCACCTGTCGATCCGGAAGTGTAGATTACATAGGCAAGATTGTCCGGCCGAACGTCAACAGCCGGATTCTGGGTGTTCGTGTTCGTGTTCGTGTTCGTGTTCGCGTTCACGCTTCCCTGGTCATCGAGTTGAACAAGTGTGATGCCTTCACTCGGCGTGTGAGCGCCGCTTGCTTCGGAGGCCACGACAAGCCGGACTCCACAATCACGAAGCATGAAGGCGAGTTGCTTTGCTGGACACTCCGGATCGAGCGGAAGGTAAGCTCCGCCCGCCTTGAGGACCCCGAGAAGACCGACAATCATTTCCACGGAGCGCTCGGCGCAAACTCCGACGACGACATCCGGGCCCACGCCAGACTCGATCAAGCGACGCGCCAGCCGGTTGGCTCGCTGATTCAACTCGCGATAAGTAAGCTCTTGCTTGCCGAAAATGACGGCGCAATTATCCGGAGCGCGTTCGACCTGCGCTTCAAATAACTGGTGCACGCAGGAGTCCTTGGGATAATCAGCGGCCGTTCGATTCCAGTCACGCAGAATTTGCTGCTTTTCGTCCGGCGCCATGAACTCGAGCAACGAGATAGGCAAGTCCGGATTGGCCACGGCGCTTCTGAGCAGCCTATTCCAGTGCGCCATCAAGCGCTGGATGGTCGAATCTTCAAAGAGGTCCGGGTTGTACACCATGGGGCCGCTGACCCTCTCGCCACGGTCATCGAGCACAATGCTCAGATCCACTTTCGACGCGCCGCTCGAAAAATCTTCGAGCGTGAGATCCCATTGACGATCAATGGCGGGCATGTCCGGCTCCAGGGTGAAAATGATCTGGAACAGCGGGTTGCGGCTAGGATCCGGCCGCAGCCGAAGCTCGCTCACGATTTGTTCGAAAGGCATCTCCTCGTGATCGAGCCCCCCGAGGACCACCTCGCGGGCTCTTCTGAGCAAATCACGGAAGGTTGGGTTTCCGGAGAGATCGATGCGCAGCGGGAGGGGATTCATAAAGCATCCCAACAGAGACTCCGATTCCGCGCCGTGGCGGCAGGCCGATAATCCACCCAGAATGATGTCAGTCTGGCCCGTGTATCGATGAAGCAAAGCGGACATTCCAGCGAGCAGCGTGGTGTATAACGAGCAGCCCGCCTCGAGGCTCAGATCCCTGAGCGGCTGAATCAAGTCCCGCGCTAAGGATGCGTTGCGCAACACGCCGCGATACGTTTGCGCCGCCGGACGCGGGAAGTCATTTGGCCAAGACAGGATCGGAAGCTCCCCTTGAAGCTGCTGCTTCCAATAATTCAGGTGTTTCGCGGATGCATCGTGATCGGCCCGTTGTCTTTGCCAGCAGGCAAAATCAGCGTACTGAATCG
Organism: Candidatus Acidiferrales bacterium; assembly: GCA_030037775.1. Taxonomy (GTDB): domain Bacteria; phylum Acidobacteriota; class Terriglobia; order Acidiferrales; family UBA7541; genus DAHUXN01. The sequence continues at coordinate 1,396 of JASHQB010000368.1, forward strand.
GCAGGTCAGGCAGCGGCGACGGCCGTCCTTCGGAAAAAGCGCGGTAAAGAGCGGCTAATTCGGGGAGGAAAACACGATAGGCGGTCATCCCATCGAAAATGATGTGATGAAACACCATGAACAACTGATGATCGTCCTCGCTCAAGTCATACAAAGTCGCCCGAAGCAGTGGACCGCGCGAGAGGTCGAATAGCCGCTTGGCTTCTTCCGAGGCCATGCGAACGGCTTCTTTTTTTCGCTGGTCTTGCGGGAGAGCGGTAAGGTCGACCCGTGGGATTTTGAATGCGCCGGATGCCGGATGAACCAACTGAACCGGCTGGCCATCGACGACCTCGAACGTGGTGCGCCAGATTTCGTGCCTGCGGATGATTTCGCCGATCGCCCGTTCGAGAATTGCGAGATCGAGCGGGCCCCGTTTGAAGACGGTCATCGTCTCGTTGTAGACGGGAAGATCGCCGGCCAAATTGGAATTGACCCAGACCTGCTGCTGCGAGAAGGAAACTGGCGCGTGCTTGTCGTCAGAGCGGCGCGGGATTGCGAGCGATTTTGTGCGTTCCTCTGTGAAATCGCCTCGCAGATACTTCTCAAGGAGTTGTTTCTTGGACTCCGATAGCCCGAGGGTTTCTTGCATCAGTTCTCGCTCCGTTCCCGAGTGTGCGGCGCGATAGAACTGCATTTTTCGACTCGAATCGGCAGAGCGGTCAGACCGCGGAGCCCAAGGTTGGCTCGCCAAACTAAGGGCACCCGTTCCAGCGTCCAAGTGGGGAATCGTTCCAGGAGGGATTGGAACGTGATTTGCGCTTCCATCCTCGCCAGTGCCGCGCCGAAACAGAAATGCGCAGCCCAGCCGAAGGCCAGATGCCGGTTGTCGGAGCGAGTGATGTCCAGGCGATCCGGGTCGGGGAATCGCTCCGGATCGCGATTGCCGGCCGCCATAACGGCAATCACTGCCTGCCCTTTTCGAATTAGCTTGCCTCCCATCTCGAGATCCTCGGGCGCAAGACGCGAGGTGTGCTGGCTGGGACTCTCGTATCGCAGGAATTCCTCGACGGCAGAAGGAATCAATGAAAAATCGGCTCTCAACATCGCTAGTTGATCCGGATTGCGAAGCAAAGCGAGCACGCCGTTGGCGATGAGATTGGTGGTGGTTTCCTGGCCTCCCACCATCGTCACGATCAAATTCGCGATGACTTCTTCTGCGGTCAAACCCTCGCCTTCGATTCTGGCGTTCATCAGGGAACTGACCAGGCCTTGCCGTGGTTGCAGGCGCTGTTCCTGCATGGCGCTTTGGAAATAGGCGGTCATCTCCCGAAGGCTCTTCAGCACTCGACGAACTCGATCCGCGCTGTGCTGGTAGTTGCCGAGCATCTCGCCGAAATCCTGAGACCACAGTTTCAATTGAGCATGATGTTCGACCGGAACGCCCAGCATCTCCGCGGTAACAATACAGGGAAGCGGCTCGGCGAGGGCTTTGATTAAATCCACTTCTCCACTGGGCTCGACGGCATCAAGCAAAGAGTCAACAACGTCGCGAATATGCGCGCGCAGCACTTCCACACGCTGCGGTGTAAAGGCCTGGGCGGCAAGGCTGCGAACGCGCGTATGAGCGGGAGCATCGAGGAAAAGCATTTGCTTCACCATGATCTCCGCAATCGGATTGAGCCCCGAAAGCCCCTTCGCCGTGAGTTCCTGCGTCGAAGGGGCGGTGTGCGCCGAGAAATCGTGAAGCACTCGGACAACATCGGCGTACCGCGTTACGATCCAGGAATGCAGATAAGGATCCCAATGAACGGGATCTTCTTGTCGCAGGCGATGAAAAAGAGGATAGGGATCCGCCAAAACCTCCGAATCGAGCAACTGACAGAGGCTGAGCGCACTTCCAGACGTACTTGCAATGACCGAGGGGGTGGGTCCTGTCATTACAGTTTATTTTTGGTTAAGCTTCCTCCCTTCGTTCCGTCAAAAATTTGAGGCGCTTTTCAGCTTCTTCTTCGCTCATCGCTTGGAGTTTCGCCACGATGAGTTTCTCGATCTCGCGAGACAGTTGCGCGGCGGTGGGATGATCGAACAAAGTCTTCAGGCTGAGGTCGACGTCAAATGCGTCGCCCAGCCTGGTAATGAGCTGCGTTCCCAACAGGGAATGGCCCCCGAGGAAGAAGAAGTTGTCGTTCGGGTTGACTTGATCCAAGCTCAATAACTTGGCAAGAATTCCGGCCACCCGTTGCTCGAGCGGACTGGCAGGCTCCACAGCCACTTTCTCCCTCAAAATGTTGCTTCGCTGCGGGAGCGGAAGCGCCGCCAAGTCGATTTTCCCGTTCGCGTTCAGGGGTAGCGATTCCAGACAAACAAACATGGAAGGAATCATGTAATCGGGCAGAAAGGAACCGAGATGGCTTCGAAGGTCGTCAGCCGCGGGAGCCGGGTTCGTTCCCGGCACGATGTAGGCAAGCAAACGATTCTCTTTCTCCTTGCCGTATTCGCGCGCAATAACCACACTTTCCCTCACGGAGGGATGGCGTTTTAGCACCCCTGCAATCTCCTCGAGCTCGACACGGAACCCTCGGATCTTTACTTGCTGATCGACTCGACCGAGGAAGGCAATCTGACCGTCGGGGAGAAACTTGCCCAGGTCTCCGGTGCGATATAAGCGAGCGCTGGGATCTTTCCTGAACGGATCAGGAACAAACCGTGTCTTCGTCAGTTCCGGAGCGTTGCGGTAGCCGCGACCCACTCCTTCGCCTCCGATGTATATCTCGCCAGCTGCGCCAAGCGCAACCGGAGAAAGTCGATCATCCAGAATATGTACCTGCGTCGCGGCGATCGGCTTGCCAATGGACGGCAACGAACCTCCGTGTCCGTTCACAGCAACCTCTCCCGACGTAGAGACAACTGTGCATTCGGTAAGACCGTAGTTGTTAACAAATCGGAAGGGGAGGATTCGCGGGGGATGTCGCTGCAAGGCGCTCGCACCGGTCAGCAAAACACGAAGAGCAACATCCGCAGGCCAATCGACAGATATCAGCCGCTCGGCCAGAGGAGTTGGGGCAAAAGCGATCGTTATTTTCTCTGAAACCATCCAATCGCGCAGGGATTCAGGGTTCTGCAGGACAGATTGTTCCACGATGTGCACACTTGCACCCTTCGCGAGATACGGCCAGACCTCCCAAACGCTGGCGTCGAATCCAACCGCGGCCAGATGGCTGGCCCGGTCGCCAGAGGTCACCGCGAATGCATGGCAGTGCCAGTGGACGAGATTGAGCAGGTTGGCATGAGTGACTTCGACCCCTTTGGGCCCACCCGACGAACCTGAGGTGTAAATCACGTAGGCGAGGTCTTGCGCCCGCGGCCGCCGGACTCCGTTTTTCGACGCTCCATGAAATAGGAGACGGCCATCCCTGTCCAAGAGAACGGTCGCGCCGCGCATCGAGGAGAAGGAAGGCGCCAGGCTGGGGTCGGTGACCAGAACGGAAGCTTGTGAATGCTGGAGCATGAAAGCCAACCGTTCCGGCGGATTTGCTGGGTCCAGCGGGAGATAAGCTGCGCCCGCCTTGAGAACACCTAGCGCCCCTACGATCATACCCAGAGATCTGGGCAAGCACAGCCCGACGACGGTTTCGCGATTGACTCCGACGGAAATTAACAGCGAAGCGAATCGATCGGCACGTTCGTTGAGCTCCTTGTAGGTCATGGTGGCCGCGCCACAAACGACCGCTAAGGAGTCAGGCCGGGCAGCTGCTTGCGCTTGCACGAGCTCAGGAATGCACCGCCCTCTTGGGTCTCTGGGCGGTGCGGTGGAATCCGCCAATGGTCCGTCAACAGTGAGATTTGATGGAGTGAAGCTTGAACTCATCGAGCTAGCCACAGAGGCTCCCAAGCGTCAAGGCTGCGCTTTCCTTTGAGTTGAGTCTCAATCGCAGAGACGAAAAGGGGCGGAGCCGCAATTCGCAACCGCCTAGATGATATGCTGATTTTGAACAATCCCATCGTCAACCTCGAACGACCTCGCGGGCGAAGTTTACCCACTCGTTCCAGGACTACTAAGAACAGTACACTCGCCCCCTGTCGCGCTACAACCGGACGACAGGACGGTGTTTGAGTTTATAGCAAGTATTCTTCCAAGTACCGGCTCATTCGCTTTTGAATCCTAACTGTCGAGAATTCGAATAATTACAAGATAATGCAGGTACTTAGCGCTACCAAATCTGCCAGCAATGCCGGTACCGTGCACCTTTTTGCACATTTGAGGAAAAACCCATACTTTGGAGCATGGTGCTTCCTGCGGGAGGAATGCCGGGGAATCGTTGAAGCTCAGTTGGGGAGTTGGGCTTCCTGGAAGCGCATGACAATGAGATCGGCGCGGCGCCGCACGCCATGCTTGGCCAGGAGATTCGAGACG
>JASHQB010000041.1 GCA_030037775.1 Candidatus Acidiferrales bacterium
GATTGCTTTGCGAAAGTAAATGTAATTGCCATCGGGAGAGAAAGCAAGGTTTTGGTAGATCTCAAACGACGGAGCGATGATTTGCGTGTCGCTGTTCGTGGGTATGTTGCGCAGCCAGAGGCTCTGCTTACCGTTTTCTTCTTGCACGTTAAGAATGTATTTGCCGTCGGGAGAAATCGCGGCAAGTTCGGCCTCGCCTGTGCTCGTCACCTGCGTGATCGTGAAATTTTGGAAGGGAATGGCCGGAGCGCGGCTCAAAAAGGCGTAAACGCCGTACGCTGCGGCCCCAGCGAGAATCAGAATGACGATGAGCGTGGCGGCGAGGCCAAATTTGTGTTCACGCGCGACCGTGGCGACGGCCGAAGAACCGGAAGCGTGCGCTGAACTTGCCGAAGCGGCAGGCGCAGCAGCGGGAGTCGACGTGCCCGTTTGGACGGCGGATTGCGAAGCGGAAGAGCGGCCGGAATCGGTGTCGCGCTTCAGACGCTTCAGGTCGGCGCGCAGTTCGGCGGCGGATTGACAGCGGACGTTGCGATCTTTTTCGAGAGCCTTGTTGATGATGCGCTCGAGGTCAGGCGGAATATTCGGATTGAGGCGCAGAGGCGGCACGGGAGCGCGGTTCAAAATGGCGTCGTGCATGATGGCCGTGGTGTTTCCGTTGAAGGGCATGTGGCCGGTGGCCATTTCATAGAGCACAGCGCCGAAGGAAAATAAATCCGTGCGTGCGTCGAGTTCTTCACCGCGCGCCTGCTCGGGAGACATGTAGGCGACGGTGCCGACCGTTGCGCCGGGACTGGTCAGATGCTCGTCGAGATTATCTTTGGTCGCTTGCGTCATTCCCTGCAACGGGCCGTGACCGGCGACGCGAGCGCCTTCCATGACTTTCGCCAGACCGAAATCGAGGACTTTGGCGTGGCCGCGCGCCGTGATGAAAATGTTCGCGGGCTTGATGTCGCGATGAATGATGTTGTGCGAATGGGCAGCGTCGAGCGCACTGGTGATTTCAATGCCCCATTCGAGGACCAAATCGAGCGGGAGGGGTTTTCCTTCGATGCGGTGCTTCAGCGTGCTGCCTTCCAGGAATTGCATAGCAAGAAACGGCTGGCCGTTACTTTCTCCAATTTCGTAGATGGTGCAGATGTTCGGGTCGTCGAGCGCGGAAGCGGCGCGGGCTTCGCGGCGCAGACGTTCAAGCGCGGAGGCGTCGCGGGCTGCATCGGCTGGCAAGAATTTCAACGCGACCATGCGGCCGAGGTTGAGATCCTCGGCTTTGTAGACCACGCCCATCCCGCCGCCGCCGAGCTTCTCGACGATGCGGTAGTGCGAAACCGTTTGTCCGATGAGAGAGTCTTTTTCCACCATGCTGGGCTGGCGGCGCCGCTGCCGCTGGCGTTTGCGAGCGAAATTGTATGGGCAGCACGCGAGCAAGTCAACGCGAGAGCCGGTGATGGGTCAGTTTGAATTTTGACTCCTTGTGTCACGATCAGTGAAATTCAAACCGAGCCACTACCTGAGGAAAGAAAGCCGTTACGCGGTGCGCGCGGGCGGGTCGGTTCGTGCGTCGCGTTCGGCGCGCAAGTTCTCCATCACGCTTTGAATTAATTGCTTCGCGTTCTGCAGCTCCTCGTTGATCAGGCGAATGTCCATCGGCGGCTGCTGCGGATTGGCGGCGCTGCGGCAGTAAACGCCGTGCTGTCCGATGAGGACCATCGCGTTGGTCAGCAAATCCAGCGACACCGCCAGGCGGCCGCGATGGGGGCCCATCATCGTTTCGAAGTGCTCGAGCTCTTCCCGGTGCTTGTCGAAAACGGTCATGCGGTGCGCTCCTCTGTTCCGCCGGCTTGCGGCGAGCTCCACAATATCATCTGTAGCGATGAGTGCGGCATGCCGGGCGCAGGGCCTGTAGTGCACCCTGTAGTGCCAAATGCTGTTGCGTGCAAGGAACGTCTCGTGCACTACGCCTTTGCGCCACCACCGCTCCTGCTGGATAATAACTCTCGACTTAGGCGCCGCCGCGCGGGGAACGTCGAGCAATAATTCTTGACTCTATCTCCACGGAGGAAACACCCCCAAGCCTGTTTCTTCCCGGCGGGCAATCGCAGAGCGAGCCGTGCAGCCTAGCAGAAAATTCTCTCGGCAGCGGCTCGCAAGTGCAAGTTAGCGGGGGAAATCATGAGACGCTCCGATTTGGTCAGCAATAATGCAAAGGGAAAAACGCCGCGCACCTCGCAGGTCGTTTTCGGGGAACGCCAGCATCTGCTGCGCGTGCTCGATTCGCTAGAGCACAGCGCGCTGCCACACGGCCGCCTGGAGCAGGAACGCCGCGTGGTGGAGCAATTGATCCACGCGCGCACGCAAGAGCTCAATCGCATCAACGGTTCGTGGGACGAAAAGGTCGGCGTTGTCCTCAGCGCGGAAATCAAGCCGGAGATTCTCGACCGGCTCTATCGCGACACGCCCGGCGAGGATTATTACCTCCTGCGGCTGATCAGCGAACATCCGAGGGTTTCGGCCAAGACGCTGCGCCGCCTGGCGAAGCACCCTTACGCCGCGATTCGCGAAAACATCGCGCGTCATCCCAACGCCGACGCCGCCACGCTCACTTCGCTCAGCAAGGATCGCACGCAGCCGCTCTGGTATCTGGTGGCGTTCAATCCCAATGCGCCTACTGGCCTGCGCCAGAAACTGCGCGAGCGGATGCGCAAACTCGGCGAAAAAACCGCCACGCAGTAGGCCGGACGGGCCGCGTGAAGATCAAAAACGATTAACGTCCATTCGACGGGTCCGCTGACCTTGCCGCGTCCACATCCACGAAGATTTTCTGCGCGGCCAGCGCCGGAGGGTAGCAATTCCCATCCTCCGCATACGTCGCCCGGCAGCGCGCGGTAAGATTTCTTCGGCGCGGCGATTGCGCGATCTGCCAAGCTTGTGCAAACGGCAGGCCGCTTCGGCTCATCGACTGCGGCGTGGAGAAAACGCATCCCGGCGATGGCGGGCACGCGTCGTTGTAAACAAAAAAGGCAAATTGGCGCGCGCCAGCAGTTTCGCGAATGTCGTCCGCGGTAATCACGCCGCCCGTGCCTGGCTTGTCGGACATTCCCGAGCAGTAGACTCCCGCGCGATAACCGGAGGCGTTTACGCCGTCGATCCAGGCGTACAAATATTCGCGCTGCTCCGGCAGCATCCGGCCGCCTTCTTCCTGGTCGACGAAAATCACGGTACCGGGCGGAAATCCCTCGGTCTGGGCGGCCCTCACCGCAGCCGCCGCGTCGTTTGCGCCCATCAGCCTCGGCCCGCGGCCGGCTTTCAATTCTTTGTCCAGGCGCCCGTTGAAGAGCACCAGAAAGCCGAATCCGCGCTCGCGCAAAATCACGCGCTTGCCTTTCCACGTATCTGAATTCTCGCCCGGCGGCGCATTCAGCCAATATCCGCAGAAGGCAAACGCCTTGCGCAATGCATCGAGGGCCGCGTCGCCGGGATAATCGTTGCGGTCGAATCCGATATAGGTCGGCGCGCCATCTTGCGCCGCCGTCGCCGATTGCCGCACTTTTGGCGTCGTCGTGCTGTGTGTCTCCGCCGCATCGCGTTTGCCCGCGAGCGCGATCGCCAGCATCGCCGCGAGCGCTGCCAGCGACACCGGCATCGTGATTGCCCTGTTCATTTTCATTGCGGTTGCATTACGCTCTCGACGCCGGCTCCATCTTAGCCGTGTTTTCGTTCGCGCATCTGCGCTATCTTCGGTTTCCGGCAACTGAAACCCTGCCTGGAATGGGCGCGTCTTTTCCTCTAGCCGCCCGCACAGCCGCGGGGAACGAATGGGGAGCAGCGCTTCGCGTGACTGTGCTCGACCTGTCAGCGTACATCGGCCTGACCGCCGTCGGTTTCGCCACCGCCAACATTCTTATCGGTCTGATGATTTTCGGCCGTTACAGCCCGGTACGCTATTGGCCGCATCGCCGCTTCGATATCTTCAGCCTGCATCGCTGGACCGGCTACGCCACGCTGGGCTTCACGCTGGCGCATCCGCTGCCGCTGCTTTTGAATGGCAAGCCGCATTTCCGCGTTCTGGACATCGTCTTTCCCGTCTGGTCGCCGCTGCAGCCGCTCTGGAATACCATCGGAGCGGTGGCGCTCTATCTGCTGGTGTTTATCGTGGTCACTTCGCTATATCGCATCGAGCTTGGCCGCCATCTCTGGAAGCTATTTCATTATTTGACCTACGTTGCCGCCACAGGCCTTTTCATTCACAGCATTCTGACTGACCCCAACCTCGCCGGGCACGGCGTCGATTATCTCGACGGCGGCAAGGTCTTCGTCGAAATCTGCTGCCTCATCATTATTGCCGCGTCGATCTGGCGGTTGCATTTCGGCCGCAAGAAACGCCAGCGGCAGCGCCTGGCCAATCTCGGCCAGGCCGCGGCGGCCGACTGACCCGGCTGGCGCGCTCTGCGACTCAAAATCCCTGTTAACATCGCGGCTCCTATCTCCGTATTGACATAAAGAGGAAGCAAGAAAGCAGCAGACGTTCCTCGTTAGTTGAGCACCGCTGATTGCGGATTTGGGAGGACAAGATGTCAGATCAAATGGTACAGGCGTTGGTCTTGCCGGCGATGTTCTTTTGCATTGCCTGGATTGTGTGGATCGTATCAAACAGCCGGCGCCGTAGCAGAGTCGCCGAAATTCAACGGGATATCCACGCCAAACTCTTCGAGAAGTTCGGAACGAGCCAGGAATTGATCGATTACCTGAAAACCGATGCGGGCAGTAAATTTCTTGATTCCGCCACCCTCGAGCAAACCAAGCCTTTCGGCCGCGTTCTCGGCTCCGTGCAAGCGGGCCTGATTCTCTTTCTCTTGGGTATCGCCATGCTCTTCGTGCGCTTCACCATGCCGGGTATTGGCCGCGACCCCATCGAACATATGCAAGACGCGCACATGCTCTTGGCCTTTAGCTTTTTACTGCTGGCGCTAGGACTCGGGTTCTTGGTTTCGGCGGCCGTTTCCTATAAGCTATCGAAAAACTGGGGATTGTTTGATCGGGAGACGGGCGCGAGGCGTTAGGATTTCGCTTGCGGAGGATTGCCCCTGTGCGTGCTCAGGCTGAATCGCTCGATTGCGCGGAGATTTCTTTCGCTTCCGGCGACTCCGCGGAAGACGCGGTCCCTGCTCCCACCAACGCTCTTTGCATGGGCGAAGTGGAGTTCCACGCGTTTTACGAAAAAACCGCGCCTCAGCTCCGCGCTTATCTTCGCCGCGTTTCCGGAGACTCCGCGGTCGCCGACGATCTTCTGCAGGAATCTTACTTGCGCCTTCTTCGCGCCCCGCTGGGAGCCGCCACAGAGGACCATCGCCGGCACTATCTTTTCCGCATCGCCACCAATCTTTTGCGCGATCATTTTCGCGCCGCCAAGCGTTCGACGACTGAGTTGCCCGAGCTTCCGTCCAAAACCAGCGCCGCGAAGGATCTCGAGCTCGCGCATGATTTGCAGCCGATCCTCCAGCAACTGAAGCCGCGTGAACGCGAGTTGCTGTGGCTCGCTTACGTCGAAGGTTATCGTCACGACGAAATTGCCAGGTCAATCAGCTGCCGCGCGGCCAGCGTTCGTCCCATGCTTTTTCGCGCCCGCGCCAAACTTGCGGAACTTCTGCGCGCCCGCGGCTGGAAACAGAATTCCCAGGGAGAACCAACGCCATGAAGCACCAACTCTGTCCGTTTGAAGAAAAAATCAGCGAAGCCAGCCGTTCCGGTCAGTGGAGCGACGAACTTCTCGCGCACGTCGCTGCCTGCGCGTCCTGCGAAGAAGTCACCCTCGTCGCCAGCTATCTCAGCGAATCCACCGCTGCCGTCATGGGCGGCCGCTTGCCCGACGCCGGCCGGATCTGGTTCAAAGCGCAAATCGCGGCGAAGGCCGAAGCCATGGAGCGCGCCATGCGTCCGATTCTGTGGGCTCGCCGCTTCGCGTTTGGCGCATGCGGTGCCGTGTTTGTCACCGTCCTCGTGATCGGCTGGTCGAGCATCGCCGGATTTTTCGCGAACTTTGCGGGCTCCTTCGCACATCGCAACGCGCCCGCTTCGCCCGCGCAGGGTGGCCTGCTGCCCCTGCTCGCGGCCGCGTTTTTCGTGATTCTACTTCCGGTGGTTTTTGGTCTCTACGCCGCCTGGTCGGAAGATTAGCTGTTTTCGTGCTGGCGTACCCGGCCGCTGCATCGGCCTCAATCCTGGCGCGAGGGTGCGAACTTACGCTAACTTCGCTGCCACGTGCCGCGCGGCGAGCGAAAGCATGAGCCTGCTCATTCCGCTGAAGATCATGCTGATTCCCACCAGCGTGCCGAGCACCCATTCCGTGCTCGAGGGCCAGGTCCTCCAGATCAAGATCGCCAGAACCAGCGTGACAATGCCGTCAAGCAGCAGCCATCCCCGGCCGGTTTGCGTCTGGAAGGCCAAAATCAGTTCGAGCACGCCTTCGATAAACAGATAGATCGCCAGCGCCAACGTCAGCGTCACCAGGCCGGCCACCGGATGCATCAGCAGATACACGCCGATGACGATGTAGAGCACGCCCAGCAAAAACTGCCAAATGGCTCCGCCAGCACCGCGCAGGTGCCATCCAAACACCAGATGCGCCACCCCGCAGAACAAAAGCAGCCAAGCCACTACCAGGTTCACCGCAATCCCTGCCAGCACGGGCAGTCCGATGGCCAAAATTCCCGCGAGGATGATTAGAAGGCTGATCGCGATAGACCAGCCCGTCAGGCGTCTTGCTTCGGTCCCGATCGTAGCAGCCATGGGAGTTCCTCCAAGGAGAGATTTATCGCATTGGGCTGCGAGCCTACGCCCGCAAGCCCCGGGTGTCAATTCACGGGCCCTCCCAGCCCCGGTCGTCAACCTCTAACTTTCAACCTCCGCTCTATGCTACTCTGCCGGCCTCGCAGACTCGTTCGTGCACAAAGAGGAGGCATTCGTGACTATCATGCTTCATCGCAAAACTGTTCGTGCTCATTCGCGGCGTCACTTCGCAATTCTCGTCCCCGCCGCCGTGACCATCCTCGCGGCCTTCGCGCTTTTGTTTGCTCCGACCCGCGCCGTAGCTCACGACGAGCACGGCACGACCTTCAACGCCCCGTCTGGCGCCACGATTTATTACGAAATCTTCGGCTCCGGCGACGCCACGCCGCTCTTCGTCCCCAACGGCGGCCCCGGCTTCGATCACCAGTACCTGCACGTCTCCGACGCGTGGGACACGCTCGCGCAAAATCGCAAAATCGTGATGTGGGATCAGCGCGGCACGGGCCAATCCGGCCCGCTCAAGCCCGGCGAAACCTGCACCCTCGCCGACCAGATCAACGACCTTGACGCGCTGCGCGCCCACCTTGGCTACGAAAAAATCGACCTTCTCGGCCACTCCTGGGGCGGTTTTCTCGCCATGGCCTACGCCGCGCGCTTCCCGCAGCACATCGAGCGCCTGGTCATTCTCGATTCCGCCGCTCCGAAATGGAGCGACACGCTTTTTCTCTTCCACGACGTATTTCCCGACGTCACCGCGCAGGAGGACGCCAACGCTTTCATCGGCGATCTGAACGAAAAAGATTCCCAGGCCGCGCGCGACACCAATACGGCGCTCTACGAATCCATGCTCTTCTACGCGCCCGAGCATCGCGAAGAATTCGCCAAGAAAATGGCCAACGACAAAGAGTATTACAACATCAACCGCTTGGTGAACGAAGACGTGCGGCGCTTCGACCTCAATCCGGAAATCGCGAAATACCGTTTTCCTGTGCTCGTCGGCTGCGGGCGATTCGACATGAACGTAGCGCCGCTCATCGCCTACAACATTCACAAGGGAATCCCCGGATCGCAATTCGTCGTGTTCTCCAAGAGCGGCCACATGCCGTTTTTCGAGGAGCCCGAGAAATTTGTCGCGGTCATGAATGCGTTCCTCTCCGGGGCTGCGCTGCCCGACATCCCGTGATGCGCGCTGGAGTCTCAATCTGACGAAGCGGTCGTGCGCGGTCGTTGTGTTCGGGGGCGTTCCAGTGTAGGTTATCGGTCGCGCGAAACCGTCGAACGAAGCAGTCCGTATCATTTTCTGAGTCGTCCGGGAGGATGAATCTATGCGCGTGACTCGTTTTCCAAATCGCCTGGTGGCATTCGCCGCGGCAACTTTTGTGGCACTTGGTTTTTGCGGGCTGATCGCCGGGCGCGCTCACTCCCAGAACAAGTCGGCTCCGGGGGCGTCGGCGGCTGCCTCCCATGGCGTCCAGCTCTCTTCTATCGACAAGACCTGTAACCCTTGCCAGGACATGTATCACTACGCAAATGGCGAGTGGCTGAAGAAAAATCCTATTCCGCCCGCTTACCCAAGCTGGGCCCGGTTCAACGAGCTGGCCCAGCGCAACCGCCAGGAACTGCGCGGCATCCTCGAAAAAGCCTCCGCGGATCATGCGGCCGCCGCGGGCTCGAACGAGCAGAAAATCGGAGACTACTACGCGAGTTGCATGAACGTGCAGGAGATTGACGCCGCCGGCGCCAAGCCCCTTCAGCCCGAATTCGACCGTATCCAGGCGATCGACAGCGCCGCCACGCTTCAGGCTGAAATCGCGCGGCTGCAAATCATGGGCGTCGACGCCATTTTCAATTTCGGCTCCACGCCCGACGAGAAGAACAGCTCGCAGGTCATCGCCGGCGCGGACCAGGGCGGCATCGGCCTGCCCGATCGCGACTACTACCTCAAGAGCGACGACAAATCCAAGCAGCTCCGCGCGCAGTACGTGACTCACGTCACCAAGATGTTCACGCTTCTCGGAGACGATTCCGCCAAGTCCGCGGCCGAAGCCAAGACGGTCATGGAGATTGAAACGAGCCTCGCCACCGCTTCCATGGACCGAGTCGAGCGGCGCGATCCCGACAAGACCTATCACAAAATGACCGTGGCCCAGCTTCAGGCCCTCACGCCAAGTTTTTCCTGGCGGGACTTTTTCCGGCAGATCGAAGCGCCCAGTATCGAATCGGTTGACGTCTCGGCGCCGAAGTTCTTCGAAGCCGTGAACAGCGAGATTAAGTCCGTTTCGCTCGATGACTGGAAGGTCTATCTTCGCTGGCACCTCGTCGATTCTGCCGCAGCTTGGCTTTCGCAGCCGTTTGTCGATGAGAACTTCAATTTCAACAGCCGGATTCTGCAGGGGACGAAGGAAATCCTGCCGCGCTGGCAGCGCTGCGTCACCTCGACGGATAATCAGCTCGGCGAAGCCCTCGGCCAGCTTTACGTGAAGCAATATTTCCCGCCCGAAGCCAAGGCCCGCGCCCTGAAGATGGTGAACGATCTAATCGCCGCCCTGCGCGACGATCTGCAAACTCTGCCCTGGATGGGCCCGGCCACTCGCAAGGAAGCTCTGGCCAAGCTGAACGCCTTCACCGTGAAAATCGGCTATCCGGACAAGTGGCGCGATTACACCGCCTATCACGTCGACCGCGGCCCCTTCGTTCTGGACGCGCTTCGCGGCAACGAATTCGAATCCCGGCGCGACCTCAACAAAATCGGCAAGGCCGTGGATCGCAGCGAATGGGGCATGACGCCGCCGACGGTAGATGCCTACAACAACGGCTTGATGAACGAGATTGTTTTTCCCGCCGGAATTCTTCAGCCGCCCTTTTTCGACGCCAAAGCCGACGACGCCTCCAATTACGGCGGCATCGGCGCGGTCATCGGCCACGAAATGACCCACGGCTTCGACGATGAGGGCCGCAAGTTCGACGCTCACGGGAACTTGCGCGACTGGTGGACGTCCGCGGACGAAAAGAATTTCAATGACCGCGCGCAGTGCATCGTGAACCAGTTCAATAGTTATGTGGCGATCGACGACGTGCACGAGAACGGCAAGCTCGTCCTTGGCGAGAGCATCGCCGATCTCGGCGGCCTGACCATCGCGTACAACGCGCTCGAAAAGGACCTGCAAGGCAAACCGCGTCCGCTGATCGCGGGCTACACGCCGGAGCAGCGTTTCTTCCTTGCCTACAGCCAGATCTGGGCGGCTACGGACCGGCCCGAATTCGTGCGCTTGATGGTCAACGTGAACCCGCACGCGCTCGATCGTCTCCGCTCCATCGCCGCGCCTTCGAACATGCCGGCGTTCGCGAAGGCCTTCGGCTGCAAGGAGGGCGACGCCATGGTCCGCCCCGCCGCGCTGCGCTGCCAAATCTGGTAGTTTTATGGGCGCTGGCGGCTTGGATGGCCCGCAGCACCGGAGTAGAATCGCGCCATGGCGTGGGACATTCCTGCGCAACTGAACATCGCCGACGAATTCGTCTCGCGTCCCGCGCGCGAGCATCCCGAGCGCGTCGCCATTCTCGGCGAGCCGCGGCCGTTCAGCTATCGCGAAGTGGAGCAGGCGGTCCATCGCGCCGCGAATGTTCTGCGTGAATGGCGGTGCAAACCGGGCGACCGCATCCTGATTGCTCTTCCCGATTCGCTCGATTTCATCGCGGCATTTTTCGGCGCAGCGAAAGTCGGTGCGATTGCCGTTCCGGTGAATTCGCTCGCCCGCGCCGCCGATTACGCCTATTACCTGGCGGAGACCGGCGCACGCATCGCCATCGTTCACAAATCTGTCTTCAGCGAATGGGCTCTGGACAAATGGCCCGCCGCTCTCGAAGTCGTCGCCATCGCCGGCGAATCGGCCTCGGAAACGGAAGACCGCGAACGGGCCATGGCCGAAAGCCTCTCCGCACGCACTGTGGTTTGCTGGGAAGAGCAGTGCGAAAGCGCCTCGCCGGAATGCGCCACGCATCCAACGGCTGCAAGCGATCCGGCGTTTTTCTTGTATACCTCCGGCAGCGGCGGCACGCCCAAAGCCGCCATCCATCGCCACGAAGACATGATGCACACCAGTCGCGGGTACGCCCACGGCGTTCTGGGAATGCGCCCCGACGACATCACGTATTCCGTTTCGAAATTGTTTTTCGCCTACGGCCTGGGCAACGGGATGTATTTCCCGTTTTCCGCGGGCGCCCGCACGGTTCTCGATCCCGGCAAGCCCAAGCCGGAGCGCACCGCGGAAATTCTGAAGAAATATCGTCCCACGATATTATTCTCCGTGCCAACGTTTTTCGCCGCACTTCTGCGCGAGACCGATCGCGGCCTGTCCGTCGATTGCTCTTCGCTGCGCATGGCTGTCTCCGCGGGAGAAACATTGCCTGCCGAAATCTTCGAGCAGTTCAAGAAAAAATTCGGTGTCGAAATTCTCGACGGCATCGGCTCCACGGAAATGCTGCACATGTTCTTGTCTTCGCGCCTCGGAGAGGCGCGCCCCGGCAGTTGCGGCAAAGAGGTCCCCGGCTGCAGCGCGAAAATTCTCGGCGACGACGGCGCGGAAGTCCCGCCCGGCGAAATCGGAAATTTGTGGGTTCGCGGCGGTAGCGCCTTCACCGGTTACTGGAGCATGGACGATCTGACCGCGCGCACCAAAAAAGGCGACTGGGTTTTGACCGGCGACAAATTTACGTGCGACGCCGACGGCTACTTCCATTATTGCGGGCGCAGCGACGACATGATGAAAGTCGCCGGCATGTGGGTCTCGCCCGGCGAAGTGGAAAATGCGCTGCTCGCGCATCCGGCAATCGCCGAAGTGGCGGTGGTTGCGCAAACCAACGAAAACGGTTTGATTCATCCCACGGCGTACGTCGTGGTGAAAAATGGGATCGAAGTTCGCGGCGAACTGGCGCGCGAAATTCGCGAGTGGCTGCGCCAAAAAATGGTCTCTTACAAATGTCCGCAAACAGTCCATTTTGTCGAGAATTTGCCGAAGACCGCCACCGGGAAAATTCAGCGTTTTCTGCTTCGCAATACAAAGCACTGATTCCAGGACATATAACTCGCATTTTCGGCATTTAGGCCGCAAAAGCCGTGCTGCAGGCCAAAGAGACAATTTGGCTCTTTTGGAGCCATTTTTTGGGTCTATATTGGACTGTATGAGCAGGCCATTTATGCCGTTGCATTTGCAGCCGGAAAGCGACATTCCGCTCTACGCGCAGCTCCGGGACCAGATGCGCGCCCTGGTTTACGCGGGCGAGTTGCAGCCCGGCGACCGCATTCCCGCCAGCCGCGAACTCGCGGACCAATTGCAGATTCACCGCACCACCGTGGCGACCGCTTACGCCGAGCTCGAATCCGAAGGCCTCATCGAGGGATTCGTCGGCCGCGGGACCTACATCAGCATGCGAAACGCGCCGCGCGAATTCACGCCGCCGCCGCGAACGCAGGGCGGTCCGGTGCGCTGGGAAGCGCTGTTTGCCGACGAGCGCACCGGCGACGGCCTCAGCCGGCTGATGCCGCAGGTTGCCGACGACACCATCGCGTTCGTCAGCGCGAAGCCATCGGAGGGGTGCTTCCCCATCGACGACGTGCGCAAGTGCGCCAACGAAGTGCTGAGGCGGGAAGGGCGAGACATTTTGCAGCTTGGCGCGACCGACGGTTACGAGCCGCTCCGCGAAGTGCTCCTGAAAACGCTTGCCGCAGAGGGAATCGGCGCAAAGGAATCGAACCTGCTGGTGACGGACGGCTGCCAGCAGTCGCTCGATTTGCTGGCCAAGGCGTTTCTGCGTCCGGGCGACGCGGTGATCGTCGAAAACCCCACGTATCCCGGGGCGCTTTCGATTCTCTCCAACGCGCGTGTCCGCTGCCTGCCGGTTGCGGTGGAAACCAGCCGCGCCAGGCAATCGTATGCGGGACTGGACGTCAAGGGCGTGGAAGCGGCGCTCGA
>JASHQB010000369.1 GCA_030037775.1 Candidatus Acidiferrales bacterium
AGCGAGGAGACAGTCGATTAGGAAATAGGGAATACCGACGGTGGGAAGGTGCAGCAAGAGGCGTCCAGTGAAGAAGCGAACGCTGGCGCGGCCGAAGGTGACACGGCGGCCTTCGTTATCCGCAACATGAAGATCGAGGAATTTCTTCCCAAGGGTAGCCTGCCACAGAGAGCTCTCCGAAATAGCGAAGTACAGCCAGTTGCAAAGAATGTACAGAACGAGAAGCACGGCGAGGAAGCGCGCGCCGAAGAGGTGAATGACCTGGCTGGGCGTTGCGCCGGGAGAGAGCTCGGCGAACTGCTTGGGAATGTGCGCGGCGACGGAGTAGAAAGACGAGACGACTCCAACGAAGAGCGCGAGAACCGCGAAGTCGATGGCGGCGGCGACGAAGCGCGCTCCAAAGGAGGCGTGAGCGATGGGGGGAGGCGCGGAAGCGGAGTCGTCGGGGAAATGTGCGGAGGAAACGCGAAAGGATTTTGCGGCGGCGGGCGTGGTGACGGAGTTTTGCACGGGCTTCACTGGCATGGAGTATGCAATTTGTTGTGTAAGAGGAGATGTTATGCGCAGGCGGTTGGCAGCGCAATATTCATGATGCGGTTGCTGCCGGAAGCGTAATCATGGCAGGAGAAGATCGGAAAACGAAGGCGCGGTTTGCGCGGAAGACGCGCACAGCGGAAAAAGTATTTGTGAACGGCGCGACGATGCGCGTGCATGTTTCGCGGGAAATGTTAGGAGGGGCGGAGAGGAAGGAATAGTATTGGCTGGCGATGAGTTTTCATGCGGGATTTGTGGCGATTATAGGGCGGGCGAACGCGGGGAAGTCGACGCTGGTGAACGCGCTGGTGGGGCGGAAGGTGGCGATTGTGTCGCCGCAGCCACAGACGACGCGGACGCGCATTCAGGGGATTGTGAATCGCGAGAATGGGCAGGTGGTGCTGGTGGATACGCCGGGGATTCATCGCGCGACGAAGGCGCTGGACCGGCAGATGATGCAGGAGGTGAGCGAGGCGGTGGAAGGAGTGGACATCGTGTCGCTGATCGTGGACGCGACGGAGGATTTCGGGGGCGCGGATCGATATTCGGTGGAGTGGGTGAAGAAATTTTCGGGGCCGACGTATCTGCTGCTGAACAAAATCGACCGCGTGAAGAAGGAGCGGCTGCTGCCGCTGATCGACCGGTGGAGGCGCGAGCACGAATTCGAGGAGATTTTCCCGGTGTCGGCGCTGCGCGGCGAGGGCTTGAGCGAGTTGCTGGAGAGCTGGATTGCGCGGCTGCCGGAAAGTCCGCCGTATTTTCCGGTGGACCAGTATACGGACCAGCCGGAAAGATTCTTAGCGGCGGAAGTGATTCGCGAAAAGGCGATCGCGTTGACGCGCGAGGAGGTGCCGCATGCGGTGGCGGTGCTGGTGGACAATTACGAAGAGGGCGAGAAGCTATTGCGGATACGCGCGACGATTTACGTGGAGCGGGAGGGGCAGAAGGGAATCATGATCGGGCGCGGTGGCGCGAAGATGAAAGAGATCGGGACGGCGGCACGAAAAGAGCTTGAGGAGATGCTGGGCGCGAAGATTTTTCTGGAGCTGTACGTGAAGGTGCAGCCGAACTGGAGAGAGAATCGCGCGATGGTGAAGCAGCTGGATTGGCACAGGCAGCTCGAGCAGATGAGCGAATCGAGCGAGAACGACGAGTGAGGCTGAGGGAACGCCGTTAGAGGCAAGCAATCCCCGAAATCGGCTGGGCTAGCGATCACTTCTTGGAGCGAGTGACCACTTGCTGAGTGGAAATATTCGCCGGGCCGCGCTGCGTGGCCATTCTTAGAGCAATGAGCAGCGCAACAAGCCCAAGAGCAAAAACAATCAGGGTAACGAAGGGATTTGCCCGGGTGACACGATCTGTGCCTTGGGCGTTTGGTTCAGGCTGGGTCCCAAACATTCTCCGCCTCCAAAATAGTTTTTATGTTTCGAGGGAATCGGCATGTACCGAAGCATAACCATAAGAGCGATTATCTTGGGAACAATCGGTCATTAGCTTGGGATTGAAAGCAGGCGTAAGACCAGAAAAGTAAAATTTTCCCCGCGCGCAAGAGCAAATCCTACACCGGAAGCTTGAGATGAGCGCTCAGCGGGCGGGCTGCGCGCGGGAGCGGTCGCCGAGGAAAAGCGTCATGGTGCGCGCCGCAGGGCCGGCGGGAAGATGAGTGGTGAGATGGCGCGCGAGACGCTTGAAGAGAAAAAGCGTGGTGCCGGGCCCCTCGGAAATGGAATGGGTACGATTCGGGAAGTCCATGAAGTCGAAGGATTTTCCGAGTTCGATCATGCGATTGACAAGAAGCGCGGAGCCGGCGAAGTGAACGTTGTCGTCGCCGGAGCCGTGACAGAGCAGAAGTTTTCCCTGTAGACCGTCGGCGTGGTTGATGGCCGAAGCGGCTTTGTAGCCCGCGACGTTTTCCTGCGGCAACCCCATGTAGCGCTCCTGATAAATGGAGTCGTAGATGCGCTGGTCGGGAACGGGCGCGACGGACATGCCAACTTTATAAATGTCTGGCGAGCGAAACATCAGGTTGAGGGTGTTGGTGCCGCCGCCGCTCCAGCCCCAAACGGCGACGCGGTCGGCGTCGACGTAACTGCGCTCGCGCGCGATGGCGCGCACGGCCGCGGCTTGTTGCTGCGAAGAAAGCACGCCGACGGCGCCATAGATGCACTTGCGCCACTCGCGGCCCTTGGGCGCCGGTGTGCCTTGGTTGTCGACGCTGGCGATGAGGTAGCCGGTGTTG
The DNA here is from genome assembly GCA_030037775.1 of Candidatus Acidiferrales bacterium. Taxonomy (GTDB): domain Bacteria; phylum Acidobacteriota; class Terriglobia; order Acidiferrales; family UBA7541; genus DAHUXN01. Next base: position 2,774 of record JASHQB010000369.1, read on the forward strand.
GCGATGGCGCGATGGAAAAGAGTTTCGGCGCCACCCCAGCGATCCACGACGGTTTGTCCCGCAGGTTCGCCATAGACATTAAAGAGGATGGGGTATTTGCGCGAGGGGTCGAAATTCGCGGGCTTCACGATGTAGGCGTCGAGTTTCACGCCGTCGCCGACATCGACCTGGAAAAATTCGACGGGGTTGGCGATGAGCGCTTTTGCTCTTTCGAGCAACTCGGAATTCTCGGCGAGGACGCGCACGCTGTGATGGTCGGGAACACTGACGAGCTCGGTGGTGGACGGCGTGTCGAATGTGGAAAAAATGTGAAGCGCCCAGCGGCAATCCGGCGAGAGATTGTAGATGTGGGCGCCCGGGGAATTCGCAGGGGTGAGACGCTCGGGCGCGGAAGAAGAATCGAGACGCGAGCGGAACAGATACTGTTGCGTGGCGTTTTCCGGTGAGGCGATGAAATAAAGGAATTCCTCGGCAGGGTCGACGGCAAGAATTTCTATGACGTCGAAATCTCCGCGGGTGATGAGCTGCGGCTGGCCGCCGCGGCGCGGAATAATGTAGGCGTGGCGCCAGCCATCACGCTCGCTGGTCCAAAGAAAACCGTCGTGGTGCGGGAGAAAGTGTGTGTCTTCGTTGACGTCGACCCAGGCTTTGTCTTCATCGCGGAAGATGCGGCGAGCGCGGCCGGTGGAAGCGTCGGCAAGATAGGCGTCGTTGATGTTTTGCGCGCGATTGATGTGCTGGAGAAGGATTTCATTGAAATTCTCGACCCATTGGATGCGCGGCAGGTAGGACTTTTCCGAGTCACCGGTGATTTCGAGCCAGGTGGTTTGCGCGTTGCTGATGTTGACGACGCCGATGCGGACGTTGGAATTCGGCGTGCCTGCACAGGGGATGCGGTAGGTCCAGACTTTCGGATAGACGCCATATTCGGGATAGGGAATTTGGGTGACAGGGTCGCGAAAGCCACCGCCGAGGTCGTTGATCATGGAGAATTCGCGGACCGGACTGGAGTCGAATTGAAAGTAGGCGATGCTGCGGCCGTCGGGGCTCCAGCGGAAGCCGTCGCGGACGTCGAACTCCTCTTCGTAAACCCAGTCGGAAGTGCCATTGATGGTGGTGGCAGAGCCGTCGGTGGTGAGCGGAGTGATTTTGTGGGAGCCGAGGTCTTCGAGGTAGAGATTGTTTTCGCGGACGTACGCGACGCTGCGGCCGTCGGGAGAGAATTTCGCGAACATGAGAGAGGAGGGTGCGGCGTTGCCGCCGACTTTGCTGAGTTTCTTTGAGGCGCGGTTGAGCACCCAGTAGTCGCCGCGCGTATTTTCGCGCCAGATGCGTTCGGAATTGGTGAAGACGAGGATTTGCGTGCGGTCCTGCGACCAATCGAAATCCTCGATGGAGAGAGGCTCTTTGGAGCCGGCGGGGATCAATTCGGCGGAGGAGAAAAGCACGGTGCGCGCGCCGGTGGAGGTGTCGTAACTGGCGAGCTCCTGCTTTTCGTCGTCGCCGTGGGAATATTCGAGCACGGTGTAGGATTTGCCGCCCTCTTCCCAGCGGATGGGGCCGAAACGTTTGCCGAAGAATTCGCCGGAGAAAATGCGTTCGATCCATTCATCGAGCGAAGCGGGGGTCGAGCCGGAAGCGGCGGAAGATTGCAGCGGGCAGGTGCGCGGCGCGGAGGACGAGGGCGTGGCGGCTTCCAAATCGCGCAAAGACGTGAACCCTCCGGCGATGGCAGCGGCGGCTCCAGCGAAAGTGGAAGTGCGGAGGAAAAAACGGCGGGAGACGCGAGGGTCGCGGTTCATGAATGACTCCTAAGGAATTTGACCGCGGCATTGTTACGCGATGCGGGGGCAAGTGTCACGAAAAATTGTGAACACGGCGCGATGCAAAAACAGCGGGTTGACCGGGAATAGGCGACGGATGTATGGTGCGGGCGAAAGAAGGGTCGATTGAACGAATAAGACCAGGGGGCCACACAGATGAGCGCATCGGCGTCGTCCGCAATTTCCAAACCGCAGTCTGATGATCACGCAATTTGGGATTTGATTTTCGCATTTTGGGGTTCTCCTGCATTACTCGTAGCTCACGATCTGAAACTATTTTCAGTGCTTGGAGAGAGGCCGCGGCGCTTGGAAGAAGTTTGCGAGGCGCTGAAGATCGAACCGCGCCCTGCGAGCGTGCTGCTGGAAATGCTGACAGCGTTCGGCCTGGTGGGGGCTCGGGACGGCGTGTTCGCGCTGACGTCCGTGTCGAAGGAATATCTGGACGAGAAAAGCCCGATATCGCTGGGAGGATATTTGGATTTTCTGGTGGCGAATCACAAGTTGTGGTCAGTCGAGACGCTGAAGAATGCGGTGCTGAAAAATTCGCCGCAAGTGGGCGGGGGCAAGGACGTGTTCAGCGATCCAGAAGTCATGAAGGCGTTCGCGAGGGTGTTTACGCGGGCGATGTACGCTCACAGCATCGGCTCCGCATTGACTTGGCCGGAGACGGTCGATTTGTCGGAGGCACGCGTGCTGCTGGACGTGGGCGGCGGTTCGGGGGCACAGACGGTAGGTGTTTTGCTGCAGTGGCCGCATCTCAAGGGCATAGTGCTGGACACGCCTCCTGTGACGGTTGAGGCGGCACAGTACATTGGGAGATTCGGGCTAGGCGATCGGATTCGCACAGTGGCGGCGGATATGTTTAGTGATGCGTTTCCGGAAGCGGATGTGCATCTCTATGGCGATATCTGGCACGACTGGCCGAAGGAGAAGGGCGAGTTTCTGGCGCGGAAGAGTTTCGAGAGCTTGCCGCCGGGCGGGAAGATTATCTTGCGTGAGGTTTTGTACAACGATGATCGCAGCGGACCGGTGGCCGCGGCGGCGTATAGCGTTGACATGCTGCTGGTGACGATGGGCGGCCAGTATTCGCGGAAAGAGATGAAGTCGCTGCTCGAAGATGCTGGCTTCCGGGATGTGCAGATTGGCGCGCCGGGGGCAGGGTATCGGAGTTTAGTTGTGGCGCGAAAATAGCGGCGTGATTCGAAAAAAGCAGGAATTGACAAGGAAGAAGAAACCGACAATAATGATTTGTACGAGTTGCGCCTACCTTAGCTAGGAGGAATCGCGGAAGCCTTGGTGACGCGCCCGAAGTATGTGTTTGTAACGGGTGGCGTGGTTTCCTCTCTCGGCAAAGGAGTGGCGGCGGCCTCGATGGGCTGCCTGCTGGAATCGCGGGGCCTGAAAGTCACCCTCCAGAAGTGCGATCCCTACCTGAACGTTGATCCCGGAACGATGTCGCCCTATCAGCACGGCGAAGTGTATGTGACGGACGATGGCGCGGAGACGGACCTCGACCTGGGGCACTACGAGCGGTTCACGAACGCCAAGCTGACGCGCGACCACAATTGGACGACGGGGAGAATCTACGAGTCGATTTTGGCGAAGGAGCGGCGCGGGGATTATCTGGGGAAAACGGTGCAGGTGATTCCGCACGTCACGGATGAAATCAAGGCGGCGTTTCGCAAAGTGGCGGACGACGTGGACGTGGTGATCGTTGAGATTGGCGGGACGGTGGGCGACATCGAATCGCTGCCGTTTTTGGAGGCGATCCGGCAGATGCGGTTGGAGCTGGGGCCGGAGAACGCGATTTATGTGCATTTGACGTTGGTGCCGTACATTCCCACCGCGGGTGAGCACAAGACCAAGCCGACGCAGCACAGCGTGAAGGAATTGCTGAGCATTGGAATTCAGCCGGACATTTTGCTGTGCCGCAGCGACCATCCGATTGCGCCGGAGTTGAAGGCGAAGATCGCGCTTTTCTGCAATGTGAATCAGGCGAGCGTGATTTCGGCGCCGGACGTAAAAAATATTTACGAAGTGCCGATGTCGCTGGCGGCGGAGGGATTCGACGAACAGATTTTGCGGCTGCTGCATTTAGAGGCGGCGCCGCGGGACATGTCGCGCTGGGTGGGAATGCTGGAGCGGCTGGAGCATCCGGAAGGCGAGGTGCGGATCGGCGTGGTGGGGAAATACGTGCAGCTCGAAGATGCGTACAAGAGTTTGCGCGAGGCGCTGATGCATGGCGGGCTGCCGCACCGCGCGAAAGTGGTGATCGAGTGGGTCGAGTCGGGCGAGATTGAGTCGCTGGAGATGGCGGAGCAGCGGCTGCGGCATGTGGACGGGATTTTGGTGCCGGGCGGATTCGGGAAGCGCGGAATCGAAGGAATGGTTTACGCAATTCAGTACGCGCGCGAAAGGAAAGTGCCGTTCTTCGGGATTTGCCTGGGCATGCAGTGCGCGACGATTGAATATGCGCGGCACGTGGCGGGGCTGGTGAATGCGAATTCGACGGAGTTTGACGCGCAGACGCCGTATCGCGTGATTTACAAATTGCGCGAACTGCTGGGCGTCGACGAAATGGGCGGGACGATGCGGCTGGGTGCGTGGCCGTGCAAACTGGAAGAGGGTTCGTTTGCGGCGCGCGCATATGGAACGACAGAGATTTCCGAGCGGCACCGGCACCGCTACGAGTTCAATCGCGATTACGAAGCGCCGCTCAAGACCGCCGGATTCAAAATCAGCGGCAAGACGCCGGATGGCGTGTATGTGGAGATTGTGGAAGCGCCAGAGCACCCGTGGTTTCTGGGATGCCAGTTCCATCCGGAGTTCAAGTCGAAGCCGCTCGCGCCGCATCCGCTGTTCGCGGCGTTCATCGGAGCTGCCGCCGAAAACCGCAAAAAACGCGGAACGCCTCAGCGCGCCGCCCACGTCCCCGCCGACTAATCAAAAATTGTCGTACTAAAGTCGTATAATGCTTCGTTATGCGCCCAGTGGCTGTCGGTCGGACTGCGATGCTCGCCGCAGTGTTTCTCGTTTGGGGATGTCAAAGCAGCCGGCCGCGGGACCTGATTCTCTCCGTAGATTTGCAGCAATACGGATTCCCCAATTTAGTGAAAGCTGACCAGATAGTTGATTACACCGATCTGAGATTCCTCTCTAATGACCTGCTTCTTGTGGCTGTTAACGAGGATTACTTGAAGCCCGTGGAAACGTTCACGGATCAACCGCCGGCGCAGTTTGTGCTATTTGACGTGAACTCAAAGAAGATCATAAAGATGGACAAGTATCCCGTCGAGAAAGACGATGGGTCGGTCGGCGCGACGAACGAGGGCCGGTTTGTGGTTTTCAACGAAGAGGGCATTCATGTTTGTTCTTCCAATCTGGTTTGTGGCCGAGCGTTCCACCACAGCGGGCCAGTCCGGGTATTACCCGGTGGGACGAGATTGCTCGCTGGTGGATATGGGCAGACCCAGGTGGATTTACTCGATTCGTCGACACTTCAAGTCCTCAATCAGCCCGCACCGTCGAACTTGACAATGCGTCTATTAGACGGCAACACCATTATAAGTGACAGCGTCTCTGCGGATGGCCTGTTCAGCAATTCTAAGGAAATTCGAGTTCAGAAACTCGATGGTACTCGCCTGTACAATATTCCCGTTACCCTGGGCTTTGATACAACGCTGATTCCCAACCGATCAGGTTCACGATTTTGCGTGCTTGAGCAGTCGTATACACAATGGAATTCAATCGTGTATTTCTTTGATATCGACGACGCGCGGCCACACAACTTTGCACGTGTCCGTGTTCTTGACACCGACTCAGGAAAACAATTGTTCGAATTGCGTTGGGATCCCCGCCCATCCTATTTCATTCCTAGGCCAACGATTTCGCCTGATGGACATAGATTCGCTCTCATCCAGCACTCTAAGTTGGAAGTCTTCGAGATTCCATAAATGCCTAACAGCGCGCGGCGCACGTGCCGGCAGCATCGGCGGATTAGCGCGATGTCAGCGCTGCGTTTCCTAATCCTGTCTATTTGTTTGTGCTTTCCATTTTCTGTTTCAAGCCAGGAATCGTTATCGAACGGAAGCGCTTCCAAGAGCACAAAGAGTGTTTGTGCGCAAAATCCGGGGATCGTTGCTAAGTGTTTCGTAGTCCATGGTCGCCTTAGTTTTTACAACGGCACACCTTCGGCGCGAATAGGAAGATTGGGACGAGGCAGATCCTCGGCGTTCATGACGACGAACTGCCGGGGGAGTTAGGCCTGAAAATGACAAGCTTCGAAACGGAAGCGTTTGGCGATTTCCGAGTGTGCCCGTTTACCAAGAAAAAGCCTGGCGAAATGCAGTTTGTCTGCATCGAATCGGCAAAGAATCTCAGGTATAGGCGCAAACAATAATTAAGTACGCCTGCTCACTTAGAACGCGATAAGTCCGCTGGCCGGCTCCAGTTTTGCCGGCAGTAAGCGCATCGCGTACTCATCAATCGTACCGACCACTAGTAAGTTCACACTGAAGGCTATGTCGGGATGAACCCTAACCCGGGATGAAAGATGAAACAGTACATAAAAAACAGCTGCAGTAATCACAACAAGTCGCAGGATTCGTGCCCCGTAGTTTCGATGCACACGAAGCAGCTTGTGGCAGTGTGGGCAGTTGAATGATCCCCACATCTCCACGTCCTTATACGTAAGCGCGCTATTGCAAAAAGGGCAGGTCATTGCAGCGTCGCGCTCGGAAACCATCGGCAAAGTTACCCGCAAATGCCTATTACGATGCGGCCTGGGCGCGATTGACCGAAATAATTGACGGGTCGGCCTGGCAGCCTTCGTCGGTAACGGTCTTCTGCGCTGCGGCGCGAAGAGCTTGATCGTCGGCA